>JADYXS010000569.1 GCA_021772155.1 Candidatus Obscuribacter sp.
GCGTCGAATGCTCGAAATCGTGTTTTTGAACTGCCGACTCGACGACGTAAACCTCGTCCCGACAATAAGAAAGCCCTTCGACGTACTCGCCGAATGGCTTCTTTCTAAAAATAGTCGGGGCGACAAGACGGCTATTGAACTTTTTCTGGCGGGGGTCCGGGGCTGGGAAGCCGGAATTCGTCGGCAGTTTGACGGCGGAAGCCAATAGGCCATATGCCTTTCTGGCAATTCGAGTACGTTTCTATCGACTGAGGTCGTACCGACGAAAGTCCTCGCTTCCCAGGAAATCGAACTTCCGTTCAAAGAGCATGGCCAACTTGTCATTCGCCGTGGCGAATACAACCTGGCGTTCGCCAGCGACAACAACTTCTCTGAGATAATCGAGAAACGAAAGACAATTCAGGTCGTCCACATGGGCAATCGGGTCGTCGATTAGAATCACGGGCGGAGCGGATCGAAGTTGCGCATTTTGCGCCAGGAACAAGGACAGCGCAAACGCAGCTCGCTGACCTGTGCTGATTTGCTGAAGGTTCGCGATTCCGGCTCCGCTCTTGCGCACCAGCGTGGTCAACGAGTCTCCAAGCCCCGAGAATTCGGCTGGGGAGTGAATCCGAGAAAAGATGGCCTCGATTGCCACGCGATTCTGACGGAGCGCTTCTTCCATTGCGCTGTTAAGCGAGTGCTCATTCTGAATTTTGGCAAGTACCTGCTTGGCCTCGCTAAAGCGTTCAATCCGTGGCAGCAATCCCGCAAGCTGCTTTTCCAGTTGATCTTTGCGAGTCGATGCCTCCGCAAGCACTTTGACCGCACTTTGCTCTTTTGATAGCGTGACCTGGTAGTCACCTGCAAGCTGGCGCACTGTGCCAATTGTAACCGCGAGTTCTGAAAACGGCTGGCCCTCTGGCCAGGAAAATCGGGGGGCATACGGTGCCAACTTGTCGAGCAATGATTCGTCGGATACGAGCCGTTCCTTCAATTGTGCAAGGGCAGATTCGATGGAGGTGCCTTCCGTGAGCGGGAGAACGGTTTCTACGGTGGTAAGAGCTTCCTGAATCGTCTTTGCGTGTCCATTGCGTTCAGCAAGCTGCGACTTTGCCTCGTTCTCTATCCTTTCAATCTCCTGTTTGACTCGCTCTTTGCTGACGACTCCAAGAGAACCGGACATTTTAGTGACCAATTGGCGATATCGCTCAGCGGTCAATCCCGACTTCTGAAGTTGACTGATCTCGCCTGAGAGACGCGATTGGCTCACGAGAAGGTCGGTACACTCACGCTGACTATTCGATACAAGGCGCACCAATTCCGAGACGGAAATGCTCTGTGGCTGTTCCAATCTTTGGCAAGCGATGACCGCCCACTGCGCAGCCAACTGTTTGGCTACAGCTTCTGCGGCATTCGTTTCATGTTCACGAATCACACTGAGGAGCGCGGCAGCCTTTTCTTCAAGCTGTGCATCGACGCCAATATGCATGTGTGAAGCCAGCCCACCGGAGGCAAACTGCGTATGGCACAATGGGCACTGGTCGGGTTCTGATGCATTTTCAAGGATCTGACCGGCTATCTCGCGAAGCCTCTGCCCTAAGCTCACCGATTCATCGCAAAGTGCATTGAACGAGGTATAGTGGTTTCGCGCTCCGTCAAGATTCTTGGCTGCATTAGAAGATTCTTTCGTAGCGGATGAATCAAATGCAGAAACAGTGAGGGCCGCTGCTTGCAACAGGTGAGGCTGCATTTTGTGCTCATCGTAGCCGACAGTTACCTGCTGATGCTTGGCAATTAGCGGCGTCACACGCTGAATTTCAGCAAGACGCTCGGGCAAGCCTGCCTCCATGAGCTTTGATAATTCGCCCAACTCGGCCAGGTTGCTCTGCAGACGCGTCCCCTCCTGCTGCAAACGACGGTCGGAAGCACGAGCGTCACTGATCTGCTTTGCAAGTTTTTCACCGGCCTCAATGCGAGCAGGAGCATCCTTCACAAACTGACGCATCTTCGCCAAGGTTACTGGCGCTCCGACCCACTCGTGTCCAATCGATTGCTTAATCAGTGTGTCGAGTTCAGAGAGTGACTCGACAAGTGCTTTGACCGATGGCGCAGGTTCAACGTCGTCTCTCGTCCAGGTCGTTCTTGCAAGCATTTCGTCCAGCCTCTTTAGCACAGCGCCGGATTCCTGCTTTAGCTCACCCGATGCGGCAATCTGTCGGCTGTGCGAGGCCAAGTCGAGATCGACTTGATTTCTGATGCCTTCGAGTTCTTTGATCTTTTCGCCTAGCTTTTCGGCGGTGCGTCCGATTTCTCGCCACGTCTTGGAAGCGTCCGGACCGACCAGGAGCTTCGACAAATCTTCCTCGAAATCGTCCTTAGCTTCTGCCAAACCGACGGCCGCATCGGTGTTCAAGAAGTTAAATCGCGAGAATGTCTGGAATAGGTTGTTCGTTCGCGTTTCCGACTGCCCGTACCAAGCGAGATGACGATCCCTAAACAATGATTGAACGCGCCGATCGTTCGCGTTTTCGCTTTTTCCATCCGCATACTTGGCGGTCATCGAATACGTGTCAGACGCTCCCGGATTGCGTTTGGTGCGTCCGCAATAGACCAGCTCGATAGCTTCCATCAGAGAGGTCTTGCCTGTGCCATTCGCACCGCAAATCAAGGTGACCAGGCCAAGATCAAATTGTCTCGTGAGCGGGTGGTCCCGGAACGTCTTTAATTCGAGTTGCTTCAGGAAAGGCTGTTTGGATTGCCGGGGTGATGAGGAGGCAGAAGGGACGGCCAGGGCCGCATGGCCAAATGATGCCTCAATCAGGTCGAGTCTTTTGGGGAGGGATTCGTCGTTAAGGATGGCCCTGTCCAGGTTGGCCGCCGCCAGGATTCCGGTCCAGGTCGCAAGGATATCGGTCCTTACTGCCGCATCGGACACTTGGAATGACGGAGGAGAAAGCGCCGTGTCCAATTCCGGCTCGGTAAGTACGAATTTGCGTGCGTACTTTCGATCACGCTCCACAACTGCCCTTGCCGCTGGCGCAGGTAGCGTGTCAACAAGGAAGAAGAGGTAGTTGCTCCATTGGAGGCTTTTATTACTGTCAAAGTAGTGGCGGGCGACGATTCTGTCCTGGTAAGCATTCAATGCGGCCGCCGAATCGGGGATGTGTGCAGACACATCGACATAACAGACAGCAAACGGGCGTCCGGCAGCCTTCCTCTCGAAGCGAACAACGCTGTCGTCCACCTGTTTTAGATCAGGAAAGCGGGGTGCCAATTTATTGCAGAGTTGTTCGAGAGAGACCGTCATTTCGACCTCGTGATATCGAAGGGCGATTCCGTATGAATCTCGTCATATTGCACGTACCGATCAGGGTTGCATGGTACATCATTGCCCTGATTGTCTCTGTACCAAACGTGCAGCCTCTGCCTGCCTTCTATGATGGCATCTGGCGTCGTCTCCCATTCACCAATGTGATCGGCAGCTTTTGCGGCGACGCTGTAAGCCGTTTCAGGCGTGTGCTCGTCGCCAAGGTAAATTGCGGTGGCTCGGCGATCTGCGGAAGAAATGATGTTGGTGTGGGGGGACTGTGATGACCAGTCAAACCGGAATCCGGATTGAAGGTCGGCGAGCGCTGCCGGAAGCTGAGTCGTCAAAATGGACGCGACTCGGTGTGCGGTCCGCAAACGTTTGGTGCGAAACTGACGCGCCCCTTCGTCCGTGTCCTGACATGCGGTGATGCGGCGCATGACTTCGGTGGTACCGATCAGACACGAGTCGAGCTTCTTTGGCGAAAACCAATCGC
Organism: Candidatus Obscuribacter sp.; assembly: GCA_021772155.1. GTDB lineage: Bacteria > Cyanobacteriota > Vampirovibrionia > Obscuribacterales > Obscuribacteraceae > JADYXS01. Next base: position 3,786 of record JADYXS010000569.1, read on the forward strand.
TTTGCGAAATCTGCCCGGCGCACAATGCCAAGGTCCGTTCAGCGCGAAGGGGACTTGCACTCGCCAAAGCCTGGATGTCCGCTGAAGCATTGCCGCTCTCCGCAACAATCGCAGCGAAACCGTCTGTCACCGCGTTTGAAACGACCCACTGGCCACTAGCATCGTCCCAAACACGGGTTGAGTTCAGAATAGGCCCCCGGCGACGTGATAAGGCGGCTACAACCCCGTGATGCGCAACCTTAGACGCTGTAATCGTGAATATCGCCGGGATGTAGGTAAAGAACAATGCACGGCATCTGGAATCATTCAGCCATGTGTAGTACAGGCCGTTTTTGTGGTTCTCTGCTACAGTTTCATCGTCATCGGCAAACCAATCGGGACGCAGATACCATGCAGAACACGGCAAATGGTGCCAGCACGTCCGTTGGCCTTCGGATCGCTCATTCACTTCCTTGGCCCAATTAAGGCACAGCACTTCGGTCTCATCGCCTTCGTACTGCAAGAGCTTTTCGCGGTATCTGCGATACTGTGCGTGTCGCGGAGCTTTGTTAAGCTGGATGTGTATCAGCAGGGTACGATGATAAAGCTCATTGGCATGGGCATCTAAGAAGGCAAAGGCGTCCGAACAAATCAACGTGGCCAGACGCAACTGCGTTGTGCCGTTACCAAAGTAGTAAATGCGGTTACCTGTTTGGAGACCATTTATCTCAAAATGCCCTGCGTCACCCATAGGGGATGTTTTGAACTGCACAACTATCACGAGGCGCAGATTACCATAGCCTTGTGCTGGCCCGGAAGGGAAGACATAGAGCACCGGATCAAGGAAACGGCCAGGCTGAGGCGCGAGGGGTTCATAGAGAACACTCGCAGTGTTAGCCATCCTGTCTCGAAAAGCGTTCAGGTTCCCGATAGTGATGCTTTCGCACCCCAATACCCAGAGAGCACCTTCAGCAGGAGCAATCCCTGCTTGCAGCGAATCCTCTATGACCTGCCAAGGCATTGAATATTCAGGGGTAACAACGACTGCCGTTTGCTCTGAAGCTGCTTGGCTTAGAAAGGCAGCGTACTGTCTGCGTGCGAGCACTTGGTCGGCGTTTCGCACGCCGTTGGCATCCGCCTCGATGTCACCCTCGGGCTGCAATAGAAGCGCGGTATAGTTTTCATGGTTCGGATTCAAAACGCGCAAATCCGGGGCCGCGAGACCGGCATCAGAGAGAATCTGTGTAATTGAGTAAATCTGCATGGTGTTCTGCTCTAAACCTCATCCGCCGATACGACAACTGAAAACGCCACGCCGAGTGTCTCGAAGTGCTTCTGCCCGCAGCGGACCTTGTCGGCTTCGCTTGTTCGCAGCTTCAAGAAGTCCTTGGTGCTTTTGGTCTCGCGGACAAGATACAGGGTCTGGTCATCGTGCTTGATGATGGCCCAGTCGGGGTTGTACTTGCCGACCGGGGTGTCGATCTCGAACCAGCCGGGCAGCTTAACGAATAGCCGGATGTCTTCCCGCTCGTCCAGGCGCTTGGCGAATTCCTTCTCCACCTCGGATTCATAAACGACATATTCGTAGACGGAATGGTTCACGGCCAGAGCGTTGAGATAGTTGATGAGTTCCTCATTCTTGAAGAGGAGCATTTCCCATTCTATGTCGGAACCTACTCCTTCGATTCTCTCGTACTTGATGCCATCAACGAGAAGCCGATGAAGTTCGTGTTTCAGGATGTGAGCTACCGCGTCCATGAACCGCTGGGGGTCGGCAAAGAACTCCGCCAATCGGTCGGATTCCTTCAGAATCCGCACCAGTGTCGAACGGGTCAATTCGGTCTCGTTTTGCAGATAGGCC
>JADYXS010000570.1 GCA_021772155.1 Candidatus Obscuribacter sp.
GCGGCGGCCGAGAAGTCCCGCCTCTTGCTGGAGGCGGCTCGCGCGAAGGAAGTGAAGCAGGGTCTCGACATCGTGGAGGAACTGCTCCGCGACATCAGCCCCAACGTTCTCCGGGCCATCACCCGCGAAGATGCGGGTCGTCTGCTCAACAGCGGCGTTCGCCTGGTCATCCACTTCTCCAAGACGGATGCTTCGGGCACCATCCCGTCGTTCACCATCACTCGTGGGTCGCCGAAGACGGAGCGCACCATCCACCGCAAGTCCATCGAGGATTGGGCGGCGAGTGAAGCGATGTTCCTGGATCGCTACCGCAAGGCCGGCGGCAACCCGAACATCTCGTCGCACCACGAACTGATGCTGGAACTCATCGAGCTAAACAAGGAAAACGTGCGGCTCCGCCTGATGTTGGAGCGTGCGGGGCAGAAGGCCCTGCGCGAGTCCCAGGAGGAAGATGGCGCGATGCTTCCGGGGAACACGTCGCAGACGGCGGATGTCACCCCGGTCGATGCTCAGACCGCCCAGAGCCCGGAGAACCTCGCGGCCAGCGACGAGGTTTCGTCCTAACCCTTGCCAAGCGGCCGGGGGTAGGCTAGAATACTTGCTCACTGGAGGTCAAAGTAGTGCGCTCAGTCCACCTAATGTTCCGCGACAAAACGGCTCGTCGCGTCAAGGAAGATGAAGCTGCCATCCTGGTCGAGGCCGGGAAGGCGAGCTACATCTCCAACGCGATGTTCAAGGCCATCGAGGCAGGGATCCCTGTCGAAACCATCCGGGATCGCCGGGATGACAAGGCCATCCGCTTGCAGGTCCAGGCCAGCAAGCAGAGGAAGCCCCTCAAGTCCGAAAAGTCCGAAGTCCCATCGGCAGAGGATCGTCTCTCCAAGAGTGACCGGCAGGCCGCTGCTGACGCGCTCACCGAGGAGGCCGAGCGGCTGGGGCTCGGGTACTAGGCCGTAGCGGTGGCCTCGTGGTCATCTACGACGCTAACGTCTTCTACCCAGCTCCCCTGCGCGATCTGCTCATTCGCCTGGCGAAGACAGACCTGGTCCGGGCCCGCTGGACGGACGAGATCCTTCCGAGTAATGCATTCAATAGCTACAATCGTTGCAAAAATAGATGCGGTGAGTAACCGCATCTACCTTGGTCCTTAGCTCAATCGGTTAGAGCATGGAACTCATAATTCCGGGGTTGTGGGTTCGAGTCCCACAGGACCAATCAGCATCATACAGGGACATTCACTTTGCCCCTGTGCTGGAATTGGCAGACAGAAGGGTTTTAAAAACCCTCGTTCGCAAGAACGTGGGGGTTCAAGTCCCCCCTGGGGCATCGAAGGGTTCATCTCCCTTCCTTCCGTCTACCGTCCTTGTATGATGCTGTTAGCCAAAGTGGCGGAATCGGCAGACGCGCCAGACTCATGGGACTACCATCCCACGACAAAATCTGGTTCTCGCAAGGGAGTAAGGGTTCAAGTCCCTTCTTTGGCAGTGAATAAGAAAAACCTAGCTCCCTGAGATGTCTAGGATGCCGCCTCTGCGGCGGCTACTCTCACATCAGGTGAACAGTGAACCCTCTCGCCCTCCAGACCGCTCTCCGTGATGGCTCGACGACCCTAGAGTCGTTGGCAGCAGAACTACATCTCGCCATCAATCGCCATCCAACGCTACCGTTGGTCAACTTCAAGTACTCGCAGATCGACTCCCCCAAGCTGCACCCCATCGTGCGTGAGTGCCGGGGCATCGTTCTGGAAGATGGCACCTGGAACCTTGTCGCCAAGGCATTCAACCGATTCTTCAACGTCGGTGAGGATGCTGAAGACTTCGCCAAGTTCAACTGGTCGGACTTCTCTTGCGCGTCCAAGGAAGATGGGTCCCTCATCCTGTTGTACCACTACAAGGGGGAGTGGCATGTCAACACCAGCGGCTCCTTCGGCTTTGGCGAAGTCCAGGGCTACTCGATGACCTGGCGAGACCTATTCTGGTCCACGTCAGGCATCAAGCCCGAGGACTTGAAGGGCTTGGAGAACTACACGCTCGTTCTGGAACTTTGCACGCCCTACAACCGGGTGGTGCGCCGCTACCAAACGCCGCGTGTTTATCTCCTCGCAGCCTTCGTCAACCACAAGGATGGCTGGGAGGAGCGCGACATCGAAGGCACGCACGGTATCCACAAGCGATTCGACGGGCGCAATGTCCTTCTGCCCGAGTTCTACACCTTCCCGTCAAAGGACGCCATCTCTCGCTTCCTGGTGGAGATGGAGGAGAAAGACAAGACGTTCGAAGGTGTTATTCTTCGTGACAACACCGGCCGTCGCTACAAGTGGAAGACGAAGACCTATGTCGCCCTGCATCAGCTGAAGGATAATGGCAACATCTTGCTTCCCAAGCGAGTGGTGCCCATCGTCCTGGCTGGTGAGGTCGATGAAGTGGTTGCATCGCTGCCCGAGACTCGCACCGCGATGCTCGCCGCTCGTAGCATCCTCGATGGGGCCTACCAAGACCTAATCGCCCTCTGGAGCAAGGCAAAGGATCAGGTCACGCAGAAAGACTACGCGATGATGGTCAAGGATCATCCTTTGTGTGGCTTACTGTTCGACATGCGCAAGCGCCATCCGAAGGGCTCTGACCACGACCTGAGGATGCTCTGGCGCACAGCCGATGAGCTTATCGTCAAAAAGTACTTCGAGAACGTATCTTACACGTTCGATGTCGAACCTCTGCCGGGAATGTAATCAAAACCCGCCAGGTTTCCAAAATCTAGGCGGGTTTTTGCATTTATAGTTGGTTTTGTTTGATCGCCGCCTATAGGATTTTCTTTAAGGTCATAATAAAACTCCAAAAATGAAAGTAACAAAAGAAAAATAGAGATCAAGTAACGGACTGGTCCTTCGGGAAGGGCTTGTCAAACCCCAGAAAAGTGCTATCCTGAGCCGAAAGGTGTCACCATGTCAACTTTTAAAGTCGAAGTAGTCAAACTTCCTCCATTCACGAAACATCCCAACGCGGATTCTCTTTTTGTTACCAACGTATTTAGCTATCCAGTTATCTTCTCTGTTAAAGAGGGTTGGCAGGAAGGGGACCTGGCCGCCTATATTCCGGTAGACGCTGTAGCACCCCTGACGCCTCAATGGGCCTTCCTGGGTGACTCAGAGCGTTCGCACAGGATCAAGGCCAAGAAACTCCGTGGAATCTTTTCCATGGGCTTACTGACGCGCCCGCCCGCTGACGCCAAGATCGGTGACGACGTAGCCTCTCAACTTGGGTTCACCAAGTACGAGCAACCGGAGTCTCTGACTATGGGAGGCGAGAACGAGAAAGATCCCGGTTTTATTCCGTGCTACACTGACATCGAGGGTTATCGTAGGTATGCCCATCTTCTAACGGATGGAGAACCTGTAGTATTGATGGAAAAGCTGCATGGCTGTAACTCGCGATTCGCGTGGCATAGCGGTACAGAACGCCTGTGGGTTGGCTCCCGGACCTGTATTAAACGGTTTGATGAGAGCAATCTTTGGTGGAAAGTTGCGGCCCAACATGATCTGGACACCAAACTTCGTAAAGCGCCGGACAAGGTGTTTTATGGAGAGGTTTTTGGATCTAACGTCCAAGACCTTACTTATGGGGCGCAAAAAGGGCAGCTATTATTACAATTCTTCGATGTGTATGATATTCCCAGCGGTAAATTTCTCAGCTGGGCCGAATCAAAAAAAATCATTGAGGGGGTTGGTCTAACCCCCGCACCACTTCTCTTTGAGGGGCCCTGGTCTCTTGACCTGCTTGTCCTAGCTGAGGGTAGAAGCACCATCGCCAGCAACGTTCGCGAAGGATTTGTGGTCCGCCCGCAGCAAGAGCGATGGAGTGAGGAAGTTGGTCGCGTTATTCTCAAGATGATTGGCGAGGGGTATTTTCTTCGAAAAGGAGAAACAACGGAATTCCATTGATTTTTAAATTTCGTGAAGGCAATTATTCTCCTGAAAATGTTCGATGGGAAACCCAAGAGCAACAACGAACAAACACACGCACGAACAACAAAATCACTCACGGAGACCAAACTTACACTATTACGGACTGGTCGAGAAAAACAGGCTTTAAGGAAGCGACTATACGTGCTCGTATAGATGCCGGATGGTCGATTGAAGAGGCATTAACGCACCCTCCTGGCACGCCGCACAAACGTCAAAGGAGACTATCTAGCAAAAACCGTTTGATCTCCTTTAACGGGCAAATTAAAACAATCACTGAATGGGGCCGGGAGACTGGTCTTGGGGCTGATCGGATAAGGGCGAGACTTCGTGATAACTGGTCGATAGAAAAGGCGCTGACATCACCCAAAAAATGGGAGAAGGGGGCCCGGTGGCAATCGAAGCAGTAGCCACTGCATCACGAAAGAATTGATTGATTGGCTGTTTCATGTGTGGAGATGTGCGGAACAATGGCTGAAATGGTCGAGAGGGCACAAAGTAAGACGAGCATGCCCTTGCGAAATATGGTATGATAAGCCCATGGACTACCACTTCCGGCATCTTGAACGGTTATATAGAGTAACCGAAAGCTGTGAAATAGGAGCCCAGCTTATTAACGTGACCCTAAGAAGGGGCGAGAACTTCGAAAGTTTGCGCGGTCGCTTCCCGGCAACACTGCTCTGGGATACCAGAATGGGCTATCAACCGGGAAGGACCGAAAAATTAGTAAAGGCCGCGAGTGTGCACCTGGAAAGTCTTGGGTGGTGTTCCGAATCACCAGAAATATTTCTCGTGGGAGATGTAGAGTGTCTTTTCTTTCGAGCGGTCTGGCCTGATCTGCAAATCCCATTTTTGATGGATGGGTGGCGTTTACAAGGCGATAAGCAGACACTTGTGCTAGAAGACGCACCCCATGTCTACCCGGACCCGACCATCTGTGTTACCCGCATCAAAATGGCTGGTTCTGGTGGTCGTCAATCTAATCATTGGACCAGCACCAAAAAGGTGCCCCTCACCAACGTAGAGCAAACTTTCACGTTGTTACAGGAGTGCGCATACAATATTTTCAATGGGGCCTATTCTGGACCGGAACAGGCACAGTATGGGGGGACCGAAGTTTATATTGCCAGTGCCGCCCAGACAAGCTGAGAGAGCGCCAGCAGCAAGGCTATCCGCCTGTAGTCAACGCTGGAAGTTGATAAGCTACATTTATTGCAGAAAACCAAGTGCGAATTTGCAGTATCTTGGAAAGTTCCTTGTTGAATCGCAATAAAGCAAGAAGAGCAATGCTTCTCATCAACAGAAATTTTTGAAACAGGCGCATCCTTGGTCGGCAGCAGAGGCAGTGGAGGCGTAGGATCCCGTTTTAGTGGGTTAACACTTTGCAACTGCATCCCAAGATTAGCTCCCGTCATGATGGCTTCATATAGTGCCTCATTTGGGTTAATGCGGTAGATCATTCGGATCAGACGCCCTGAGTCGTTCATGCCTGTCCCCGCGGCTAACACCAGAAAGTAGCATTTGGCGGCGGGCTTGGCAAGCTCGATCTGAAATCGCTTGCGCCTCCGGGGTTTTGCCTGTATAGTGGCGTTATGAGCAAAGTGCTATTCTTGGATTTTGACGGCCCAATGATCCCCCGTAGGGCTTATTTTCTTCCAAATCAGACAATGATAGTGAGTAAATTTGATCCGGTCGCAGTATCCCTGCTCAACCGGGTAATAGATCAAACTGGTGCGAAACTGGTAATAAGCAGCACCTGGGGTAAGAAGGGGATGGAAATTGTCAAAGCAACAGCTAGCCAAGAAATTTTTTCGTCAGATAGGTTCTCCAGGCACAATAGACGAAAAAGTGGAAAAACTGGCGATAGAGCACTTGTCTTATGTAAATGTACAAACCGACAAGGCACTGATGAATCTGGCTGAACGTCTCAAACCAGCTAGCATCGAAGAATTGCTTTGGCTCATTGAAGCGGACGTTTCGGGAAGACCTCCGTTGCCCAAAGGGCTTCCAGAAATTGCCAAAAAAATAAAAGAGAGGAGTAAAGAACTGGGTGTCTACTATCAAGGGCCGAATCCGCTAATAACCAGTAGTCTTTTATTGCAGCACAGCGTTCTCGAAACTGGATCTCGGATGGACGCTATTATTAAACAGGCGTATGTTGAACAATTGAAAGGTAGTTTTTCTGATGTCGCTGGCGGGATATCGTGGGTTCGCAGCCAAACCTTTAAGCCACTGCTAAATGGTCGTATCATTATTGATGCTGGCATCCTGCCGCCCAGTAACAAAGTGGGCAAGCTGTTGGAGGCCGCCGAACTAGCGCAAATTCAAGGTCTTTTTGTGGACCACAACGGTGCTTTAACCTGGGCCAAGAATTGGGTTGATGCGCAGACTTAAGAACATAATATATGCTACAATTTAGCTATGAAGTTCAGCAACGGTTGGAAATCCAACACCAAACAGCTCGATAAACTAGAATTCAAATTCCGCGTCTCCTTCCTAACTCTTTTAGAGATAGAGTTGGACTGGTCCAGACGCCAGTATTTGGTTACCATTTTTAATTTGAGCTTCCACAACAAAAAGTAGCTGTCCCAGCATAGACAGAATAAACCCCTCTCGTAATCTTCACATAGACTTTGAGGGAATCATGCACTTACATAACTATGCCTGGAACTTAGCACTAACCACAACTGAACTTCGTATTATCAGTAAAGCCTTGGCTGGAGATGATTTAACAGAAGAAGAGGAAGAGCAGGCTGAGAAATTGGCCGGCACAATTAAAACTATCTACGCTGTCAAGCGTAAGCGGCCGAAGAATTTTGAGAATCGCGCAGACGGCGATGAACATTCTGAAGACGAGCCTGTTTCGGTTGGCGACTCCCATTAGGTTTGAAATCTGGCTTGCGTCTATTTAGTCGCACCGTATAATTCACGCTCAACCTCATACTGGAGTTAATCATGAGCCAACGATTGAATCAGGTCCTTGCTGTAGAGCGGAACGTCAAAAGCCGCGTTCATTCCGAACTAACCGAGCTGCACAAGTCCAAACTCAGCATTCGTCTGTGGTTCGCCTTCTCGAACGCTGTTTTCCTATATTTCGACTGAGACCCGGGCGCGAATCCCGGCTTTCGCTTTACTTTGGCCTCATGCCTCAATTCCACGCGAAAGTAGCTTAGCAGGAAAGCGCAGTTGCTAAGAATGAGAGAATAGCTTAAACGCATCGTTGGCGACAGCAATTCATAGACACAACGCAGCTAGGCCAAAGGATACACTGGGCTAGCTGCTTCTATTTATAGCTTTGAGCTTGCTCGCAGCAGATTTTTGGATATACTGGCCTCGGCAGGCGCAACATGATTGATTCCTTTAACGGAAAATACAGATTTCTTTCCAACTTCGCTCCTTGCAAAGTGGAATATGATGGGCTGGAATACGCCTCCACAGAATCGGCCTACCAAGCCGCCAAAACAACCAACACCGCTTTACGTAAAGAGTTTCAAACCTCCAAACCAGGTGACGCCAAAAAACTCGGCCGTAAAGTAGTTCTCCGTCCGGACTGGGAATCCATCAAACTAGAAGTGATGGAGCAACTACTTCGACAAAAGTTCACCCAACCAGATTTTAAACGCGCGCTCCTCAACACCGGCGATGAGGACCTAATTGAAGGAAATACGTGGAACGATACTTTTTGGGGTGTTTGTAAGGGTAAAGGCCAGAACAACCTAGGTAAACTACTGATGAAAGTAAGGAAAGAATTACGTGACAAATAAACTAATTATTTACCACGCTAACTGTGTCGATGGTTTTACTTCGTATTGGGTGGTTTTAGCTGTTGCAGAAAATCCTATTAAATGATACAAAAGTCCTTGAAATTTTCTTGACTTTTTAAGAAAAGAGACTTGACTTTTTAAGAA
>JADYXS010000571.1 GCA_021772155.1 Candidatus Obscuribacter sp.
CACCGTCACCGCCAACAGCGGCTCCGCCATCACCGCCAATAACGGCTCCACCGTCGACGCCAACAGCGGCTCCGCCATCACCGCCAATAACGGATCAACGGTAATCGCCAACCACGGCTCAACCGTTATCGCCCATCGCGGCTCAACCGTTATCGCCCATCGCGACTCGACCGTCACCGCCAATACCGGCTCGATCCTGCTGGCCCAAAGCGGCTCCACCGTCACCGCCGATGACGGGTCGCTGGTCCACGCCAGACACGGTTCGGCAGTCACCGCCAAACAAGGCTCGACGGTGATCGCTTATGCAGGCTCGACAGTCGTCGCCAGCAGCGGTTCAACGATCGTCGCCTATATCGGCTCAACCGTCACGCACGTCACATGACCGGGGACCTTGTGGTAGTTACGTGTATGAAAGAACAAGTGCCGGACAACATCTGAGCGCCGGTCGGCACCCGAATTCTTGCAACAACCAAACACAGAAATACCATGTCAGAAGAAGTGTCGTATCCGGACGCCTGATCGGCGGTCCAAACCAGTTTGCCGCCAAACGCGGCACCAACGAGAAGGACTGTTTATGTCTGATTCTGCGATTCTCGCTAACAGTGGCTTGACCGTCATCGCCAATCGCGGCTCGACCGTCCGGGCTAACAGCGGTTCCACGGTCACCGCCAACGACGGTTCCACGGTCACCGCCAACGACGCCACGGTCATCGCCAACAACGGCTCGACCGTCCAGGCTAACAGCGGCGCCACCGTCATCGCCAACAACGGCTCGACCGTCCAGGCTAACAGCGGCTCGACCGTCCACGCCAACCGCGGCTCGATCGTCCATACCTACAGCGGCTCGAAAATTATCGCCAACAACGGCTCGACCGTCCAGGCTAACAGCGGCTCGACCGTCCTTGCCGAAAGCGGCTCTATCGTCTATGCCTACTGCGGCTCAACCGTCCTTGCCGACCACGGCTCGACCGTCCACGCCGACCGCGGCTCTATCGTCTATGCCTACTGCGGCTCAACCGTACACGCCGACCACGACTCGACCGTCCACAACATGGCGTGACCAGGTCCGATGTAACAATGAGACCGAAAGCCAGTTGCACGCAGCTGACGGTCCATCCCATTTAATCTGCGTTTCAACCGCAGACCAAAATGACAAACAGTTATCTGGATTAGGCAGCTTCAATTTGTCGCCTCAAATTGAGGACTGCAGCGGGATTCCTTTCAACCAACCTTTTAGAAGAAAGGGGAACCTCTTATGATGGTTTCCTTGATCGTTTTTGTGATTGCGCTTTGCATGATGGCTGTCGAGTTGAAAAACCCGGCAAGGAAGTGGCCAGAGGTCACCGGCTGGTGGCTGCGCACCATCGGTCTCAACGCCTGCCAGGTATTCTTCGTGTGGCTTGCTGGCGTTGTTTGGGAAGGCTGGATGCTTGAGCATCGCCCATGGAGCGCCGACTTCATGGGTGTGTTTTGGGGTACTGTGATGGGCTATCTCGCCATCAGTTTCACCGATTACTGGTGGCACCGATTTCGGCATGACTGCCCGTTCCTTTGGCGCTGGCTACATCAGGTGCACCACAGCGCCCAACGGATTGAGATCGTTACTGCGTTTTATCGCAGTCCACTAGAAATTCTTGCCAGCAGCATACTGGTCAGCATTTTGCTCTATGTGGTGCTCGGCTTGGGCGTCGAAGCGGCCAGCTATACATTGCTGGTGGCATCAATCATTCAAATGTTCTATCACTGGAACATCAAGACGCCTTATTGGCTGGGGTACATCGTTCAGCGTCCCGAAAGCCACTGTTTGCACCACCAGGAAGGTCTCCACACTTACAATTACTCCGACCTGCCACTCTGGGATTGGCTCTTCGGAACTTTCGTTAACCCTAAGAAATTCGCCGCAAAATGCGGTTTTGGTGAGGACGAACACCGTCTGGCCGAAATGCTCGTAGGCGTCGACGTCCTGAAAGACGGCACTGGAGCCAAAAACCATTCAACGATTCGCACCAACGGCGCTAACACGGCCAGAAATGGCGAAAGCGAGGTCGACAATGCCTGACCAAATCATCGTTCGGTATGAACGTCGCACCAAGATTTACGCGGCGATCATACTGATTCTTGGCTCGGCTCAGATGTTGGGAGACATCACGGAGCAGGTCTGGTTGAAGGTGCTAGCTGCAGTGACAATGGCTTCACCTTGCCCCAAGGTGTTCACCTCCCACAAGGGGCTTGAAACGTATTCAACGCGTTTCTTTCTGGAGTGGTCGGACAAGCAAGGCAACGCGCACTCGCTTGAACTGACTCCGGAAGTCTACTCAAAGGTGGCCGGACCATACCAAAGACGCAACATCTATGGTGCGGTGTTGGCAATCGGCCCAATCATGGTGGGCGACAAGTACATGCTGCCCATGTATGAATCGGTCAGCCGGTTTGCGCTTGCCGGAGATGCACCACTTCTGCGCGAACTCGGCATTGATCCTGCCACCATTGCCGGCAATGTGAAAGTGCGATACGAGGCGGTTGGTGGCGCAAGCATGAACGGTCTTCCTGACTTACTGGAGGTGCGACCATGAATGTGTTCTCGATTCGAACGATTGTGGGAGCAAACAACGGCTGGACCGGCGGGCAATATAGCTTGTTCCGCTGGATCTTTGGTGCCTACTTGCTCGTACATTTCGCGCACCTGATCCCCTGGGGCGCTGAAATGTTCTCCAATCAAGGTGCGATGCCTGGCGCCGCCAGCCCGCTTCTGCATCTGTTCCCCAACATGTTTGCGCTGTGCGATTCACCAGCGTTCGTCACCATTGTGCTCTGTCTGGCAGTTGGACTGAGCGCTATGCTGGCGGTGGGCTGGCAGGATCGCATCGCAGCCATCGGACTGTGGTATGTCTGGGCTTGTTTGTTTGGACGCAATCCACTCATCTCTAACCCCGGTTTGCCATATGTCGGATTGCTACTCTTGGTGCATGCGTGCCTCAGACCGGCACCATATGGTTCGCTGCCCGCACGCCGAAGAATTGATCCAGGAGCCGGCTGGTACGTTCCACACAGTTTGCTCGCGGCGGTCTGGATCCTTATGGCGATTGGCTATACGTATAGCGGATACACCAAGCTTTGCAGCCCATCGTGGGTGGACGGCACGGCCATCTGCAAAGTCCTCAACAACCCTCTGGCTCGTCCAGGTGTCATGCGAGACTTGATGTTGATGCTTCCCGCTCAGGTGCTCATGATTATGACATGGGGGGCGCTAGCGCTGGAGTTGTTTTACACTCCACTGGCTTGTCTCCCGCGAGTCCGCCCATACATCTGGTTGTTGATGTTGGCGATGCATCTGGGGCTGATCTTCTTGATCGATTTTGCCGACCTCAGCTTAGGGATGGTGATGTTGCATCTATTCACCTTCAATCCGTCCTGGATTCGGCGCAAGGAAGCATCAGCAACCGACTTGATCTTCTATGACGGTCAGTGTGGATTGTGTCATGGAGCGATACGCTTCCTTTTAGCCGAGGACGCCAGCGCCACCAAGTTCAACTGTCACAGCGTTGACTGTGAGGCCTTCCAGTTTGCACCACTGCAAGGAGATCTGATCAAGTCGAAGCTTTCTGAAGAGATCCGCCAGAGCCTGCCAGACAGCATGGCGGTTCTGTGTAGCGACGGCACACTCTTGCTGCGCTCGCAGGCATGGATTTACCTGCTACAGCGGCTGGGCGGCATCTGGCGAATCGTAGGTTGGTTGGCAGGCTGCATTCCGCTGCGGCTGCTCGATGCTATCTATGACCAGATTGCCGCGGTGCGCGGCAAGCTGTTCAAGCGGCCCGCAGACGTTTGCCCAATTCTGCCGCCGGCGCTCCGAAGTCGATTTACCTACTAGCGTTCGTGAGCTAATTGCGCGTGAGCACCTCGGGTGGTGCCATCGCGACAACGCAAACCCAGAGCATGGTGCTGTACCTCGCTCTATTGCAAAGATCTGTTTCCAATGTCGGGGCGGGGCTCACAGTTTCTGAACGTCGGTCGGCATGCTGCACATGCACGAGCGGCTCTCCGGGCCGCCCCGACAGCCGGTCACTTCCGGCTTCACAAGGAGAACTCTCATGGAGTTTGCCCTCTTACTTTTCCTGTCCCTTTTGGGACGGGTACTCGAAGTTTATGCGTTCCACTTCATCGCCGGGTGCGCGATCTCAACCCTCATCGCTGCCCTAGTGTCCGCCGTGAACGGCGGAAGCAGTTGGAAGGGCGGGTTCATAGGGCTCTTAGTCGGTGCCCTGCTCTGTCTTAGCATCGCGGTATTGATGACGCTCAGCGTACTTTCCGCGCCTTGGTAATCAGCGCCGACGTGTACGAACTTTACCTCGCCGGCGGCGCTGCCGTCAGCGTTTTCTCGAATTGGAGGTCGCATGTTAAAAGTGATAGCCTGGATCATCTTTTTCGTAGGGCTGGCAGCGACTGGTTTTGCTGGCTACGAGTTCTTCACGCTGTCAGCGGTCAGGGGAGTGCCCGGCCTCCCATACCGCACCGTTCCCATGGCCTTGCTTGGGTGCGCATTTGTTGCAGCAGGCGTGTACTTGCACTACACCCCGATTGCCGATGTCTTCAAGCGACTGGGTCTAACCCAAGAATCAAAAGACTGACATTCTTCGCGGACGGTTGGTCCGCACGAAGGTCGATTTCTGCTGCGTTAGCCCGATGTGGTACCAGAGTTTTTAACCTCAGTCGAACCACAGTTTCGATGGGGCAAGGCGTTCTTGCCCCGTCAGGCGTGGGTCTCTAGTGTTGTGCCAGCGCCATCGCCCAATGGCTTGCCCTGCACAAATTAAGATGACCCTTCCGGGTCGACGCCACGATGATTTCATCGCCGTGGCGATTAGCTGTCACGCGGACGTATCGCCAACCCGATGCTTTCCGCTAAATATTCTGCAAGGAGAAACAGTTATGATCGTTTTCGGCTATGTGCTTGTTGGTCTGTTGTCCGCTTTGTCGGCGGTGTCAGCATTGTACTACTTGCTCTTTCTGCGCCGGTTCAAAAACACTACCCCCCCTGTCTCCCGCTCACTGCAGTGGCAAGTGAAGGCCGGCAAAGTGCTCCCGTTCCTCCTGGCCGCCGGCGCTCTCTTCTGCCTTGTTCTGCCAGCCTATGCCGGATTCTCCTTACTAGGTCTGTGGTCCATTTTGTTGGTGCAGGTTTGGCCCTATCGTGGATGGTCCGGCCGCACCTTCCTGGTTGTCCTGATGACCACCACGGCACTACGGGCAGCAGGTCTCGATTTCATCGACATCGACTGGCCGGCTATCACCATGTTGATAATAATCTGGGTCATTTCATCGGTGCTGGGTATTCTGGGCATGATCGCGGCCATGTTGAAGGACCTCCGCTGGTAACACCGCCGTTTCAGATAACAGATGGAAAAAACTTCACTCGCCGTCGGTGCACATCGCCGGCGTTTTTCTCCGTGCCCTAAGCCGTTTGGGACGGAATCGCCCATCTAACGATGGGCGTCCATTGTTCTCACTCAGAAGAAAGGTTCACAAAATGCGCATCATCTTCCTCATCTTCCTGGCATTGTTCTCAGTCATTGGTGCTGCCGTAGGCGCCAGCGTCGGTGCACTGGCAGGAACCACACTCTTAGGTCTGACAATCGGCGTGGCGGGTGGAGCTTCCTCCGTTATCGTAGTGGCTGTCATTCTCCGAGTGCTGCTGTCGTTCATAAGAATCGATCGCTAACGACATGACCGCGCGCCACAACGGCACGACGGTAACCGCCGAAAGCGGCTCGAACGTCATGTACATCGCGTGACCGAAAATGCGACACAAATTCTCTTACCAAAGGGTTCACATGCAATTGCTAACAAAGTTCATGGCGTTCTTCGCCATGTTCGGCAGATGCGCGCGCGCCGAGCGCCACCTGCAATCTGCCACCAAGTATTTACACCAAGGATGGGCAAACAAGGCCAATGGCTTACTAACCAAGGCCTACCGCCTGTCCCGCCGTGCTCAAGACGCCGATATCACCGTTCGTTGCCTGCTGGGAATGGCCGCTGTTCAGCGTGAGTTGAATAACGACGCGGCTGAATCGAAGCTGCTGAATGCAGCAGTTCTGAAGGCGACAACAGAACTATCGGCCGAGCACCCTGTATACGAGCAGGCATTGACTGCGCAGGCCGAGCAGCCGGAAAGACTGTGCGCCAGCCAGGTTCGCTCACAGTTGAAGGTCATTCGAATGAGTCACCGGCTCCTGTCACGAATGAAAAACACCGGCGACGAGCCTGGTATGGAATCCAAGCTTGAGGAAAGGCACGGATATGTGCTGGACCTGATAGTGTCAAAGGTTGGGCACCGCCACTGGCTCACGGCGCTCTTGTACGCTTCTATGGCCGAACACCTAATGAACGCCGGTTCCAGCGAACGCGCTGCCAAGCTTCTTCGGCACGGACGACAAATAGCGCTGGAGTTCAACGAGCGCGGAGCAGAAGCGCTCCAGTACATTGAGGCACTGGAGACACGCATCTAAGCCCGTAGTGCCGTGCCAAAGTATCGGTCAGAAAACAACGCAGTCCGCCTTTCGGCGAACTGCAGGTTCCATTTAATGGAGATACCATGAGTAACTTGAAACTGTCGACGCGTCGCTGGAAATTGATCTTGTCCTCGTCTCTTTTCCTTGTCCTGACGTTCGCGGCACTTATGTTCGGACTCTGCGGTCACCGGTCTTACGCGTTCGCCTGGTTGGCGCTCGGCCTTGCCGCTGGGGCAGTCACGCTCGTCAATATGTCCATCTGTCTCAGGACCGCGGAGCAGGTGAAGCAGCCAACCGAAGCACCGAATGGCGTCCAAGCGCCACGCGACTTCCGCTGCATCGACCCTAGCGGCTCCATGTATTCGAGTTTTGGTGCGCCGCGCACCTGCAGAACTCAAAAGCGCTCGCGGAACTAGTGGCCGCCTGGCGCGAATTCAAGGTGGCGAAGCAACCTGAATGCCCGCGAGGATTCGCACACTGCGTGCGGATCTTCGCCTTGTCTAGTAATCCAAACAACTTCACATTAACCCTAAACTCGGGAGTTACCATGACAACGTTTTTGTTTTCCCTTTTGCTGATCGGCGCCATTGTCGCGCTGGCCAGTGGCGTCAGCCTCATCGTCTGCGCAGTGAAACGCTATCGGCGCCGTCCGCAGGACTGCACCGTGACGAGCGTGAACACCAAGAAGAATAAGAAGCACAAGCACCAGCAGCTGCAGAAAGGGAACATCGAAGTGAAAACGGGCAGCTCTTACGCTCTGCCCTTGGCTGGTGGCTTGCTCATGAGCGCCCTGGGCGTGTACCTGATGCACGCCTTCTGCACCATTCCGCGCACTGATGAGCAAAGGGCCGCGGCCTACATGATCGGCGTTCTCAATAGCGACGCAAGCCTTCGCGGCAACCCGGTCGCCGGCATTGACCGTGGTCCGCAGGACGTCCAGCCGCAACCCTTCAATCGGTGTAGCGAAGATCTCACCGGCCAACAGATGCGCGATGCTGGCCGAATCATCACCGCAGTCACCGAAGGCGATGTGAGCGAACTGCAAGCAATCGTAACCAGCTACCAAGGCCGGCCATACGCACTAGCTCAGATCGCGTTGGCTCTTCACCACTTGTG
Source organism: Candidatus Obscuribacter sp. (assembly GCA_021772155.1). GTDB lineage: Bacteria > Cyanobacteriota > Vampirovibrionia > Obscuribacterales > Obscuribacteraceae > JADYXS01. Next base: position 7,626 of record JADYXS010000571.1, read on the forward strand.
CGACCACATGGAGACTAAGTACGTCTTCTACACCCACAAGAAGTGGCTCTATGTCGGTAGCGCCAAGCCCAAAGAAGGTGATTTCGACATTGTCTTCTCTGTCGAGAACGAGGCGCCACAGGTGGTCCGCTGGACTCAAGGACAGGAAGCTGGCGTCCCGCTCACTCCTCAGGTGGCCAAAGACATCCTGCCTTCCACGGTGCTCAATCGCCTCCAAACCGACATCGTGGAAAAAGTGCTCAGGAAGAAGGCTCTGTCGGAAGGCACCACTTCTTCGGCTCGGAGATTCTAAAACCGTGCTTCAAAATGGCGGTAACCACTAATCGAACTGGGAAAGGATCGACTGATGGAAAGGTACGATGTGATTGTGGCCGGCCTTGGTCACAATGGCTTGACCGCGCTTGCGCTCTTGGCGCAACGTGGCTTCAAGGTCATTGGGCTTGAGGCCGACCGTGTCGTCGGTGGTGCTTGCAAGACCACCGAATCGTTCGCAAAGGCGCCAGGACAGCGCGTGTCCAGGTATGCCTATCTCTATGGACTGACGCCGCCGGAGATGGAAGCTGCCCTCGGCATCGCCGTGCCGAAGCTCCGGCGCGACCCCTGGTATTTCGTCCCCGGGCTGGACGGCAAGTACCTTCTCAGCGGTTCCGACCAGAGCCGCATGCGGGCGCTCTTCGACAGCTTCTACACCGAAAAAGACTGGAAGGCGCACTGCGCGCTTCAAGACCTGCTGAAGCAGATTCGCAGCCATGTGTACCCAGCGTGGATGGAAACGCCGTTGTCCGTCGAGGACACCGCCGACCACTATCTGCCTGGGCCGCTGCGGCAGCAGTTCATCAATCTGTGTCGCGGATCGGTCGGCGACTTCCTCAACCAGTTTGATTGGGCCACAGAAAGTCTGCCGGTCATGTACGCCACTACAGACGGGTTCACCTCCGCATACGGCACCTGGAACTCACCAGGAACGGGGGCGAATTTCCTTGCGCACAACATGTGCCGACTTAATGACGACGGCACATGGATGATCGTCCGCGGCGGCATGGGCACGTTGACGCGGTTGATATCGCAAAAGGCGATCGATGATGGTGCCATCATCAGAACGAACGCCAAGGTGCAGAGCATCCTGCACGAAGG
>JADYXS010000572.1 GCA_021772155.1 Candidatus Obscuribacter sp.
GCCGCTCACCATTGGACTAAGCCTGCTGATGGTGATCATGGAAGGGCTCTATCTCAAGACGAAGAACCCAATCTACGAAACGATGGCCCGTTTCTGGACAAAGATTTTTGCTGTGAATTTCGCGATGGGCGTTGCCACCGGTATCGTTATGGAGTTCCAATTCGGCACCAACTGGGCTGGTTACTCAAAGTTTGTCGGCGACATTTTCGGCGCCGCTCTGGCAGCAGAAGGGATCTTTGCCTTCTTTTTGGAATCGGGTTTCCTTTCTATCCTGGTATTCGGCTGGGACCGGGTCTCACCCAAAGTGCACTTCTTTTCCACACTGATGGTTTCAATGGGATCGATCTTCTCTGCCATCTGGATTGTCGTTGCAAACAGTTGGCAACAGACCCCAGCCGGTTACAAACTAGTTCAGCACCTCGGTATGACTCGCTGCGAGCTGACTGATTTCTGGGCTGTTGTATTCAACCCTTCGGCAATGCCGCGGCTAATACACACACTAAGCGGCGCATTCGTTCTCGGCGGCTTCTTTGTCATGAGCGTGGCCGCCTACTATTTACTCAAAGGTCGATTCGAAGATTTCGCCAAACGCTCTCTAACGCTGGGGCTGATCTATGCCTTCTGCGCTTCAATGATGGCTGGACTGGCCGGCGACACCAGCGCGCGACTGCTGGCAACCACGCAACCGACCAAGCTAGCAGCATTTGAAGGACATTTCAAAACAGAAAAAACAGGAACCGGTCTTTGGCTTTTTGGAGTAGTCAATGACAAAGCGCGTCGCGTTGAATATGGCGTGCAGATTCCGGACATGTTGAGCATCCTTGTTTACGGCAATCCCAGCAAACCTGTAGCCGGGCTTGACCAATTCCCAGAGGAAGATTGGCCCCCAGTTCCGATACCATTTGCCGCTTTCCATATTATGGTGGCACTAGGTGGATACTTCGTTGGCATCACGGCTCTTGGTCTATTTTTTCTCTGGCGCAAAACACTGTTTCAACAACGATGGCTGTTGTGGATCTTTGTTTTCTCCGTTATCGGACCGTTCGTAGCCAACGAAGTCGGCTGGGTCGCGGCGGAGGTAGGACGTCAACCTTGGGTCGTTTACGGATTACTGAGAACGAAGGACGCGGTGTCGCAGTCGCTTCCAGGACAGCATGTCCTTGCATCTATCATCGCCTTTTCTTTTGTGTACGTGCTCCTCTTCATGGTCTGGCTCAGCGTATTGCATAGCAAAATTACGCACGGTCCCGATTTCTCCACAACTGCACCACCTCAGACCGTTGATCCGAAGGGTTTACTGGAGATCGCAGCTGAGCGCGCAGATCCTTCCGGCGAATCGATGACGTTAGCCAAACACGAGCCAAAGGAGGGGAACTGATATGGATTTGCACGTTCTCTGGTTCCTTTTGCTTGGCGTTCTGCTAGCCGGCTACGGCATTCTCGACGGATTTGACCTGGGCGTTGGCATCCTGCACCTTTGCGTCAAAACGGACACCGAAAGGCGAATACTGATGAATTCCATCGGTCCTATCTGGGATGGAAACGAAGTCTGGTTAGTCGTTTTCGGCGGGGCATTGTTTGGGGCGTTTCCGAGTGTCTATGCCGCCGCCCTTACGGGCTTTTACCTGCCGTTCATGCTTCTTCTGGTGGCATTGATTTTCCGCGGCGTGTCGATGGAATTTCGCAGTAAGCACAAGTCTCCGATATGGAGAAATTTCTGGGACATTTCCTTTTGCATTTCCAGCACGCTTATCGCCTTCACCTTTGGAGTGGCTGTCGGCAGCACGTTGAGCGGACTGCCGATCGATGCGAACATGACTTTTACCGGGACCCTGAAGGACCTCATCCGCCCGTATCACATGATGGTGGGCTTGTTTGCCGTTGCCACATGCGCTATGCATGGCTCTATCTACCTCTATTTGAAACTCGAGGGAGATTTGCAAAAGCGCGTGCACGGCTGGATGTGGCGCACATTCGGCTTCTTCATTGCCTGCTACATACTGACGACCATTATGACGCTGGTGCTGGAACCGCACGCCACGCAGAATTTCAAACACTATCCTATCTCCTGGGTAGTGGTTGTGTTAAACATTTTGGCGATTGCCAACATTCCTCGAGCAATTCACCTGAACCGTCCGTTATACGCCTTTATCTCCTCATGCTGCTGTATTGCGGCATTCACCTTCCTATTCGGGGTAGCACTGTTTCCCAATCTGCTGGTATCCGACTTGAACCACCAGTGGAATCTCAACATCTACAATGCCTCCTCTTCCCATCTGACGCTGCTTGTGATGACAATCATGGCGGGCATCGGCATGCCTTTCGTGCTCACCTACACCGCAGTGGTTTACTGGGTCTTTCGCGGCAAAGTAAAGATGGAGCAGCTCACGTATTAGCGTCTCACCCGCCCAGACTGCCACTACTGGCGGTGCCTTTCTGGACAAATTTTTTTAGTCAGATCGCAAAAAGTGCGCGAAGTTGTTACCCGCCACGATATTTGCCGGTGGCGGATGTATATGCGACAGAATATCTTGCCGAAAAGGAGTGTCTGGTTTTTATTAGTAGTGCTTAGATACC
>JADYXS010000573.1 GCA_021772155.1 Candidatus Obscuribacter sp.
GCTCCAATCTTAATGAGTCGATAACAGTTGGAGAACGGCATCACTGGCGGCATTTTCTAGATATGACAGCAAACCTTGACAATATCTAACTCGCCATTTCCTCAATTGCACACATAATGATTGAGGTCGAGGATTTATATGCCAGTCAAAAGCCCACAGCGTAAGGCTATGGGGCTGTACATTAGCGCATGCTGCACAATTCTGTGCGTTGCGGGTATTGCCTTGTCAGCTTTTATAGCACCATATATAGTGGCATACAACTTTTCGGTTGCCGCAGTCACCAAAAACGGCGATGCGTTGGCGACAATGATCGATTTCGATGAACTACGCGAGAACTTGAGACCGCAACTTCGCTCCATCATGGCGGCTCATGCCGACGAGTTTGTCCACAAAGACCAGATATGGGCAAAGGCCCTGGCAAGTTTGCTTATAGATTCGGCTGTGGACGCATTCGTCACTCCTTCAGGCCTCAAAACTGGACTGCTTGAGCTGGAAAACGCACGCCATCAAAAGAAACTCAATGAGTGGAAAATCAAGAATGTTTCGATCAAGATCCCGAACATCACCGATTTGAGATCAAAAAAGTATTTATCCAACCTGGCAGCGCTTAAGGAAGTTGCCGGTTACGAGTCGGTCGATGAGTTCAGGGTGTTGTGCACAGTGGATCGCAACGCGAAGATGAAACTGTCTTTTAGGCGAGAAGGCTTATTCGGATGGAAACTCACCAATGCATCCTTAGCAGACTTTGCTGAGCAGCTGTACAAAAACAAATTGGCCAACGCGGAGCATTCACCGTTGTAGGCTGGATTGGGAAACACTACTCTGCAGCCAGTAGCTACCAAAGGTCATGTTCTCTGATGAATCTTTCACCTATAATCGGAAAATGATCAGACCCGTCGCTCTATGTGGATTCCTTTTGATGTGCTCTCTCAACCATTCCACAGGATTCGCCGGCGAAACGCCCGAACCAACCCATACCTCGAAGACTACGAAAAATCCGTGGTCAGACCTGAGAATCATCGATGTGCATGCTCATATCGGTCAATTCAAAGGATATGACTTGAGCTGGACGACTCTACAAGAGAACTTGAAACGACGGGGAATCTCCCGCGTTTTGATATCCAATATAGATGGCGCGGATCTATCAGCAACCACGCGCAACCTGGATGAAAAAAAGGCGAACGAAGCCACGGCAAGACTTGTTGCGGATGTGCCAAATGCAAGTGGTTTGGCCTGGGCTCGTCCGGTCGATGGTGCAAGTGAGAACCTGGTTCCGTTTCTGAAGTTGCATCGAAAAGATTCGAAGGAAAACCTGTTTGTTGGTATCAAGCTGCATCCGGAAATGAATCATTTTGCTGCCGATGATACGCGGGTGGATCCATACATGGCGCTTTGTCGGCGTTTTAATATTCCCGCGGTGGTCCATTGTGGCGATGGCAGCTCATCGGCGATGCGCATTTACGCTCTGGCGCGTCGTCATCCAACGGTTCCTGTAGTGCTCTACCATATGGGCTTCGGAACGAACCACCAAGAATCGATTGCGACTGTTAAAGCGGCACTGAAAGCCAAGGACGCGAACCTGTATCTCGAAACGGCCCAAGCAGATCCGAAACAAGTTTTGTCAGCGGTGAAACAAATCGGAAGCGAGAGGGTATTGTTTGGTACTGATGCCACTTACTTCGGCAAGAAGCACTATGAAAATTACGACGAGCTGGTGGCACTGCTTCGAGCAAAGCTGACAAAGGAGGAACTGGACGACGTGCTCTACAAGAACGCACAGCGGCTGTTCCATCTGTGAAAGCGTTTTGAGCCTGTACGATTACGAATCGAGATTCACCAATCAATTGTGCGGAATGTTCTTCAGTTTGGCGTAAAAGTATCCTTGAACACAACTTTGTTTGTAGGGCAATCGCAAAACAATGTACCCAGGCAGTAAGTCCCCTTTTTGCTGTCCAAACTCCAGTCGCATGCCGTAGTTATCGGCCGCAGTAAAGCTGTGCATGTCTGGAGGACCAGTGCCAGTGCTTGCTCTAAAATTGATATCAGGTGAATTGAATGAGTCGGCATTACGCCCGACAATGTACTTCTTGTTGCTCTGGGTTGACAGCGGCTCGCCCAATATAATTTCGATGCTAGTACCCTCGAACAAATCGCCCTTCTGGATCATCAGTCGGTCCCGCAAACCGTGCTCGAGACTGATTTGAGTTGGCTTGAACGCGATGCCCGAGACATTCCCAGCCAACGGTGTCTGCGGAAAAGCGGCAGCTGAAGCCTGCCAGCACCATTCATAAGATCCCAGCTTCTGCGCAGCAGACGGAGCTGTTGGCGCTAACCTCTTCTTGTTACCCATTTCTGTAAGCCAATTCTCTTGCTCGATTCTCCATGCTCCATTTTCACGTACCAAGAAAATGGTTCCTTCTGAAGTTTTGGACGGTGGTGCCCCAAGTGCCGTCGACGCAGCATTGATCGCGGCGGAAAACGAATCTTTCACAGTTCCAGAGACGGATACGGTAGCATGGTCACCATTGATGTTTTCAGCTAGAACTTTCATATTCTCGATTCGCGTGGTGCCAAGAGAATTGCTCGCCTTCTCAGCCTTCGTTTTTGCAGGCTTCGCGAGGTATTCCACGAATAAACGAGCAGGGTCTGCATTTCTCTTTTGCACATACTCAACGAACACCTGGCTGGGAGACAGGTTCTCCGCTGAGACCGAAGTGGACATCGATAGCGTCACAACAATGCTCAACAGCAAAAGGAACTCGTATTTGATAGTCATGTTCAATAGCTCAAATCCGAAGGAAACGTGCAGCACAATTGTACGAACTCGGTGATTACTTATGGGGGGTCAAAACATAAATCATGCGTTGATTGTGATTTTGCCATGAATTGAATCAAAAAAGAGGCACCACTTCTGGTGCCTCTTTCCCTGAGATGATGGGAAGGAATGATCTAATAGCCTGTATTACTGCGATTTCCATATTCTTGGGAGGGGAAAGGAACCACATCAACGCGACGCTGCCTGCGCTTACGTTCGAACGGTTCCGGCTGCTTCCGCGGCTGTTCGCGCGGTGGATTGAGCTGAGACGACCAGCTCCAAAACGCCCAGGCGATGCTGGCGGTTGCGAATCCAAGGAGAAGGAATTGCCAACTCAAACACGCCAGCATAAAGCACAGCGCTAAGACAGCAACACCTGCCCCGAACGTACGTAGCTGAAAAGCCATAGTATGCCTCAGGCAAAGATGATATTTAAATTTTTGAGAGTGTATATACGATACACCGCAAATCAATATCGCGGCCTCTTGGAATCGCTGAATTCTCTAAAATTAGTTAGCCGGCGCAAATTCATCTGCACCACTCGGTTTATCAGTCGGAGTGGAGCCCTCCTGCGTGGCCGGCGGTACAGCTTCCCCTAGTACCGGAGCGTTGGAACCGGCTGCAGGTAGTGCTACAGGCGGTGCGGAATCGGTTGGTAAAACTGCTGGCGCCACTGAGGGCTCGGCAATAGGTGTCGACGCAGGAGCTGGTGTCGACGCAGGAGCTGGTGTCGACGGGGGCGTTGAGACCACAGGCGAAGCCGGAGCTGATGCCGACGGCGCTGTTGAAGGAGCCGACTTGGCACTATTACCCATAAGCTTATCGAACTCGGCGACCGGGTCTCCGATAGGTTGTGCGGCAGCCGTGGGTCGCGAAACTGGGGCAGAAGTGGACGGTGATGCAGCTGTCGGGGAGAACGCCGGAGTCGTATTAACAGGTGCCACATTATTAGGGGTTGCGGCAGGAACAAACGCAGGCGAAGCAACAGTAGGTGCGCCAGAGCCCGAGAGCGTTGGGGTACCTAAACCAGGCGCGGCGGCGCCCGGCGTTACAAAACCCGGAGCAGCGGTGCTCGGTGACCGAGAAGCGGAAGGCTGTGCGGTGTTGGCCCCAGCAAAAGGCGCATAGGTCCCGGCTGCCGCGGATGGACTGGACGGTGCGGCACCAGGCGCAGCGAACGCGTTGGAATCAAAACCTGCCGCTGGCGTCTGAGTTGTATTGAAGTTAACCGGTCCAGTTGTCGTCCGCTCAGGATAGGCGCCGTAGCCTTTGCCCACCTCCGTTAGCGGTACTGGAGATCCCGGAGCGCGAAACTCACCACTGGCTATGTCAGACCCGGGACTTTCAATCGTTAGAGGAGCGAAACCTGCCTGTTCATCGGCGTTACTTTGACCGACCTTCTGGCTTTCCCAGACCGAGCCGTCGGCCATTTTGACCATCAATACCCGGATTTTCACTTCCTTGGTCTTAGGATCGACGCGGTCACCGCGCCATTTTTGAGAAGCCTGACCACCTGGTTCCAACGGATGTTGGTGTGGAGCGTTCAAGTACGGTTGGTGAATCTTTCCATCGTCAGCCACGTACCCTATGCGAAACTTGACCGCAGCCAAAGGACGTCCGCTCACATTCCGATAATCGATATAGTGCCGGGCAGCCATCGGCGCTCCAAATGGATCGACCTCAAGTTCAGTGCTCGCCGCTGTCACTTCGACCGGACAACCGGGCTCACCAACATATTGGGGAGTGAGCTTCCTGAGCTCTGGCTGGGTCTGACTGTAGCCAGGCAATCCAATATTCAGCACGGTGAAAGCCGCCACTACCAGACCAACAGACAAACTAGTTCTAAACTTTCGGCTCATAGATAGCCAGCTCCTAAGAATTAAGGCTTTCAGCAACGGTCAGCCAGCACGTGACGACCGTCATATTAATCTCCTACCTCATAACTCCAGTTTTATCATGGGCCACGTGGGCCGCGCTGCGCAATCATGCATGATCCGCAAGTAGCACTTTGCAGACGGGCGCCATCAAACAACCCTTGAATCGGTAACAAAATACCGATTCAACTTTTTTATGACTGGCAACGTAGGACTAATAACAGGCAAAATATGGCCGGGCAATCCAGATTCGACAGGTGAATTCGCCATGAAGGCTAAACGCGTTCTGAGCATACTGTTCATGGCAATGGCAATGAGCCTGCTCACGTTACGGGCAACTGCAGCTGAACCGGCAACAGCTGCGCCGGCAGCGCTGCAATTCAAAATCCTGCATACAAATGATCTGCACGCTCACGACGAAGCGTTCGTCGAGAAAGGGCGCAACGTGGGTGGAATGGCAAGAATTGCGCACCTTATACGTGCTGAACGCGCCAAGAATCCAAATGTACTCGCTATCGATGCCGGTGACATTTTTCAGGGCACGTCATTTTTCAGGGTTTATCACGGAGCCATTGAGATTGAAATGCTCAATCAAGCTGGCTATGACATTTATACGATCGGCAATCACGAATTCGACGACGGAGTTGAAAACCTGGCCAAGCATTTGAAGAATGCCCGGTTCAGCGTGATTAACAGCAACATCGATGCAAGCAAGATGCCTGAACTGGCTGCAACCTTCAAGCCCTCGGTGGTCAAAACTATCAACGGACAGCGCGTTGGATTTGTGGGCGCGATTGTTCCGAACCTCACAGAAGTGTCGCTTAAGACAGATGGAGTAAAAATGAAAGCGATTGGCAGTCGCTGGGCAGACCCGATCAACGAGGAGGTCGCTCGACTAAAGAGCCAAGGCATCGACAAGATAATTCTGGTAACACACACCGGTTTGGAGCTGGATCGAGAACTGGCTACGAATCCGGATGTCGATATCATAGTCGGCGGACACAGCCACACTCGCTTGAATAAACCAGTCGTCGTAAAGCACGAAGACGGCAGTTCGGCGCTCATTGTGCAAACCGGTTCATATGGCAGAACACTGGGAGATCTGGACCTTGCGTTTGACGCCCGAGGACAAGTTGATTTGAAGAATACCAAATACCATCTAATCAACATCGATGACAGGATTCCCCAGGACCAAGACATTACAGCCTACCTTGCGGAAAAATCGAAACCTTTTGCACATTTGAGAAACACAGTAGCTGGTGTCGCTCATGGTGACTTCGACAACAGCTTCCGGCGGTTCCCCTGCGACTCACCATTAGGCAATTTGATCGCCGATGCGCTGGCAGACGGCGGCAAACAATATGGAGCAACAATCGCTTTCCAGAATCGCGGGGGGATACGGGGCAGAATCGACAGAGGAATTATCACTCAGGAAAAAGTGGAAGAAATTCTGCCATTCGAGAATCATTTGATAATTGCCACTATATCTGGTGACACACTGCTGAAAGCGCTAGAAAACAGCGTTTCCGGAAATCTCGGAGCTCGGTTCTTTGACGTCCACGGGATGAAGCTTGCGTATGACTCATCCAAGCCATCCGGCGACCGCATTGTCTATGCACAAGCGGAAGACACTGCTGGAAATTGGGGCAAAGTTGACAAGAAAAAGACCTACCGCATCGCCACGAATGACTACAGTTTCCACGGCGGCGAAGGCTACGATTTTTCCACTGCCACCGATGTCGTCGACACCGGCAAGCGGCTATCGGAGTACTTCAGCAAATATCTAATCAAGACAAAACACGTAAAACCGAGATCCCAAGCCAGAATCATTCCAGTGATATCCAATACCTCTGCAAACAAACAAAAGAAGCGTGCTCGCCGATACAGCAGCTACAGCAGAAAATGGAGTCAGTGACCGCCTGTGGCTTGCCTGGGAGCGCCGGCTTCCAGCCGGCATCTCAACGAGCCAGCTAGTTTTCAACAACGCGCAAGTGTGTACATCTTTCTTTCGACAGGTCGTGGCTTTAGACCCTGCTGTATACATGGCGCCCAAAAGTGTATACACCGAATACCTTGCCCACCAACGGTTTTGGGCATTTGTATACACCCTTTATCCAGAGGCGGTCAACAACCTGATCTGATGTGCACTTTTCGGTACAACCTCGACCAGCTGAGTGATTGAGATTACGGAAGCGGATAGTTCGTTAGTTCTAATTTGATAGCGCGGTACAACGAGGGAAGCCACAAAGGAGCGTTCGGGAGCTCTGGTTCCGAAGCCGTGCGCAAGTCAGTGGGACAAATGACGACCTGTGTGTCCTTGTTGACAGCATCATTCGCCAATAGAAACAGGTCTTCGCTAGCTGGGTCTCCCATTGCAAGGCACCCAATTGAACCGGTGCTACCGTGAATTAGGATGTCGCTACCGGGATCTTGTCGACCGTCTTCCATGGCGTGAGCAAGATCAAATTCGTTTGGGTAGTTCAAGCGAAGAGCCAGATGATACGGTGTGTTCGGTTCAAGCGTTAGGTGATAAATCCCTTCGGGAACTTGAAAGTCGCCTTCGCGGAGCTTGGGCCCTAGTTTCCCACTGGCTCCAAGAACCGGATATGTACTGACATAAACGAATTTACCGTTTGCTGGAGCCACGTATACCTGGAGTTCATGCTTGTCCTTGAGCGCGACGAATACAACTCTTGCCGGCGGATAAGCAATAGATCGAGTAGCAAACGCTGCTTGCAATCTGGACCGGGCGGCAGGCCCGTAAGTGGCGGCTTGCTCGTCGACCATCTTTCTTGCGGTGAGTTTGCTAATTACAGGAATCTGCTTAATCATTGCGACAATATCCGAGCGCTTCGAGATTATCACCGGAACTGTGGCGATGAGCACTGCTAATAGCAGGAGCGATATTTTCGAACGACTAATGCGCATGAGGACCGAGAATAACGTGTTCAGCTTTCTTACCAACCATTGACCAGTTTAGCGTTTCTATTCGTATCTTGGCTGGTTACCGCTGCAGTTCGCCAGTTCGAGATTCGTCGCCCGCTCCAAAATCAAAAACAGATCGGAAGATCCCAGACGTTGAGAAACCACGCATGAGTTCGCCGAGGCCAAACTGCAACGGCGAAATACTGCCGCACGAGGATGTTAACAATTTTCCTCGGACTGCCTGCGGGTTTAGGTAGTGCTGTTAGCAAGGTGCCCGAAGGTGTAAACACCGAATGCTGTGCCCACCAGGACTTTCGGACATTTGTTAACACCCTTTATTCGCCTCGACTTTTTCTCTTCGTTCAAAGCCTCGGACCACTGACGTGCCATTTTGGGTTACACGTCGTTGGTCTCTCGAAGGCGCACAAAGTTGGCTAAACCTCGTCATTAGTCAGTGCAGTTGTCGCAAAATGGAATTTCCTTCGAAGAGTCTCTGTAGCCTATGATCCAGTCAAGACACAATAATAGCTTGCGCAATTTCATTCGCAATGTCGGCGCTGCACTTTATGGGATCATGCAAAATACAATTCTTAGGCCAAGTATTCTGGCAATTGCCGCTCTGGTAACTGGCACCTAATCAGGCTGCGGGAATCATCCTTGGTACATATGGCATATTGCGCTTCCAACCACGGGACGTAAGCATCCGCCAGGCTCATCCGTTTCTAACTGAATACGAATTCAAATGTCCAGTACTTACCTCAGAGATATTGTTGTAACACCAATTGCGGTGACTGCCATGCTCGTGGTGTCTTGCCTGAACGCAAC
>JADYXS010000574.1 GCA_021772155.1 Candidatus Obscuribacter sp.
CCAGCTTATCGTCGCGTTCTCGAGCAATCTCTGTACGAAGCATAAGGTCCGGGGAGCTATCATGCCGGGCCCATCACAGGGACGAGTTTCATCAAGCAGGTATCCGATCGATTCGGATACCATCGCTGAGGTGATATTTCTGCTCGTCGTCTTCTATTTGATCTTGGGACCGCTGGGCGGACTCGTGCTATCTACTTACGCAGGCATATCCGGCATTTTTGCCAAAGGGGCAATGCAGGTAGAGTCGGGGAGAAATCTTGCCAACCAACTTCTGGTTGCCTACGACCGGATCAATAGCTTGGAAAAGAAAGTAGCTGATCAGTACCTTGAGATGACAAAACTAAGGCAGGATGCCCGAGACTCACAGAAGCTTCGCGCGCTGCTTGGGCTAAAGTCAAAACTGTCACGACTGACAATTGGTGCTGACGTAGTGACCCGAGATCCGGATAATTGGTTCTCCCAATTAACTGTCGACAAGGGATACGAGGACCACGTTCGCAAAGGTTCGGCTGTGGTTACGAATGAAGGCGTCGTCGGTCAGGTCGTAATAACCGGACCGCATGCCAGCGTTGTCCGCCTGCTCACCGATCCCGACCAAAAAGTCGGTGTATTGATTCAACGAACAAACACTCCGGGTGTTCTCAGCGGACGCAAAAAAAACCCACCTTCTATAGACTTCGTCCCGGTAGGGATGGCTGTGGATGTGGGTGACAAGGTTACTTGTCTGGGAAATGGCGGAGTGTTTCCTGTCGGACACCCCGTTGGCGTCGTTTCGCTCGTCAGGCGTGATACAAATGGAACTACGCTCACTATCGAGATTAGCCCTTCTGAGAACTTCTACGATCTCACACATGTACTTATCGTCCCGCCTATCGATCAATAGCAGTTCGCTGCAAATGCAGGTCATCTGAGATGGCGATCTTTTCCATGCGCACCAACAAGAAGATCAAAAACTACGGGCTATTTGCGCTCGTATCAGTAACGGCCTTGGTATTGCAGATTGGAATTCTGAACAATTTTCCAGTACATGGCGTCTACTGCAACTTGCCACTGACGCTGGTAATCATCTGGGGGGCAGTGACTGGAAGCCCCATGATGGCCATCACAGCAGACGAACTTCGTTTGAGCACCACTGGCGAAATATTCACCAGGCAAGTGGCCTCTGGTTCCGTCACTGGCTTGGTGACAGGTGCATTCATGGCTGCGTTGTATGCGCCCATGATTCCTATATTTCCGGTCTACCTTCCTATTGCCGGTTGGACGGCCGGATACTTTTGTCTGCGTCACATCAACCAACAAAATTTTCTCTGCATTCCTTTAGTGTTCATCATCACCCTGTTGGCAGAAACGATTATGGCCTGGCAGCTCTCCATTGTCGGCAGAAGCGGCGTGTTTGATCAGCTCATGCAGATCGCCGTTCCGGAAGCAAGCCTCAACGCTTTAATTGCGCCATTCATATACTTCCCCATGCGTCGCTGGTACGAGTTCACGCAAACGGTCCGTACTCAGCGGGAGCCTTAGCGCATGGAATCAACAGCACCACGAAGTGTCAACAACGCCGGACTGAAAGCCATCTGCTTGCTGCTATTAGTAACCCTGGCCATGAGTGCTTTAGCTGCGCGTCTTGTCTGGCTGCAGGTTATCCAAAGTAAGTACTATAAAACCAGAGCAGTGGAAAATTCCACTCGCGTCACGTTCTTGAGAGCACCACGTGGAATCATCTACGACCGTCATGGCACTATGCTTGCGACCAATAAACAGACACTGTCCATGGTGGTTATTCCTAGCCAACTCGAAGACATAGACGATTTGTCGCGAAGGCTCAGCAAAATTCTGGACATGAATTACCACGAAATACACGACCGGCTGGAGACCGCTAAGCTTGCCGATAGCGTATTGCCAGTGGTCATCGATACAGACTTAGATGTTGCTGTAGTCAGTCGTTTTTTTGAGCGACAACTTGATTTGCCCGGCATCGACATTATGCCGGACGTAAGCCGCAACTACCCGCACGGAGATTTGTTCGCTCACGTACTTGGATATTGTGGACAGATCAGTCAGGCACAACTTGAACGCCGATCAGAGCGTCACATGGGCGACGTAATTGGCAAGGACGGTGTGGAGCATATTTACGATCGCCAGCTGCGCGGCATAGACGGTGAACAGCGCGTCCGCGTGAACGCCTCTGGTCAGACCTTATCCCGGGAAACGGCGCACCCGACGGTGGCAGTTGAGGCGGAACCGGGCCTACCAGTTGTCACCTCACTGGATATCGAGCTGCAGAAAGCAGCATATGACGCGCTCGGTGACCGACTTGGTGCCGTTGTTGCCTGCGATCCTCAGACCGGCGAAGTATTGTGTATGGTGTCACGCCCTAGCTTTGACCCCAACTCTTTCACGCGAAGAATCACACCACAGGTTTGGAAACGCCTGAACGCAGCGGATCACCCGTTGTTTAACAGGGCTCTTTCAGCATTTCCACCCGGTTCAATCTGGAAAGCAATCACGATGATGGCGGCTCTAGATAAGAAGGTAGTGAAACCAGACACCAAATTGCATGTGTCTGGTGGCATCTCTCTAGGTGGCTTCACCTTCCACGACTGGACTTCTGCCGGCGGTTACTTCGATCTAGTTAAGTGCCTTGCCTGGTCTCGCGACACAGCGTTCTATCAGATGGCTCTGAAACTCAAGCCGGAAGACATCAAAGAATGGGGCGTAAAATTCGGCGCCGGCCGACCAACCGGACTGGAGTACCCAAACGAAACGAAGGGATTGGTTCCGGACTCCGCTTGGAAAGAACGCGTTTATCACGAAAAGTGGTATCCCGGAAACACGCTTCACATGTCTATCGGGCAGACCTACTGTCAGGTTACTCCGGCACAGGCCTGCAAGATGTATGCCGGAATTGGCATGAAGGGCAAGATCCCGGAATTACACCTTGCAGTCAAAATCGGTGACAGACAAATACCGCCACCACGAACAGAAACTGTCAAAATCAAACCTGAATATCTGGACGTGGTGCTCAAAGGATTGAAGGCCGTGGTGGCTAGCGGCACCGGTGGTGCCACGCGCTTGGGCAACGTGGAAGTTGCCGGAAAAACCGGCTCGGCTGAAGCACCCCCAACTGGAAGCAAAACACACGCCTGGTTTGCCTGCTACGCACCGGCTGACAAACCACGAATAGCAATTTGCGCTTTTGTCGAACATGGCGGCCACGGTGGCTCCACAGCTGCACCGATTGCTAAGGCCGTGCTCGAAAAGTTCTTTGCTATCCCTGGTGCCCTGTCGCCTGCAGAAATTGCAAAAGCTGGACAACCAGCGGCACGTCCAATACGCAAAAAACGCAAACCGCATTAGCTCAGGCGTTGCTCAACAGCCCCTTCGCATCGAAGCATCGACTCTACTTGAAGCTCTGCTTCTCGGATAGTGCCAGTCTTAGGCTTTAAAGGGATGTCGGGATTTACACTATTCTTGGCTCACTCTCCCTGGGGAAACCGTCGACTGTCACCGGAGGCGGTATAAACTGGCCTGATTGGAAGCTTTTTGACCTGCCGCCGCGTCAAAAACCAATGAGTGTTGTATGGCATATGAGCAACTTTACGCGTCGGCAAAGCATCGTCTGCTTTGTTCAGTAATCAGAGCTTAATCGGGTTCAGGGGCAAAATGGCGAAAGTGATTAAATTCCACCAAGGCGACAAACAGATTTGGCACGTATTGGCGCTTTCAGAGCTGCCCCAAGATATGAAGCGCATGCTCATCGTGCAAGTGCGAGAGCTAATCCACGAAATCGAGGACTGCGATAGCTCTAATATACATTTGCGATTAGTCGAATTATTGGAACGATGTTTCAAAAGCGCCTGAGCTTCACCGCGATGAATAAAGAACCCTCCCGTCTTTGGCGACTAGAATTGTTTGTGCCTTCTTTCTATTAGGCAGTTATGGCACCCAGTGGCACAGTTAACCCAAAAGTCCAAACCGCGGCTCATTTACTGTCGCCTTTCCCAGAAAAAAGGCACCATTTCTGGTGCCTCACTGTCAATTCGTCTTCTATTTTCGGTGCCCGCCGCCTCTTTTGTGAGCCCCCGCGTGGTGATCACCACCGCCGCCTTTGTGACCGCCACCACGATGATCACCACCGTTTTTGTGATTGCCATCATGGTGATCGCCGTCGCCACCGTTGACTCGATCGGCACCATCTCGATGGTCACCGTACAAGCGACCGCCGCCATTATCGGGTCGGGGGAACCCGTGGTCTTTTCCGGGCCAGTAATTCCCGTGATAACGTCCGCCATTTTTGAACTGGTCGTGATACCAGTTCTGCTGGTTATGCCACTCATTGTAGTGAGTCGAGTCTACCGAATTATTGTTTACTACCACGTGACGACCGCCACCACCGTAGTAGTAAGATCCACCACCGCCACCGTAATAGACCGGTGCTCCATAAGGAACACCCCCGCCACCAGCCAATTCACTTACAGCGCTGCCTAAGGCAGATCCGATCAATCCTCCGGCAGTACTTGCCGTAGCAGTTGCTGTTGCTTGCGGAGGATTGGGCTGTTGCGCATAAGCTGTTTGATAGTTGCTGTCGCTTGCATATGTATCACCGCCGCCGCCATACGGACCGCCGTAATAGCTTCCCGTTGCCTGGTAGCCGTAGCCAGCGCCGCCGTTAATCCCTGGATAAAAGCCTGGAATTTCCACTTGCTTCCCGGTATTGTCGACGTACCACGTGCCACCGTGTGTGCCGTGGTAGACCGCGACTCTGTGTCCTTGCACGCCTGCGCCAGGTAGTGGAATCGCCTGTCCATTTGGTGTCAATATCACCTGCTGGCCGCTTCCTCCAACCATCACATGATAGAGAGTCATCGACACGCCCATTTCTCGTTTGTCCGGTTGATACTCAGTCTCAGCAGGTGCCGCTTCGCCACCAGCAGGCTGCGCTAATGAAGGCACCGGAAGCATATTGCAAACACTGATGCTCAATGCCACCAGTGCTGCCTGAGTTAACCAATTTCCTCGCATCATTTTTCAATTCCCTTTCTAAACGGTGACCAACTACTTGCTCTTAAAATTCAGTCATTCGGGCGAAACCGGATCTACATTTTCGTCACTAAATGCGGTGCATTCATCAAGCAACGGATTGCTCGGCAAACTCGCCCTTGTTAGACCCTTCCCGTTTCGGTTTGTTCAGGTCGTACTCCGACAAAATTTTGAGCTTCATCGTTCTGTATGAGTGGTGTCGTAATCTGCATGAACTGTACAAAATCCTTTCTAAAGAAAAGGTCGAGCCCCCACGCAAGCGCCACCCGGGTCTTGCGATCCAGCCCGGGGAGCTTCATCAAATAAATCGAGCGCCACAAAAACCACGCGATGAATCCAGAGAACTGCATCCCCATAATATTAGCAACCCCGGCACGCCGGCCGATCGCAACCAAGGATCCCATTGTTTTATACGCGAAAGGACGCCGCGACTTCGGTTTGCCCCTCAAACTTGCAACGATATTCCGCGCCGCCACCGAACCTTCGCGGGTGGCGTGCTGAGCAGTAGGCGGATATGGCTTGCCAGTAAAGGGATCGGTGACCAATGCGCTATCACCGATGGCCCAAATGCCTTCTGCATCAAGAGCTTCAAGAAACTCATTGCAGACAATTCTTCCTCGCTCCGTGCGGCAATCGACATTGCGCAGGACAGGGCTAGGAGCTACGCCTGCTGTCCAGACAATGACATTGGCTTTGATTGCTGAGCCATTGTCCAACTCTAATCCGCGAGCGGAAATGCCTTGGACTTTCACTTCCATTATCAGCTCCACCTTGCGCTGAGCCAATTTTTTGGCGGCGTAAGCACCAAGGTTCTGACCCAGCTCCGGCAACGGCGTTTTGATCATGTCGACGAGCACGACTCGCAGCATGTCATCGTGCAAATGTTTGTATCGCGGCATTGCCTCGCGAAGAAAATCGTTCATACCTGCGACAGTCTCCACGCCAGCAAAGCCGGCGCCAGCAACGATGAATGTCAACAACGGTTGCTTTCGCCCCATGCTGACATCAAACTCTGCTTCTTCCAGGCAGGCGATCATCAAATTGCGCAGATGCATCGCGTCGTCGAGGGTTTTCATAGTCACTGCATTTTCTTGCAGTCCAGGCAATCCAAAGAAGTTGGTAACAGAGCCCAATGCAATCAACAAGTAATCAAACTCAAGCTCGTCCGACTCAGTTCCGGAGCAATGACTCACCGACACCCGCTTGCGCTTGATATCAATTGCAGTCACGAGTCCCTGAAGGACAGTCGTTCTTTTTACAAGCTGTCTCACCGGACAGACAATGTCCGTGATCGACACGTCCCCAGAGGCTACTTCATGCAACATCGGGGTGAAAAGTAAGTAGTTGTCCTTGCTGACAAGGGTAATCTCGGCTTCGCCGGGTGACAGCACTTTCTCAAGTTCCATGGCGGCATACATCCCGCCAAAGCCGCCACCAAGCACAACAATCTTTTTCATGAGATCACATTGTCGTTGGGGCAAAAAGCTTTTATACTCCAACGCCAACACTCTATCAAGGCAAAACCGAGCTTTGGGCATTAATTGTGGTCAGCATCAGCACTTGCTCACTGGCAAAAGGTGTTGTCAGCACGTTGATTGAGCATAACGTCAATAGCGCGTTCGACTCCAGGCATTCAAGACACTCGGCACAGAATCTTTCTTCAGAGGCATAACAATGATCGATTTGTACAAGGCAATTGCTTCGTTCCGTTTGGGAAAGCGTTCTGACGAAATCAGCACAGTATCGACAATTGGTGCGTTGATGGAAGGCGTCTACCATGGAGTGATCACTTGCGAACAACTCCTTAAGCGCGGTGACTTTGGACTTGGTACTTTCGATTCCCTTGATGGCGAGATGATTGTATTCGACAACCAGGTTTATCGCGCCGATATGAACGGCGACGTTAAACCAGCTCTACCAACCGACACGGTTGCTTATGCGGCGGTGAAAAACTTTCAGTCAGACAAAACGTTCGATCTAAACTTGGTGACATCTGTGGCGGAATTCGGCAAGCGTATTGATGCGAACCTTGCACTTCCGAACACAATCGTCGCAGTTAAAGCAACTGGACATTTCGAGCGTATTCAACTGCGTGCCGTCCCAAAGCAACAAAAACCATACGCGCCGCTTGCTGAAGTG
Source organism: Candidatus Obscuribacter sp. (assembly GCA_021772155.1). Taxonomy (GTDB): domain Bacteria; phylum Cyanobacteriota; class Vampirovibrionia; order Obscuribacterales; family Obscuribacteraceae; genus JADYXS01. Next base: position 7,180 of record JADYXS010000574.1, read on the forward strand.
GCAAAGCATCAAAACGTCTTCGAACTCAATGACGTTAAAGGCACGCTTGTCGGATTCCGTTTCCCTGCGTACACCGGCGAAGTCGGCGTAGCCGGCTTCCACTTCCATTTCCTGACGCCTGATAGGTTGCGGGGCGGGCACGTACTTGAGATGAGCATGCGGGACGCCCAGGTTGAATGCGATGTTAGCAGAGAGCTGCACGCGCTGCTCCCCGATTCCGCCGCTTTCGACAAGGCGGACCTTGACCTTGATCACACACAGGCAATCAAGAAAGCAGAATCGTAGGGAAGTTAAGCAAAGTTAGCGACACCACTTGCTCTAGCTGTGATTAAATCAAAGGATAATCATCGTGGTAGCCTGTGATGTGCCCCTACGAAATCTTCGCCCTTATTCTTTCAATATCGATGGTAGCCATCGTGTATATTCCGGCGGCGACCATTCTTGCCAAGCGGACGGTTCTATTACCCTTTGGCCGCGCGTTCACGCCTTTTGCGGTCTGGGAAAAAGCATTGTTGGGCATCGCCTTCGCCGGAATTGTGCTTTACGGCTACGGACACTTTGTTGAACCATATTGGGTGGAAGTAACCAATGTCCATGTGCAAAGCTCCAAGCTTTCGAATCTGTCGCGCCCAATCAGAATCGTGCAGATTTCAGACTTACATTGCGATCCAGTTGATCGGGCAGAAACTCAGCTCCCGAAAATAATAGCGGCCCAGAGACCGGACTTGATCGTTTTCACAGGCGACGCTCTGAACAGTCGGGGTGGATTGCCGATATTCAAAAAATGCGTACGCGACGTATCAAAAATCGCCCCAACGTTCGCAGTGCAAGGCAATCATGATTCGCGCTGCTGGAATGATCTTCCGCTGTTCAAGAACACCAGCGTCATTGACCTGAACGGAGCCTCCCAAAAAGTAACCGTCCGCGGACAGGAAATTTATATCGCCGGAGTGGCATACGACTCGGAAAAACTGGTGCCAAAAGCAATGGAGTCAATTCCGGCAGGCGCGTTTACGCTGTTCCTATACCATTCACCAGATTTGATTCACGATCTTGCAAAACATCCAATTGATCTGGTGTGCGCAGGACACACTCACGGAGGACAAGTTTGTCTTCCTCTTTACGGCGCAATTGTGACCCAGTCAAAGTTCGGCAAACAATTTGAGGCCGGATTGTACAAAGTCGCAGACAGTTGGTTGTATGTGAACCGTGGAATCGGCATGGAAGGCGGAATGGACCCGCGAGTTCGCTTTCTGGCTCGTCCTGAAGTTACTGTTATCGATCTTGAGCCAACAACAAGTATCAGCCTGAATAACAAAGCAAGTCGATAGTTGCGGCAAAAGCTCCTGCTTCCAAAATGCTACAATTGAGCGAGTTGGAGTTAGCATCGTCTTTAAGCAGCGCCTGTATGGCGTTGAAGGAGTTCAACATGAAACGCTATGCAGCAGTTGCACTAGTCGCACTTGCTTTCGCGGGAACTCCGTGCCATGCTCAATTTCTTCAGAAACTAGAGCAAACTTTAACTGGCGGACAGGGTCAACAGCAGGGAATGCCTGGTCAACTGAATCAAGTGATCGGCAATGTAAATCTGCCGCCCGGTCAATACATGATGACAAACGTGCAATCGGGTCAGGCATTCTACGTTGCGGTCCAGAACGGGCAAATGTTCCTGACGGGACCGGGGCAGCAAGCACCACAGATGATGCCAGGACAAGGCGGAGGAGGAATCTTTCCCCAGCAGGGTCAGGGCTTTTTGCAGCAGCAACAGGGGCAGGGTGGAATGGGTGGCCTCATAAAG
>JADYXS010000575.1 GCA_021772155.1 Candidatus Obscuribacter sp.
ACATTGCCCAGCGGCCTGACATTGCCCAGCGGCCTGACATTGCCCAGCTGCCTGGAAGCCGGCACTCCCAGGCGGAAACAGATGCTTCCTTAATAGGTGCACGCCGCTTCGAATAACGCGAATACATCAGCGAATGCCGAGTCACGAAATGCTCACGCACAACTCACAGTAGTTCGCTAATCTGCATTCATGGAACTCGAACAGACAACGCCGATTACTACTCAGCCCGCGAATCATAGGGCGAGGCGCGTTTTTGGCAGAAGCGTTCAAATCGTCACTTACTAATCAACAAAGCTTCGCTTTTCTGAAGCGTTACTGGAGGATTCACTATGGCCGCACCTAATAAAGCTGCCGAAAACTTTCAAATCGGCGATGGCGGTAAGGAAAAAGCGAATAATGCTTCGGACAATTTGCGGGCCGGCAACGTCCCAATGACCGCCGAACACAATGATATTATTGGCAAAATGCGCCTTGGTGGTACGGACGGAAAAGAGTTGGGCAAACTTCCGAACCTCGACATTGTAGATGGAAGCAAGGAACGTGCTCCGGAAGCTAGTCACACGGTTACTGGCACCAGAATAGTATCATCGCCCCTTGGAAATGATACGCAGTACGCCGTAACCAAAGGGTCATCTGATGGCGGACAAGCGAAGCAGGCTGCAAACGTGACTGCTGACCAGATAGAACAAACCCGGGCCGCCTAACTCCTTGTCCAGCCTATCCCGCCACAAAACCATCCCGGAATCCAGCGGCTGATTCGGCGGAATTCCGCCGAATTCCGCCGCGAAGAGATTCGCAGCATTTGTAGATTATTACCGACTGGAGGCACCATGCCAACGTTCCTACCGCCGACGATCCTCAATCAAACCACCCGAAATGTGGTGCTAATCGGAGCCACCATGGAACGAATGAATACTGGCGTTGGCTGAATGTAATCGTACCAGCGGTGCCCAGGTTGGGCGCCAAAAGATAAAATAGGATTCTGAAACTTCAACGAGTTCCTCGACACCTACGCCCATCAGCAGTTTTCTTCAGGTAGAGAGCCAATGCGGCTGGTGCACGGATCGCTGGGGCCTTTCTTGGCAAATCACGCCTTGCGTGCTGCTCGACGCGACGACCGACCCGGATCGAGCTGCCGCGAAGCGGGCAATGGAAGCAATGATGACGATGAAAAGATCGACATCGCGACGATTGAGGCCGCGCGCCGCGGGGCGAAGACTGATACGTAAGTCCGTCGGCAGTATTTTCAGTGGCACGACAAGAAAAAGCAGTCGTTGGGCACGGTTTAACCGCTTCCGCCGTCAACAACTAGGGGATCTTACGACAACCGTGCAGGGAAAACCCCTAACTTTCCAATAGCTCCAATCAAAGAGATGCAATGTAGTTTACTTTGACGCTCAGTGGCTACTGTGCACATTTAAGCGCATGCGCAGTCTGCCGTGTAAAAGGGGAGCCACATCGATGGTTTCATAGAAGCGGTATCACTTCACCGCGTCTGGAAACGATTGCACAAAGATGACGTTGCTGTTTAGTGCGCAGGGGATGGGAACGCGCCGTGATCGATCCACTGCGCGTTTAGTCTGCGCTGGCGCAGCGGTATCAGATTCTGATACACAAAGGACGCACGCGCTTGGCAAGCCCCACCCCTCCTAATTATCCAAAGTCCGTCGTTTGAATGCATGTAGGCTGAAGCTACGGCAGGAGCACAAGAACGATGTACCGTAATTATTTGACTCTGACATTGATGACAGTCGCGCTGCTCTATGGTGCAGGAGTATTACCCGATGGGTTGTTCCTGATCAAGTGGCTTATGATCATCGGGGGCGGTATCGGCGTCATCAAATCATTTCAACAACCGGTGCGAGTTCTCGATCGGATCAGAAGCCGGCACCAATAATTCCATCACTCTTTCATGCCGGCCAACTTCGTCCGTACCGCCGGATCATTCTTGATCGCAAGCGCTTCGCGGAATTCGACAATTGCGCCCATTCGATCTTTATTAGCCAGACACGCGTCTGCTGTTGCTAGGTGCAGCGCAAACGCATCTTTGCCGTTGCCAGTTGCCTGAAGCAACGATTTCAAATTCTGACGAGCCGCATCATCGTTCTGGCTCCAGAACAGAGCCAGATGAAGTAATGAGATGGCAGCATCCCTTTCCGTTGCTTTATCGATTGCCAGATTGTTTGCCGCCACGGCGATGTTATGTTGCGCCACCGTGTCCGCAGGGTTCAGCTTGAGTGCAGCTTCCAACTTGTCGATGGCCTCGCGATAACGTCCTGCTGCCGCAGCAGCGCTACCGGCGCGACTCAGATGACTAGCTTTGACAGCAGCAGAAAGTGGTCGTCCGTATTCATCGGTCGTAGGTAAATCAGCGGTGTCCTTCCGATCCGAATCATACAGAGCGAGCATTGTGTTTACATCGCGGTCTGACAGCCCTTGCTGTGTGTATAACGTCGTTCCCATGATGTCTTCGGTATGCGGACTATGCCCCTGCAATCCAAGCGCATGCCCGATTTCATGAAGGCAAATGTTGTACAAATGGTTCTTACCGATCGGACCATCTTTGAATGGATCCACCGTGAGCAGCAAGATTTCAGATTTTTCGATCCCGTCGGCACCATAAGATGTCTGCGCCAGACCAGCCTCTGCTTTCAAAGCGGGAGAATGCAGATCGCTCGTCCATGTCACTGTCATTTGTGCGGTTTGCGGTTCTGTGATGAAGATGAATCCAATTTTTTGATTCGTTGACTCGTTCCAATCATCGAATGCTTGCCTTAAGGCCTCTTCGAATTCAGGACGATAGCCTTCCAGGCCTACTCCATCTTTTATGTAGACCCTGATCGCGGATGGCTCCCTCCATTTGGCGAAGGCACCGCTGGCGACGGCGGCAAGATAGTTTCCTGCTTGGGCGCGGGATTGCGCTGTTTGTTGACCCTGCGTTTGGTTGTTATCCCGAAGGACCCGCACCAACGTCTTGTATTGCTGCGTTCGCTGATCTGCCGGAGCCAACGCAATAAACTTCTCGTAAGAGTCCACGGCTTTGATCGGGCGGTGCATGCTCTGAAGCGCTTTTCCCATCAATAAATTCGCATCAACATCGCAGGGTCTGGCAGCCAACACAACTTTCAGTTCATCCACAGAATAATGAAACCGGCCGAGTTGATACAGCGCTTCGGCATGCAACTTGCGCACATCCAAATTATTCGGTTCAATGCGAAGGCGATCAGCAAGCTGGTGTTCGCACTCCTCTTTTTTGCCGGCATCTAACATGCGCTGACACTCGATGACAGCAGCGTCCGGCTTCGCGATAGCACCAGGTTTTTCCTTCGCGCCGACTGGGCCCATCAACTGAGTCATGAATGACAACACGACAAGGGCTTTTGCAACTGCACGGTTAAATGCATCTGAATCAAGCATCGGTATCAACCTTATTTAGGTTCGACGCAAGTACTATGCCCCGAGGTCAGGCGTTTGACTCGGCGGACTTATTGATCCCACTCAATTGTAGTGTTTTTCTGCCATTAATCGAAGAGTCTCGGTCAAATGCTGTGGTTTAGGCAGTTCAAAAATGCTCAGCGGAATAGTTTCGCTTGGTCAACGGCAACAGTGATGTCGATGGGTCTGCTGGTGAGCCGCAAACCAAATGCATTAATTGTCCGGGCGATAATGCTTTGGTCGATTCCGACTGACTTACGTTTTGGGTTGAGACCCCGAGCGGGTCATGCACCGGATAATCAGTAAGTGGAAGCTTCAGAGCCGCGGAAAGGCTTTCGACGTTAACCACCCTCGACATCATTCCGGGTTTCAGTTTAATTTCCGTGATGGCATCGAAAATACCCGCTTTCAACAAAGGCTCCGTTTGCCCATCGTTCCATGTGACCGTATCGAACTGCGAATCCATTTGTCCCAATAACGCCAGTCCGTCGGCGAAAGCCTCGCTCGATAGATAGGCCCACTCTCGAATGACAAGTTTTCGGTCTTTGGAATGAAGCAAATCGAGAATCATATAGCCTTCCGGATGTATGAACATCCGTCCGACAAAGTCCGGATTGAATAACCATCGCAGCCAACGACGCTCCACACGCGAAAGACTCATGTTGAATTGCTGACACCATGTCTGGTGCATCGGCATCAAAGTTTCGAACTCGTGAAGAGCCGCCAGTTTGTATTGGCGAGCGTCTCCTAGCTTATGCAAACCCTGTAGAGCGATTTGAATCGAATATTGCATATCGGTAGTTGACCAGCCGAAATGTTCATAGAAGCCATAAGAGAAAGGCCACAGGCAGGCTATGCCAACACCGGATTCATGAAGATGCTCCACGCAGTTTCTTAGCAATGAATCAACAACACCCTGGCGACGGTGAGCCGGATTTGTCGCCACTGCAGCGATTCCACCTGCTTTCAACCACCGATCTTCGATATGGAGGTCAAAGTCCGTGATGCCTGCCGCGGCCTGAAGCTTTCCATCGCTGAAAGCTCCAACGAGATAGGAAAGTTGTTGCTCAGCGTAATTGACCGGATCATGTATGTGGAAGGGCGGCCCGAACGACATCGTCCACAGGTCCGCCACAGCGGTTGTGTCGTCTGCGTTCAGCAGTCGCAGCTGATATCTGGTTTTGGTCTGCACGGATTGGCTGTCCTCGCTTCGGTTGAGTCGATATTCTATTCCCGTATCGCCGGACGGACAAACTCACGGGTGGCGCACGGCGCCAACCCCTACAAGCTGGGAGCGCCGGTGACCCGCCGGCAAATCAGCCATACGGAATCAGTAATACGATAGAATCTCAATGATTTAGCAGCACCAAATTTCAAGCCCCTGACTTCTCATGCACCGATTTCGCGCTAGCACTCCGACCAATTGCCTGGCACTCTTGATCTTGATAGGGTGTCTCACTTTCTACGATGCTCATGCCATGAAACAAGCACCACCACGAACCTATGTCTACTCCGGGCTTGATGGAATATTTTATGCGCGGTGCAGTCCGCCGAAGACCGGACACCCCGCACGAACGCAGGTGTTCAGAGTCGAAGAAAAGCAGGACATGCCGGTTGACAGCTATGAGTTCTTCTCTCCGCGAATTGAGCTCGGTTGGAGTCCAATTGCCGGAAAAGTGGCCGTTCTCGCCACCAGGTTGGCGAATTCTGCTGACCTGTCCAAGCAACACGAACTCGACTTCTATCTCGGCGGGAAGCATTTGAAAACATACTCCACGCAAGATCTGATGCAGATGGGCGCACCAACGTCCATGCGCCTGTATGAAGATGGTGGCAAACGAGCAGAATTCAAATTAGTTGGATGCCAGCAAGTTCCAGGCACCAATGAGTATAACTTTGTAATTTCATTTGCATCAGGAAAGACTTGCCAATTCGACATACTGACGGGTGCGCTTCGCGAGTTGCCAGACTCAGCGAGGAATTGAGAAATGCAAATCAATTTAACCTCCATCGTATTTTGATATGATTTCTTTTGCGCAGGACTGAATTAGCTTCGCCATCAGCGACAGCCATCATTGGAGGAATTACAAATGTGTTGCTCAGCATGGCCGGCAGTCTTTCGCCACACCATCACTGGAACGTGCGAAGTCTTAGTTGATGAAAAGATTCATCATGTTACTTGGTACCAAAATGAAGTCGGCGATGATGATGGTGGCTTGCCCGACGAGGCCTCATCCCTATTTGAAGAATACGTCAATAGAATTGTGACCACAGGAAGAGAACTTACTGAACTCGCCCTCAAGTTGGTGGGATACGGTGTTTCTACGCAGCACGTTTTCGATGAAGCTGACAGGCGTAAGCGCGGCGAACACTCTCGCAGCCTGCAAGACAGAATGGGAGTGAACAGTAGCGGCAACTGCCTGATCATTCCACTCTTGGGAAGTTGGGAATCGATTAGATTGCTCAACACAGCAGACACGCCGGCGCTCCTGTCGGACATAGCTAAGGCCTTGGCGCTCCCAGAGCCACCTGCGGCAGCTTCGGCAGAGCCAATGGAAGCACTGGCAACCTGGGGTAGAAGCGGCGGACGCATGGTCTTCCTCCAATTCGACGTCTACGACATCGTCATCGCGGAGAGCGCATCTGACATTGGAGGCTCACTGGAGCAGATCAACCCAGCTAAGCGACCATCAATAAACAACGCTGTATTTGAGGTGCTCGAAGATTGGTACAGGTCGCCAGTCGCGCTCTGTTGCTTCAACTCGACAGAGCGGGCAAAGGCGAAACCAATCGCCTTTGCTTTTGAACCGACAGATCCGGAGCACTTGGTGGTGTACACCCTGGACGGTCACGACGGGAGTCCTCCGGATCCTCACGGTGCTGTCACACTGGAGCACACAGTGTTTGTAGGAAGCTACCTGACGCCGACAAAATTTGCAGCCCAAGTACCTTACACGGACGAAATTCCGGATCATTTACGTCCCTACGTGCTTGAATCAGTGATGGGAATGCCTGTGAATCAGCACATGTGGAACGGAGACTTTGTCTTCGAAACAGAAGCGGTGCGACAAGGGATCTTCGCGGGAGTCCGTCAGCTTCCTCGCTTTGCGCTCGAACGGAACGAAACAGAATTCCCACTAGTTCGTCGGTCCGCCTACATCAACGGCAGCCAGAGCCGATCCGAAACTGAGATACCGGCACCGTGAAGGGTTTACATTCCCTTGAGAATTAGCATCTAGATATCGCACGAAAGCTATCAACGCCACACCTTCCGCGCGTGATTCAGACGAATCACGCGCGGAAGGTGTGGGGCTTCTGGTGAATTTAGTTCGATCAAAATCACGAAGTCTGCTTGCTACAGTCAACACCGGTTTAACGAATACATAATCTTCTCTTGGCAACTTCTTTCCCTGACAGGGAGTACATTTGAATCAAGAAGAGACACGGAGAAATCAGATAAGATAATGCAGCCAATCAGTTCGAACAATTCGAAATCCAACTCCGAAGCAAACAACGAACAGGATGCTAAGCCGAAGCCGAAACCAAATCCTCTAAACCTAGCTAGCTTGGGGCTCCTTTTAGTTCTTCTGGCCAAAGGCAAGGGCATCTTGATTGCATTGCTGAAGATGAAGGGTGTCGCCACTGTCATGACGATGCTTTTTAACATCATTGCTTACTGGTGGTACGGGAAACTCGGACTACCCGCGGCCGCAGGCTTTGTATCACTGCTTCTGGTGCACGAAATGGGTCATGTGCTTGCCCTACGACACTACGGAATACCGGCAACTACGCCAATATTCATTCCGTTTGTCGGTGCATTTGTAGGCATGAAACAAATGCCTAAAGATGCCTGGGAAGAAGCGATTGTCGCCATTGCCGGCCCCATTGTGGGATCAATTGGCGCCGCACTTTGCCTAGCGGTTTTCCTTGTTAGCGGCGCGAAACTTTGGTTATGGTTATTCGCAATGGGCCTCATTCTGAACTTATTCAATCTAATACCGTGCAGCCCACTTGACGGAGGTCGGGTCGTCGGAGCTGTGTGGAGAGGCTTTTGGGTTCTTGGAATTGCAGGGATGCTCTGGTTTGCTGCAGTACAGAAAGACTTTTACCTGATATTCATAACAGTAATATGTTTGTCGGAACTGGAAAACAAAGTGGTGCAATCAAAAATCGGCATGCAATTCTTATGGTCATTCATGACCGTCGCTTGCAGCTGTGCGGCAATCGCGTGGCAACATCCATGGTCCGGCTTGTTTTCCGTACTCATTTGTCTGGGTCATCTGTGGTACACGACCAAGCACTGGGACTGGGTCATAGCATCACTCGAACCGACGGAATACTGTCAGCTTCCTTTGCATCGACGTGTATTGATGGGAAGCATGTATTTGCTCCTAGTCGCCATTCTTGCAGCCGGACTTTTCTGGGTAAATGCCATCGGCGCTCTAAAAATCCCGCACTAGCACTGTTTCACATGGAATTAGCTTGATTCAATCCTTAGTCGTTAGGCCTAGCGTGTTGCATGGTTTGCCAACGTTGAAGAGCCGATATATACTGGCTCTCATCAAAATGCCGGGAAGTTTTTATTCATTTCGTCCAACGCATGCTCGATGAGCGCGACAATCAAGGTCCATTCGCCGCAGCAACCTTAAACCGGGCACAGCACATCACTTATCCAGGCTGGCATCAGATCAGCGCCCGTCCGTAACTGCTCGCGTTCCTGGCGCCCGAATCTGGCATCAAGCAAAAGCACCTGATTGAGTAAGCGCCAATCAATGAAACGCTTTCCGATGAAACAGATTGCTCGAATGAGCAGTCCAATAGGAGTATCACCAAGTAATAGTTTGCGCGGCGATGCCTTCTTCAAATTCACGGTTCCTGAAACGGTGCGGAATGAACTAGTCTGTCCGTCTGTAGCAAAAGTAGTGGTGACATTACCGCTTGCCGTCAAATGCAACTGCTGTGCAGCATCCGCGCCGTGAGTAACAATTTCCTTCCTGTAAGCTCGTGCCTTGATCCTGGCAATGTCGGAAGGTGATGGATGATTGTCACTAGAATATTTTCTGAATACTCCTAGCGCCAGACGCTCAATTTCCTTGCGTTTCACCATCCTTGACAGTGCCTGATCGAGGGAGGCGCGCTTCATGGAGTAGCATAACAATTCTCTAGTGGTGAACATCGCGCCTTCCGGCAAACGCTTCATGTAGCGGCGGACCTGGGTCGTGACGAGGGTGTTATGTCTCATGGTAAGCTCCCCCTGAGTTGACAAGATTTTTGTGGGTTTATCTATTCATCTCAATAACGCCGTCAGAGGCAAAAACATTCAACGAAACGCGTCCATTACTCGAATGTAATCCACTGAGGAACATTCAGCGAAATGCCCGCTGGATTCGGGATCAGATATGACGACGGGAGAGCCAAAACAAAGCCTGTACAATCGCACCAGCATTCCAGCAAACAAGGGACCGCGACATGGAAATTCTTCGACAATTGGGGCCATGGTTTCTCATCGCGAGCGTGATTCTAATGTACGCGCTATATGCTTACGATCGGCTGAAGAATCAAACAAAGATTTGGCCGACGGGACACCCATGGTCCGCCATCACGCTGCTGTTGCTGGCATTTCAGGAACTCGGAAGGCAACAAGGACTCGACCAGATATGGCTAGACGTTGTCGGCACTGCATCTGGAATTACGGCAGTGCTCTGGATCTGGTCGGCATTCAGAGTATTTCGACAATCCAAAGACGCGCACAAAAACGTTGAATGAACCTCAATAACAAGCCAACGGTCTCCCAGACATCTTGCTCTGTGCTCTTGAATCGCCCAACTTTCTGATCACTACAAAAAGCGACTTTTTTTTAGCTCAAGATCGTGTGCGGTCGCAGCTTCTACTGTGGCGAAATTGGGGACCTGTCCAAGCACCACCTGGCAGTACGCTTCATACATCTGGAAGGCAGCGGTAGCCGGCGATGCGCCTTTCCCCATTCCGAGTCCTACGATACCAACCGATTGCAATGGCGTCGTCCCGCCGGACCGCACATAGGCGGCTACTGCCCGCAATGACGCGCGCATCGCTTGGTACCCGCTAATACTGTTAGCTTCCTGGTACTCAACTGGTACTCGGACTACTGGCGCCAGGACAATCAGAGGTGGTTTTTCCAAGCCGCTACTTGCAATTTCCGCCAGCCCAACGGACATCTCCCCGGCATAGCGTTCCAGGATGAGCTTCCTCACCCGCGTTTCCAACACACCCTCAGTTTTCTTATTCAACTGCTGTGCGACGCCGTCTCGCATGATACCAAAGCTGTTTATCGGCACAACAATTGCAGACAGCTCGATTTCGAAGATGTCACCTTGCTTGATGGTTACGTTGCCGCTCCGATCAAAGAAGTGGTGCCATGCGGAGACTAGGTCCGGATTTCTATCACACAGAATAATTTCCATTGATGCGATTCCGCGAGCTACCTGTACTAGGGAAGAAACAGCCTGATTCGATCCTTTCTACGTCTTAGAGCCTACGAGATCTTTGCGCGAATTGCAGATGGGGCAGCTTTGGGCATCCTTAGGGAGCATCCGCTTAGCTTCCCCGTGCTTGTTGCACTCAAGGCATTCTCGCAATGCCTTGAAACAGCGAGGACAGTTAGCAGTATCTGGGGTGACAGGGCATGAGCACGTATTGCACAAAGCAATTGGTGGACTGTCAAATATACAACGGTCGGCACCTTTTGTGCACACTGTCGAGCGCTCTAGTGGCGCCGAACAGTAAGGGCACGAACTAGACCATAGTGAGCCACATGCCGGGCAATTGACCGGTCCGTGCTCATTCGGTGGAATTGAGATTACTTCCGGATGTGATTTTCCGGAAGCCATACAACCCAGACAATAGACCTTCTTCACTTCAAGAATGGACAGACACTCCGGACATTTCCGGCTACCCTCCTCGATTACTTTCGTACACTTAGGGCACATGACCTTGCCTTGAACGATGAAAGTCTTGGTGCCGTCTCTGAAACAATCGGGGCAGAACTGTCGCAACTCACTAAGCGCCCGGGTTATGTCGTGCCCTCTCGTGCAAAGCTTGAGCCTCGGCGGCTCAACCGATTTGTATGATAGCCATTGCAAATAAGCGTTTGGCTCGGCAGCAAATCTGATATCCGTGTGCAGCGGATTTTGTTTGCGGTCCGTCGCGCGGTAAAAGTTTTCGTAATCGACGATGGTCGCCAACGACGCAAGCGAGTACATCGGATCGTACTGCTTCACTACAATTCGTGGCTCCGCGTCCGACAACACCAGATCGCTGGGACGGAACGTGCTGATGGTTTTCTGCACTTCTTCCACAAAACCATCGGGTACTTTGGTTCCGTTGAGACCAATAAATGTTATGGGAGATGTCGCGGAGGCCACCTGGTGGGTCTGAACGAACCAGAGCGGACTGCTGTGTGCCAGCATCAAATGCAGCAGGTTGTCCGGGCCGAAATCAAAAATGATGCTTTTTCCTTCGCTGTCCGTATAGCTCGGTTCCTTGATCCGGCCGGTCGTTGGATCTACTGGGAAAAGCTGATCGAAGACGCGCTGTTTGACAAATGCGTTGAGTTCCGATTGCATCTTTTCGATACGTATTTGGTCATCGGCAAAAGGTTCAGAGCTAATTTCAAGAAGTCGAAATGACAGTTCTGCATTGATGCGCTGTTGTAGTTCATCAGACAGTGCAGGCACCGTTGCTTTCCAATCACCGCCGGACCATATCGGTCCGAGCAAGAAATTCAGGAATTTTTCGATTTCCTTGCGACCGATCATGCTCTTATCAATCAACACTCGTTCTGAGCTGATATCGGGCATGTTGGAGATGCGAACGTTAAGGTCTTGCTCGGTCTTCTTGCAAAGATCATGCAACGTTCGGCTAACTTCGCTGAGCTTTTCTTTGGACGATTCGACGATTTTTATTGCTTCTTCGTAAAACGTTCTGATCAAATCATTTGTATGACCTTCGCGACCGAGGTCATCGTAGTAGTCAGCGACTCTTTCAATAGCCACCGTCATCGTGTCCTTCATCAAGGGCAACTGCAAATCCATTCCGACACGACCAAGCGACTCCAGCGCTTCGCGGCAACCTCTGCGCGGGTCCCCATCAACATGGCGGGGCGGTGGCACTTGCGCTTGCTTAGATCGACAAATGTTTGCCAACTCTTCGAGCCATTCAGTTATGAACGTGTAGCCATGCCGAGGGTCGTGCGCATAGCTTCGAATCGTCGAATTGAGTGAATTAGAAAATCTGGCCAGCATGTCCTTGTATGCATTGATTTCAGGCTTCTCAACATCTAAAGGATTTTCTTTATCGCAAGTTTCTTTCAGACAATTTTCTATCCACTGCTTCACGGTGTTGAGAGCGGCCTGACGATTGATCTTGATTTCTTCTTTAAATGCTTTTGTTCGGAAGCGCGAATAATTTGCGTCATTGCTTAGGCTGCCGCGTATCGTGAGCTGCTCTTCGGCCTTGCCCAGTGAATCGGTGAAAAACTGTTTGGCCAGCGCACGCTCAGTAATATCTGGATCCGGGCGCAACAGAAAATCAATAACGACATCAGAGATCTTGAGCTTCAGCATATCTTCGAAAGAAGACAACGGCGGCACCTTGACCGACGCGGCCGCAACAGACGAATAGCTTTTGTGTAGAGTTCGCCCTTCCAGTTGCTCCGGATCGCCAAGAGAGGTGAAGATGTTACTGAGGATGGACTCGTTGCGCTCTGTGACTGGAGAAAGCACGTCGGTCATCATCACTTCCGAAATGTACTGACAGATTCGATCGTCTGCCGCAACGGGCTTATCAGCGTTGACCTGGCGTTGGGAGATAACGGCGCCGCGTTTGTTTTTGTTGCTAAGCAGGAACGTAAAGTCAAATGGTGTCACGTCGCGTTCGAAATCGACGAATGTGTGATCTTTGCCTCGAATTTTATATGAGCGCTGTTGGTTGTTCATCAAGAAATCCAACTCGCGCAATGCAGCATAGCTGTTGGCATAGATTCTCTTAAGATGCTGGTTCTCTACTACAGGCTCGTACACTTCGGGCATCACGAACATGCCGATAAATCTTCTGGTTGACGGGTCCACGCCGACAATTTTTCTCAGCATGTAGGCGACATCCAAAAACATGCCACTTCCTGTCCCGCCGCACAAAGAACAAATTACATAAATAAACTGAGTGCCCGGGTCTATATCAAAACCGCGAAAATCATCCCACGCTGCAGGGTCTGAAACTTCTTGGGCCGCTTGTTGCAACCAACGATATGTGGTGTGGAGATTGTCACCCTTGTAAAGTCCGACGCGGCCGAACATGCGAACCTGGCCAGAACCTTTTGCGGCCTTCGGAAAATCGATATTCATACCTGGATCTGGATACCAATCTCTAATGTGTCTATTTTCAGGAGAATCAAGATTGGCAATAATTTTAGGAGTGTCGCTCTGATCTATCACCCGCATTTCGCTAATGCCAAGCTGGACCGCTTCGCCTGTGTACTGGCTGATAATCGGAGGATTACTTACAGCGCCGTCATCGGTGTCGAGAGACAACAACCTCACCCACGGCAAGTCGTCGCGGTGGTAGGTGTCAAGTATGCGCCGCTTGAGATGTGTCAACGCACGCTTACCGGTTCCACCCAAACCAATAACCAAGGATGGAATTGTCTTTATAGCCATGGATTAAACCCTCGACAATGGTGCGGACTGCGCGGACTTTAGCGTTTAGATAATAATGCGTTGCCCAGTAAGGCCGCGAAACCAACAAATACTGTCAACGCTGTACAGATATTTGCTGCGTTGCCGGCTTTTTCCGGCAACCATTGTTTCGCCCCTAGAAGAATTTTGTATACAACGAACCTTTCCATCACTGCGATGATGATGACGACAACGGCCAAGATGATGTACCACGTGCTCACGTTCATCGACGCTCGGCCCCGTCGTGATTTTCGCGGCTATGTGGCGAACATGAAATGGCTGCTGTCTCCAACGTTGACTCCTGCTGTATTAATCCCGCATACCACCTGCCGTACAGGTATAAACCTGAAGGCTCGACGGCTGCCATACAGCTACCGATTCCACCGGTTGAACGGAGGCAGGAACAGCGATGGAACCTAGGATATTGTTGGCGTATACTACTTTGAGCAGCTTTGACTGCCGGTGGCGAAGTTTCAGATGACCTACAAAAAAACACGGTTGTATTTAATCCTTGGATGGCTTGTTTGCTGCCTGGTCCTACCGGTTTTGCCATCGCTCTGTCAGCCTCAACCTGCAATCGAGCAGCGCGCAAGTAATTTCATCTTCTTGATCGATGTTTCAGGCAGCATCGTTTCGAAGAAAACGATGGTCAATTCGACATTTGGTGCTCAAATAACGCTTTTTGAAGCGTTACGGGAAGCACTTAAGCGAATTGTGATGGACGAAAGACTCATTACCACTAACAGCAGAATCTCATTTATTACCTTTGGAACTACGATCAACGATAAGGCCGGCTGGCCTGAAAGCTTGAAAAATTCCGAAGTTCGTAAGGATCTTATCGAAAAAATATCATCCTCTGAGGAATTGCAAGCTGATAAGCACGGCGACACTTACATGGCCGGAGCCCTAGATAAGGCCTACGAAAAAGCAGAGCTGCTTTCAGCGTCTTCTGAACCTTGTGCTACCACTTTCATCATCATGCTGACGGACGGTTGGGATGAGCCACCACGTGGAGCAACCTTGAATGTGCAATCGGTTGCACGGAAAATCGTAAACAAGCAAAACGAAATTCGCCGCCGCCTTGGCGTCAATACGTGGCAGGTGCGGGTAGTTGGCTTACAACGCCTGCCCGAGCGTAAAGCCGGTACAACAACGGCGGCGGAAGTTGCTTCGTTGCTGGGTGGAGAATTCCTCGATATTGCCAAGCAAAGTCCGGGAACGGTCGCCGATCGCATCGCCGAGGCAATCAGGAAAACCGTTAGCGATTTGCAGGGACGAGTTGTGTTGGCGCCGCCAGACAACGGCGGTATCGCTGCATTCGGCACAATCGAAAGCGGCGTGGAATCGACAGCAAGCATCCGCCTGAACTCGAGGTCTTGCTATGCCGAGACATTGACTGGTATCAATGATAAATCAAGGAGCCTGACACCAGGTCAAGTTCAGCAAGTGCGATCGAGTCTTTCTGCTGCTGAAAAGAAGGGAGCAATTAAAACTTCGGGTGCCTTAAACAAATACGACCTGGCGTCCATAATACCGAAAGGCGAGCTTAACTTTCGCCTAAAAGACGGCAATGTATTGCTCGCTCCGAGACGAGAGCAGGTGAGCAAATCCGGTCAAGTCTGGCAGCCGGTGGCGGTTGTGGCCGAAGTGGGCATCCGCTGCCCCCCAGGGAATTATCTCGGCGCTCTAGCGCTCAACACCACAGCAACAGCGGATGAACTACTGCCATTCTTCATTTCTGTTCCGTCACGCCTGGTTACCGATCGGCAAACCATCGTGTGTAAAATCCGCAAGCCCGGTTTTTTCGGAGCTCAATCTTCCAATGCTGAATTCAAGTTTCAGATTAATGCTCAGATTAGCTCAGAGCAACAGTTGAAGGAGCAGGTGACCGTCGATCCCTCATCGGCAAAATCCAGCAAAGGAAATCAGGTTTTTCAAAAGACTCTAATTAATGGTGGGCGTCCTATCGTTGTTGACATCAACACCGCAAAAGCGGAGGCACTACCGATAACTGTCCCCCTGAAGATCCCAGCGGAACAAGAACCTGGAATGTATCAGGGCGTAATCAAGCTTGAAGTGGCTCCAACTAGCAAAGCCATCGCTCCGCCCGACATTCACTTCACGTTGGACATTTTACCGAGTCCGTGGGAAGAAGTGGCACCGGTAGCAATTCCTATTCTTGCCGTGTTCGGCGTGCTTTTATTATTGTGTGTTTTGATTGCCGTCACGATGCGCAGATAACCTTCTTCGCTCCACGGATAATCTGGGCTCCCGGGCTGTTAATCATCCAGCGCACTGAATTCGACATCAACAACATCCGACGCATCAGCGAAAGGTGCCCCGCCAATGTCTCTCGGATTGGCTTCTGCATTGCCGGCGCGCGATAAGCGAAAATATTCACGGACCTGCCTTCCAACAAGCATGGTAATGATCCTATTTCCTGCCGCTCCGAGCAGCACGCCTACCCCGAGCGGTATTGCCTTGACGAAAGCCGTTCGAGTAAAATTCAATCCGATACTCTTGAAGATCTGTTTGGTCAAAAGCAAAGTCGAACCTTTCAGATACTGTCGCACCATGCCCACAAAAAGCCTGGTGCCCATGACTTTTCCGCCTTGTTTGGTCTGTTCCGTAACTAGGCCCAAGCCTGTAATCAACTTGCAGCCTACTTGTGCCTCGGTCGCCAGAATGTCGTGTCCATGAATCGTTGCTAGTGCCATAGTCATTTCAACTTGGAACTTCAGGCACAACGCAGTGTCCGTGGCTGCTCCGCCGATCAGCGCCACCACAGTACCCAGCCCCGGAACGATGCCGGTCAACGCAGTGGCACCACCGGTGAAGGCAGTTAGATTCGAATAGTGCGCAATGATTTTGTCACCAGCTATTTTGGTGATTGCTTCCTGATCCAACGTCGAATTTCTAGCTTCAACGCGGGCCCGAATCGCTAGAGCTTGCCGCCGAATATTCTTCGGATCTGCCATCAATAACTCGACGGACCGCAGGAGGCTAAAGTTGTCGTTCCAATAGGCGCTCATCGTTATAACACTCCTGGGGAAGTCTTGCCTTCAAACCCACTTTCATTCTTAGCGCAACAGCCGACTTCCTGCAAGCCGATGTCAAAAACGCAGACTTTGTGTATCAGCATCGTCAGGTCGCCTAAAAACCCCAGCGCATCGAACGCTTTGGTGGGAAAGACGTATCAACCCAACTTTGGTTCCTGTGTTCAATCACCTGTGTGAACGTAGCGTCGCGAACGCCAAGCCTTGTCAAACGCCACGCTAGCTGGCAATGTAATATCCCCGCCGCCCTACTTTAAATCGACCACTACTGGGCATAAAATCGGGGGGGGAATTATGTTAATTACGCAAGGCAGCCTAATCGATGGGAAATTCCAAGTCCGCGGTCCAATCGGTCGGGGGGGTATGGGCGTGGTCTACGAAGCGGATCAGTTGCACCTCGACCGAGTAGTTGCACTCAAGCTACTTTTCAGCGTATCGGACGAATGTCTGGACGAGGCGGCACGTTTTGAGCGCGAGGCAGTAATTCTCAGCAGACTTTCTCATGTAAATATAGTTCAGTTTTACGCGTACGGGACCTGGAATGGACTTCCATACATCGCAATGGAGCGCCTCGTTGGAGATAGTTTACATAAGCTGCTCGCCAAGAACGAGCCTCTGCCTTTGTCACAGACCATCGAATATGTGCGTCAAATTTGCGACGGATTGGATCATGCTCACGCGCATGGCATTTTTCATCGCGACATCAAGCCTTCAAATATCATAATTAGCTGCGGGCCGAACGGTAATTCGATATTGAAAATTATTGATTTTGGGCTCGCGAAGCTTTCGGGAATTGGCATCCAGAAATTGACAGAAGCAAATACGGCAGTGGGTAGCGTGCAATACATGTGCCCTGAACAATGTACCGGCAAATCCATAGATCACCGCTCAGACATTTACAGCGCGGGCTGCCTGCTCTACCACTGCCTGCTTGGCCATCCGCCTTTTTGTGCCGATAATGCCGTCGCCGTGATGTTTCAGCAGGTGAACGATCCTGTTCAAACGGCATCTGGATGGCATCTTCTTCCCAGCGCCTTACAGGATGTGCTTACGCGGTGCATGGCGAAAGAACCGGCAGATCGCTTCCAGTCCTGTCGTGAACTTCGAGACAATTTAGTTCAGGCTACGCAGTCAGAATCAGTAGCTGTCAGCGTTGCAGGTACAATCAATTCAGTTCCCTCTGAAAACAAAGTCATGGATCTCTACGCGAGCCGACCGAAGAAGTCGCTACAGAATTTGGTGCCATTATTGATGACTGGAGCCATTTTACTTGCCGGCATTGCCTGGCGCATCGCACAAAATACAGCCACACAAACAAAAAATCCTAACAGTTCAACATCGCTCAGTTCACCAAAGGAGATCATCACAGAACGGCTTCAGCAGGAACACCTCGCGTTGCGGAGACATCTCGACCACATACATCTCAGCCAGACCGAAGCAGAAGAGCTGGCAGTTGCAGTCAAACAATTTCGGCAGAATCCTGCCAATGATCCGAACCTTGCGCTCCGCGCCAACCTAATTCTGGTCTATAACTACAAAAGAATGGGTGAGATTGAAAAACTCCGGTCTGTTTATGTTGCGGCTGCAGACGCTGATTCGCGAGCCACTGACTACGTGCCCTACGTGTGGATGTTGTACGACTACCATGGGCTATGCACGCTTTCAGGCTGCGAACTATCTTTATTCGACAAAGTTAAA
Source organism: Candidatus Obscuribacter sp. (assembly GCA_021772155.1). Taxonomy (GTDB): domain Bacteria; phylum Cyanobacteriota; class Vampirovibrionia; order Obscuribacterales; family Obscuribacteraceae; genus JADYXS01. The sequence goes on from JADYXS010000575.1 coordinate 17,900, forward strand.
GCCGCCAAACGATGTTTTCCGAATATGGATTTCGAAAATCGTTCGGTGATTGATCTAATGCTCGCCCACGATTACGCAAGGCTTGGACGTGAATTGGAGGCGCGCCAGATTTTGTTATCAATCACGAAAAAGTCATCAACCGCGGAAAACGTCGATCGTGCTAAAACCCTTCTGAAAAAGCTGGATGACAAGACTATCCAAACAATTATATTCCAGCGAAATGATTAAAGGCACAAGCTTCCGTAGTTTGTATGGCTACTGACGTCCGCAGATGCGGTTGTCAGCAGGTGTCGGAATGTGGGCAAACATTTGCAATCTCTTAATGCCCAAGATGACCAAAGCAGGCGGCTCGCGGTGTAGGATCGTTTCCAATTAGTGCCTATATCTATAGGAAAACTCAAATGGTCATGACCGAGGCATCGCGCAAAACACCACTCGTGCAAGAAGCGAGTTATCAACTCAGGCACAACAAACTGCAGAAGTGGGTCGCGGAAGCCGCGGAACTCTGCCAGCCCGACAAGATTCATTGGTGTGACGGTTCTGACGACGAATACAAGCGCCTTTGTGACCAGATGGTAGAGTCCGGAACTTTTATCAGGCTTAGCCAGAAGAAGCGCCCTGACAGTTTCCTAGCCCGCTCCGCTCCTTCCGATGTTGCTCGCGTAGAAGATCGGACGTTCGTCTGCACAAAAGAAAAGATGGACTGCGGACCAAACAACAACTGGATGGAACCGGAGACAGCCAAGATCATCCTGAAGGACTTCTTCAAGAATTCCATGAAGGGCAGAACCATGTATGTCGTCCCGTTCAGCATGGGACCTCTTGGATCGCCGCTTTCAGTAATAGGCGTCGAAATTACAGACTCGCCTTATGTCGCCGTTAGCATGAAACACATGACCCGTATGGGCAAGCCTGTCATCGATTTACTCGGTGAAGACGGCGATTTCGTTCCGTGCTTTCACTCGGTCGGACATCCCCTTTCAGTGGGTGAAGCAGACGAACCGTGGCCGTGCGATGCCGAGCACAAGTACATTTGCCACTTCCCCGAGACCAAAGAAATTTGGTCCTACGGCTCTGGATATGGTGGCAACGCGTTGTTAGGCAAGAAGTGCTTGGCGCTGCGTATAGCATCGACAATCGGCAAGAAGGAAGGCTGGCTCGCAGAGCACATGCTGATTTTAGGCGTTGAATCACCCGCAGGTGAGAAGACATATGTGGCGGCAGCGTTCCCAAGCGCCTGCGGCAAAACAAACTTCGCCATGTTGATACCACCTAAAGCCCTCAATGGTTGGAAGGTGACGACGGTAGGCGACGACATCGCCTGGATCCGTCCCGGTAAGGATGGCAAGCTACATGCCATCAATCCGGAAGCTGGCTACTTTGGTGTCGCTCCGGGCACCTCGGCTAAAACCAACCCGAACGCACTTAAATCCCTTGAATCCAACTGCATCTTCACCAATGTGGCACTGACACCTGATGGCGATGTGTGGTGGGAAGGACTCACCGACAAACCACCAGCGGAGCTAACCGACTGGCAAGGAAGAAAGTGGACGCCGGACTGCGGACGTAAAGCCGCTCACCCGAACAGCCGCTTCACAGTGTCTTCAACACAATGCCCGTCACTTGACCCAGAATGGGATAACCCAGCTGGCGTACCAATCAGCGCATTTGTGTTCGGCGGCCGCCGCGCAACAGCCATCCCGCTCGTGTTCGAAGCATTCAACTGGAGCTTCGGAGTTTACATGGCGGCCACACTTGGCTCAGAAACCACAGCAGCCGCTGCTGGAAAAGTTGGCGAAGTGCGCAGAGATCCAATGGCGATGCTGCCGTTCTGCGGCTATCACATGGGTGATTACTTCGCGCACTGGCTGCACATGGGTCACAAAGTCGCCAATCCACCACAAATCTTCTGCGTCAATTGGTTCCGCACCGATGAAGACGGCAAGATCATGTGGCCTGGATTTGGCGAAAACATGCGTGTGCTCAAGTGGATGTCCGACCGCGTTCACGGGCGCGCCGGTGCTGTCCAAACAGGGCTCGGCTGGATGCCTCGGTACGAAGATATCGACTGGACAGGCCTCGATTCGCTAACCAAAAAAGAATTCGAAGAGCTAATGAACGTTGATACCACTATGTGGCGACAAGAGCTTGATTCACACGGCGAACTTTTCGAGAAACTGAAAGAGCGTCTACCGAGAGAGCTTGTCCTCACTCGCGAACTGCTGAACTTAGGCTTCTCGCAAAAGTTTTTCGACTCGCAAGAAGCAAGCAAACGGGTTCTAGTTGACGAGTCGGCGGTGCATTAACGCATCGGCAACTTAGTCCGGAAGTAATAATCAAAAGCATGCCCCATTGCGCGGGCGGCTCCAACTTTGCTACTTCTTCAGATCTGCCGGAACCCCCTTCGGATACCGCTCTGCAATCAGCTTAGTGATCACTGCGCCCCTGTTGCCGGGATCTGGATGTGTACTTAAGAATTCTGGTGTATGTGATTTGCTGGCTTCGCTGAGAACCTTCATAACTCCTAACATCCCGCGAGGATCGTAACCAGCTTCCGACACGAACCGCACACCTAATCGATCAGACTCCAGTTCGTCTTGCCGTCCAAATTTCATGTTGATGAGAGATCCAACCATTGCTGCGATCGCCGCATTATTGCGTGAAGAAGGATTTTCCGGATCATACATCGCGATACCCGCAGCTCCAGACAACCCTTGAGTCAGCTTTTGCTTAGCCAAATGCTCCGCGGAATGTCTCGCCACCACATGACCAATTTCGTGACCAAGAACAGCAGCCACCTGCCCCTCTGTATCTAGTTTGTGCAACAAGGCACTGGTGATATAGACGGGACCTCCCGGCAAAGCAAACGCATTGATGGTCTTATCATCAGCAAGCACAGTGAATTTAAATTTGTAAGGCGTTGATGCTGCCGCCGTAGTAGCGACTAAACGCTTACCAACCTTGTCAACCAGTTCTTGATCGGCAGGATTAGCGGATTCTCCGCCATGCTGCGCTTCCATTGCGGGAGCCGCCTGCAACCCTAAAGCAATTTCGTCTTTGGTGCTCAAGCTAATATGCTGCTTTTCTTGCGTGACAGGATTGAATTCGTTTTGACTAAAATAAGTGATCAGTGAAAAACCGGCGATGATCAAAGCAATGATCAAACGGGGCCATATCGAACTTCTTCTACCCATCGAATTAGAATTCATTTTTGCTTCCTGTATCTTGCCGCACGCATAGGCTTACTCAGTTAGAGTGCCCTCTTGTATGACGCAGTGAGCTCTGTTTAGTGCCCAGTAAATAAAACGCGCCATGGTCACAAAGCCTACCATTTTCCGACTCTTTTCAGTCAGGGATTGAATTGCGCCATCATTCAGAATATCTTGTTGGAAATCGAAACCGGCGACACACAGGCACCACATGTGATGGCGTAGAATTACCTGCTGGGTATTCAAACCTCTCAAAGTTCGACTCCTTTGATATCGACGTACGCGCTACAGTTCTTGCAGGTCCCGGACCCTGAATAAACGCTGGCGTCTCCGTCCTCCCACTCAAAATCACTCCGTTGACAAAATGGACAGAACGGCGTCTCAGGCGGATAGGAGGTCACACAACTCCAAAAATTTCGTTCAACGTTGACAACATTCCCGAGCTCGATAGGCATGTCCGGGGAAAATCCATAGCATTCTTCAAAGAGCTTGTCGATTAATCCATTCAGCGACTTTGGTGTTATTACTGCGGAATACAGGCAGCGTGTAGCACGAATGATCGTTGCCGGAACTATTTTCTCGGTTACCTTGGTGGCACCGTTTCTTTCACCTGTAGATCTCCAGCCTACATTCATCTCCTGCTTCCGATGGAATGAGCCTAATAATTCATTGATGGACTGAAGAGATTCCAATCTATACATAGCGAGCCACGAGGCTCCGCGTACTCGTTTAGCTAGACCGGATGCACCGACTGACGATTGGATCAATCGATCGAATTCGTCGATATCTTTATCGACGACATTGTGACCAAGGTGGCAGTTTCTTCTTTTGGTATCGGCAAGATCAAACAGCACTACCAGGCCAGGGACGTAGGCTGGGGCGGCTTCTTTGAACTGTTCTAGGTTATTCATGCCGCACTTTACTCATTGGCCGCGGCTGGCATACGTAGTGAATTCAGGAATCAGGCCCTGCGAATGGTATGGCAGTTGCTCAGCTCCAACAGGAGCTACGTATCGCGTACCAGCATAAGGCGAGGGTGCATTATTGCCATTCTGAAAACGCATGACGCCGTTCTGAATTGAAGTACGCGCGCTTTGCAAAACCGCACTAAAGTCGTTGCTTACCTCGTTGGCGAGCTCGTGAGCAGCTTCCGTGCTTGAGGTCGTGTTATAAGTTTGAGTACCGTTTGGAGTTTGGATATTGAGATGAGATTGTGTGCCGTCAGGAGATTCGATATTGCTCTGATTTTCATTCTGCACTGAAGGATTTTCTCTGGACTCGTAGGCACGCTTCATCATGTACGTCCTCAACATACGATTTCCCGGAGCACTAGCAGTGGCCGAGCTTCCAGAACCCCACCCACCGAACGAACTTGTTGCACTCTGCCCGACTGGCTCATTGTAGCGACCATAATACGAACCGTAGCGTTGATGGATATCACTGCCCGAACCACCGTATCGCCCAAATGCACTTGTTGAACTAGCTGAACCCAGTGGCTCATTGTAACGACCATAGGTTTCGCCGTAGCGTTGATGTGTCCCGCTGGCGCTGCCATAACCTTCCCCTTGGCGGTCATAGCCCCCGCTGTCATAAGCAACGAATCGGGAATCAATGCCAAGACCGTCTTCGGCTTCTGCAACTAGGCAGACTGCTCCAAAAGCAAACGCAAAGCACAGCAAATAAGGCAGAATTCTCGGCATAGACTCTCCGATGGGCAGGGCTTCTCTTCTATGCCCATTTTTCGGATTTGCCACGTCATCCAGAAGACGATTAGCCTGGCTTGCATACAGCTCAAAGTTCTCGAATTCTCTATGAATACCGAACTAACTCGGTTGCTGACCGTATTGCCGTTGCAGCTGTTGTCCTATTTCATTGCCGACTACCTAGGTAAAGATGTCGACCAGCCACGTAATCTGGCCAAATCGGTCAC
>JADYXS010000576.1 GCA_021772155.1 Candidatus Obscuribacter sp.
ATATCGGTGATGTCCCGAGCCGTCGCGGAGTTTAGATCAACCGGCACGAAAGCGGCAACTGCACCCTTTTTCGCCAATTCCGGCAGGCGCGTATCTTTGACAACACCGCGATCAATCAGTTCATCTTCTCTGCTGAATTGACGATTCTTGATACAGCGGTCTATTTCACCTTCGGTCATCCCCAGTTGCTGAGCGAGTTCCCGTCGGGAGGCAGTATTCACATTCAAACCACGCTGCCAACACTCGGCAATGCCCGGCATATCCTTATATATTTTCTGGCGGACCATCTCCAGCCCTTTGTCGAGCAAAACCTGGCACTTGGCTATCCGCCGAGCCATTGTCTCGCCCTGCAGGTCCAGTTTTTCGCAGCACTCGCGCATCGTCATTTCTTGACCGGTGGCGGATTTTGGAGTGAGTCCCAGACCAAACATGCAATCGACGACAATTAACGGCTCTTTAGCCGTCTGTGGGTCTTTCAGCATCGCATCAAGGTTGCAACGCAGTTCATTCAACTGAGATACCTGCTCGCCCGAAAGAATGCGGTGCTCTGGAGTGAAGGTGATGTCGTCGGCTACAGAGCTGCGTGGATCGTCTTGTTGAGGGTCCAGCGAGACATCCTGGAGGGTCTGACGCTCCCAGCTAGCTTCATTCCTTATATAGTCGATAACGGCGTTATGAACGGACCGTTGAACATAGGCCGGCAAAAGCGCCTTGAAGCCGTCCTCTTGCCCGCTACCGAGCTGTTTGACCAAGGTTGCCAGCATCTTCTGCGACAGCTCTGCCGCGAAGGAGATAACTTGCCCGCGCTGCTCTTCAGGTGCCACGTGGCGCTGGCCAAGGAAACGTCTGAGGTTCTGGTTGCAGCCCAGCATCTTGGTGAGCATGGGTTGATAGTATGCGCTTTGTAACAGCTGCAAAAACCGCTCGCGCTCACCTTTTAGCGCCAGAGCCTTATGAAAAATCGCTTTGGCTCCGACCTTATTTAAGAACTCAGTGGCAGCCGTATTGCGGTTCTCTGCTTGCCAGTTCCGGCGCAGTTGTTCCCACTCTGGAGCCAGTTCGAAGACAGTGTCGAGATCTGCAGAACCTGTTATCACTAGGCTACTCTGGATTGCGGTGCGGATCGGACGGCTAAGCCCGACAATACGGCTCTATTAAAGCACACGCCAGATATGGGAAAATCCTAGAGTGTGGGGTGAGGGGCGCAGGTGCGAACTAATCAGGCAATGAGATCGGCGGCAAACTTTGTTGACAAGCCCGAGAGAATCGGGCCGGCGTTGGCTCAGGTGGTGCACACGGATGACTATGGGCATGAAGTAATTCTTGGTCAGGCTTGGCTTGCTGCCCCGAATCGGCTCGTAACATGTGGTCATGTTGTCGAGCAATTTGCCCATAACACTCAGGGGCTTTTTGTCTTTTTTCCGGCTACCGGTAATCGTTATGCAGTCCTGCAGGCCCAGCTCCACCCCAGTTTCGTGCGCCAGCCCGACGGGCTGGTCAAGTTCGACGTCGCGGTGCTAAACGTGCAGCTGGCTGCACCGGATTCACTTGCAATTCCCCTGCCCTTTACCTACGAAAACTCACTGCAGACCAACCAGGCTTTGTGGACGATTCGCTATCCGGTTCACCTTGGACAACTGAGCGCGGCGGTGCAGCCGCTTTCCCAAGACGGTCGATTCCTCGGGCTTTTGCGCAAACATGACAGTTTCCATTTACTGCATGACGTGCCGCTTGCGCCCGGCGACTCCGGTGCACCGATTTGCGACGGACAGTCCGTGGTGGCTGTACATTGCGGAGACACGGCCACATTGCCGGGACTCAATCTTGCAACAACATCTATTCGTTTAGCACTCTGGATCGATGCCCTGAGGGAGCTAAATCTCATCGAGACGAGAAAAACATCTCTCAAACGCGCGTCCCGCCTAATATGGGCGGTGGTTTCGTTTATCACTTTGTTCGCCATCACAATAGGAAGCGGCACTTTGCTCTTTTCGAAACCTCAAGTTAGGCCTGCAGCTCTCGACGAGCTCAGCATGCTGCCTTTCACAATCAAATTCAACAAAGCTCCGGACCAATATGCTGTTGGCGAAGCGATCGAGATTGTTCTTTCTCCAAAGACACCGTCCTATCCATTCCTTTTCCTGGTCAACAAATCGGCAATAGTGGCAGAAATCTTTCCGGCAGCCGGGAAGATTCAAAAACTCACGAAATCAACGACCATCGATCAGGGGCATGAGGCCGGCAGCGATCGCCCGGAACAACTTGAAGCCGACGCAGAGCCGATGAAACTATATGTAGTCAACGTGAAGGCGGATAATCCAGATTCTTCCAACTGGGCACGTGCGCTGGTCAAGCCGTCTGAACTTGATCCTCGAAATAAAATCATAATGACCTTTACCGAGCAAGAGCTGCTCAACCGGATAGCGAAATTCGAAAAGGAACATCCGGACTTGATCACTTTGACCAAAATCGACTTGCCGGCGGCGAAATAATTTTTCCAACTGCCGGCTAATTTCTCAAGGTATCCTGTTAGCTATACGTCTGCAAAGATTCACGGAAAAACTGACTCACAGTGAGTAGAGGAAAGGACTTATGAAAGCGCTGAAATTCTGGGCACTGTTGGGCGGGTTTGCAGTTGCCACAAACTGCGTCACTACTGGCGCATTTGCCAATGAGACAAAGACAGGCGCCAAAGAGCCAGCCCCTTTTCATGAACTGAATGCAAACGGTTCTACACGAGGCATACGGCTTGGCGACTTGTTTAAGGGCTTCGAGCAAAAGCCGGCAGTTACGCCGACCAATTCTGTAAAGCCGGCAGCGACTACTTCGCTGACACCCAGAGCCACTGCAAAATCGCATGTCCAACCGGGTAAACGCCCTGTTGTAGCCGCTAACAAGCAGTCCGGCAAAAGCAAACCAGCTATTCAGACCGCCATTTACACAAAGACAAACAACGGCAACCAGACTGAATTAGCAGTCTCAAGCGGCAGCCACAACTCCCAATCAACAATAATTTCTGCATGGTTAGACAAACCGGGCACGCTTCCCAACTACAAGTCCGGAGAGCGCATGGTAGTGAAGCTAGCTGCTGCTTCCGACTGTAACGTACTGGTGTTTGATTATGATGCCAAAGGCACGCTCACTCAACTTTTCCCAAATGAATACGAGACAAGCGGTACGTTGAAAGCCGGACAAACCGTGGAAATCGGCGGTGGAGACAGCAAATACACGTTGGACATTGCCGGTAAAGGGATAGAGCGAATCTTTGTTTATGCCTATCCGCTGTCCGAGCAACCAATTACTGTGGCGATGACGCCTATTGCGCGTTCACCGTTTCGCTCAGTGGACATCACACCGGACCAATACCGCAAGTTGGTGCGTGAATCCAAAATCTATTTCGAAAAGTCGACTCACGACAGAAGCGTCAAGATCATGCCGAAAGCCGGAGCTCAAGCCATTTCTACAAGTACCATAGAATCTGACAAACAGCCTAACAAGCTCGAACTGACATTCCAGATCGACAAATAGATCTGTAAAAGCTAACCCACAAGCGGACTTCGGCACTGCCGGAGTCCGCTCTGTCTATGCGAAATCGCCGACTTGTTGTATGTTGAGAGTATGAAATGGCTTTGGACACTTCTAGGATTGGCATCACCACTCATCGCCGTTGAGTTAGTGAGAGGCATTGTCTTTGCCTTGACCAAGTTGCAAGAGGTGGTTATGGACTCGTTTCCCTGGAACGCTACCATCGTTCAAGCCGCATTAGACCTCACAAAGTCCCATGCCACAGCAGTGGCAATACTGTTAGCTGTTTACGCCGTTTATGTTTGGCAGTTGCGCCGCCGCGACAAAATTACGGACGCGCTTTTCTCTGCAGCCAGAGCTGCAGCGATTGTTATGCCGGCGTCCTTATACCTTGTTGCGCGTTAAGGAAGCGGATTCTGCAAGAAAAATTGCTGGCAATCGAAGCCGGCGTCCAGTGCCCCAGTCTTCAAACGAGAGTACGAGCCGTCCGACTTCATCAGCCGTGCACGACTGTTATCTTCCAGATAGGACTTAAGGACGTGGTGAATTACCTGGGTCGCAAGGTGATCCTTTATAGGGAAGACCACTTCCACACGCCTGTCCAGGTTACGAGGCATCAAGTCGGCGCTGCCTAGGAAGACCTGTTCTGCTCCGCCATTGCGGAAATAGAAGATGCGACTGTGTTCAAGGAAGCGTCCGAGAATACTGACGACTCGAATATTTTCACTCACGATAGGTAGACCCGGTCGCAGACAGCATACGCCACGCACAATCAGGTCGATCTTAACTCCGGCTTGAGACGCTTTATACAGCAGATCGATGATTCCTCGATCGACCAACGAGTTTACTTTGATGATAATGCGTCCTTGTCGACCAGCCTTTTGGTGCTCGATCTCGCGCTCAATCAACCACTCCAGGCGACTTTTAAAGTTAATCGGAGAAATCATAAGCTGCCGATAATCGGTCTTGGTCGAATAGCCGGTAAGGAAGTTGAACAAATCGGTGCAATCAGCGCCGATCTTCTCATCGCAGGTTAGCAAGCCAAGATCCGTATAGAGCGAAGCGGTAGTAAGGTTGTAGTTGCCTGTGGCAAGGTGCACGTAACGACGAATGGCATCGCCTTCCTTGCGAACAACCAGAGCTACTTTCGAGTGAACCTTTAAGCCAGGCAAACCATAGACAACGTGCACGCCTTCGCGTTCCAGCGCCATCGCCCATTTGATGTTACTGCCTTCGTCAAAGCGCGCTTTTAATTCTACGAAGACGGCGACTTGTTTGCCGTTTTCCATTGCTTCCAAAAGACTTTGCACGATTGGTGAGTTCGGGCCGACGCGATAAAGAGTCATCTTGATCGTCAGTACGGAGGGATCTCTGGCGGCCTGCGCGAGAAAATCGATCACCGGAGTAAACGAATGGAATGGGTGGTGCAAAAGAATATCTTGCTTGCGAATCTGCGAAAAAATGTCTTCTTGAACGTTTGCCAGTGCAGCTGGCACGCCCGGAATGAAAGGACGGAACTTCAGTTCCGGCCTGTCCAGAGCGGCGATCTGTTTGAGCTCCGACAGGGGAACCCATCCGTCCATGTGATAGACGTCTGTTTCGACAACTTCCAAGTTCGACATCAAATTGCGCAGCAGATGTTGGGACATATCTCGCCCGACTTCCAAGCGCACAACATCTGCAAAACGTCTTTGGCGAACACTTTGCTGGGTCGTCTCCAGCATATCCATCGCTTCCCATTCCTGAATTTCCAAGTCGGCATCGCGAGTTACACGAAATGGTGCCGCTTCAACAAACTTCATTCCGGGAAACAACTCACGCAGATTGGCGCGAATAACTTCGTGCAGCCAGATGTAGCTTTCGGTATCAACGCGCAAAAGTTGCGGAAGGCTGTCCGGAACCTTGACCCGGGCAAATTTTTCCGAGTCATTCTCGCGCATCAAGACCGCAAGGTTGGCTGAAAGGTTGGAGATGTGCGGGAATGGGTGACCAGGGTCCACTCCCAATGGCGTTAGCACTGGGAATATGTTGGCGTGGAAGTAAGAGCTAATCTTCGCCATCTGGTCGCGGCTAAGATCGCTCCACTGGAGAAATCGAATGCCAGTTTCGGCAAGGGCCGGTAAAACGTCGTTGCGGAAACAATCCTGAGCTTGATTAAGTAGTAAAGTGGCACTGCTGCGTACCTGCTCGAGCAAAACGCTCGGCCTCGTCTCGCCAGCCAGAGGCACGTCACCGGATTCAATCTGCCGGAAGATGCCTGCCACCCGCACCATGAAGAATTCGTCCAGGTTGGAGCCGACAATGGAGAGAAATCGCACACGTTCCAGGATCGGGTTATCGGCATCCAGCGCTTCTTCCAGAACCCGTCTGTTGAACTCCAAGAGGCTGAGCTCTCGGTCAATTAGCAGAGGTTCGGCTTCATCAGCTTGAACGATGACTTCCGCAGCCTGCATCCGCTCGTCGGAGACCGATGGATTAACGTTGAGGGCTTCGATGTTTTTTTTCGATCCGCTTGTCATAGGAGGAGCATAACAAAGTACGTCATAGTCTGCACGTATTGTGCCCGTTCCATGAGCAAAATTTGCAAAAGGGTGAGACCAATGTCTCACCCTTTTGTGTTTTATCAGACCTTTAGTGTTATACGGTCGAATCAGGACCAGCCGGATGCTTGCGGGCCAGCTCAAAGCGCTTGCCGCAGACGCCCCAATCCATGTTTTTCATGAATGCATCGAGATAGCCTGCTCGGTTGATGCCGTATTCAATCATGTACGCGTGTTCGTAGACGTCCAGAACAACAATTGGGACCACATTGGCCGGAACCCACATGTTGTGCATATCGAGTCCGTACGTTTGTAGTGAGCCGTCGCGTGTATTCCAGCCGACGATTACCCAACCACGCATACATTTGCCTGATGCTTTAAAGAAATCCATAAACTTGGAGATACTGCCCCAGCGAGCTTCAACAGCATTTCGTAGGTCACCTGTTGGTTCACCACCTGTGCCACCAAGGTTGCTGAAATACAACTCGTGATAGATAACTCCATTTAACGCATAGGATTGCTCCATCAGCA
>JADYXS010000577.1 GCA_021772155.1 Candidatus Obscuribacter sp.
ACGACCCATTCGATCACGTCGTGACCGAGGCCGTAGTTGAGAGTCATCTCACGCTCGTTGAAGAGGACCTTGTCTTCGACGATGGCGCCGGAATTGCCCAGCTTGTAGCGCACGTGCAGAAGAACCGGCCAGACGTCGGTGTTGTCTCCTTCCGGCAGGAACTGGAACTTGTTCTGACTGACGATGACCTTGCCTGGATCTGCGTGTTCGCGGACAGACACCACCGGGTGCCCGGAGGTCTTCCACCAGGCGTCCATGATCATGCGCACTGGCGTGTTATTGCCTTCGGCCTTGCAGCCATCCTCAAGGGCGTCCCACAGCTGCGAGACCTTGGTGTTGCCCAGGGCATGGCGCTTCATGTAGATGCGCATGCCGGTACGGAAGGTGTTGAAACCCATGTACTGGATCATCTGGAAGAGCAGCGAGCCGCCCTTCTCGTAGGTGATCGTGTCGAAGAACTGTTGGATGTCATCCGGGTGGCTGACCGGAATTTCGACAGGGTGAGTGGTTTTCAGCGAATCCAGCGCGAAGGCTCCGGCACGGTCGATGCCGAACTCGTTGTAGACATTCCACTCGGGGAACATGTCGTTCATGGCAAGGAAAGCCATGATGGTGGCGAACGACTCGTTCAGGCCGAGGCCGTCCCAGTCGTCCATGGTCACTTCGTTGCCGTTCCACTGGTGATCCAGCTCATGGAGAACGACTTCGGCAACCCGCGCCTTTTCAGCGTAGGAAGCCTTGTTCTCGTCCACAAGCAAGGCAGTGTCGCGGTAGGTGATGAGACCGGTGTTCTCCATTGCGCCGGACGCGAAGTCCGGAATGGCGATCATGTCGATCTTGTCGCCGCCGAAGTACGGGCGGTCGAAGAAGTTCTCGAACCACTCGACACCGAACTTGCCCACTTTGAGCGCGAACGACTTGAGGTGGTTCTTGCCCGGAATGGACCAGATGCGCATCTCTTTGCCGTTGGCCCAGACGGGCTCGGACGACTCGAATTCGCCCACGCAGAAGGCCACGAGATACGTGGACATCTTCGGCGTGCGAGCGTAGGTGACGATCTTCGTACCATCGCCGAGTGACTCGGTCTTGACGGCTCGCCCGTTGGACAGCGCCGTCAAGTCCTCGTTAACGATAAGCTCAACATCGAACTCAGCCTTCATCGCCGGCTCATCAAAGCAGGGGAAGGACTGGCGAGCGTCGGTGGATTCGAACTGAGTGGTGAAGATCTGATGCGTCGCTCCCTGGTCATCTTGCCACTGGCTGAGGTAGAAACCCTTCAGCTTCGTGTTGTGGATGCCGGTGAAGCGAGTATGCAGCGTCCACTTGCCCGCGGCGACTTTGCCATCGAAGGAGATGATGGCGAATTCGTTCTTGGGATCGAGTGTGACGGTGCCATCAAGGCGCTCGCCCTTGCTGTTGACCACGTAGGCGTCGTGAATCTCGAGGTTAGACGAGTGCAGCACGATGCGGTTGGTCGACTTGATGACGTTGATTTTCACCTCTTCGCGACCCGTGAATTTGTAGACCACCTCATCGGCTTCGCCGACTCTGTTGGTGATCTTCAGCCCGGGAGAGAGGCGTAGTTTGTAGCGAATGGGAACAACGGTCTTCGGCAAGCGGAATTCCTTCTGCTTGGTCGAAGTACCGCTTCCGTTACTGTGAAGCTTGCACATAATTGACTCCGAACTGGTTGTGCTGCCCGTGGGCAGCAAATCGTGACGTGTTGTAAGTAGCGCTCAAAACAGAGTGCACTACGAAATTCATTCAGGTCCCTTTCAGCTTAGCTGCTGCCACCGGTTGGAAGCAAAGCCATGCGTGAAAAGCCCGCCTGCCGTTAAGCAGTTATCAAGAGAGGCTGGTTGGGGAGCAGCTTTATGTCTTTGTGGGGCCTATAGAGATCTGGAAGTGAAGAGAAACAGATCTGACCCTAGTCCAAGAGCTACTTGAGAAGCAAGAATTCTGACTACATTCTTACCTGATACTTAATCCTATAGCGGGGCTGTAGCTAGTTGTAACGCACTGTTCAAGGGGGTGATGGTGAGACGCGGCTAATCTGGCGTGCACCAAATCCGGTGCGCCTGCTGTGCCGTGCACGGGATTTGAAAATAGTTCACATGACCAGGAACCGTTCGGTTACCAGCGGACGTCTTTCGATGTCATGCATGCCAGGCAACAAAAGTCACAGCCCAATTTGCGTCTTCATCTCGAGGCTGCAATAGATTGCTGCGATGAAATCTTCCGGGCTGTTAGATACGAAGCTTATTATGAGCGTCCGATTCCATTGCGTAACCAGCTGATTTTTTACTATGGACATTTGCCGGCGTTCGCCTGTAACCAGGTACTCAGAGCCACTCTCAGGAGGAAGGCTTTCAACTCTGAGTTCGATCTGCTGTTTGAACGAGGCATTGATCCTCCCGAGAGAGCAGGGCCGCCGGTTGCGTTGTTTAGCTGGCCATCACTGACTGAGATTGACAGGTACAAGTTGAATGTCGAAAACGAGCTTCTCAACCTGAATTTCGACGATGAAAGCATCAATGGCGCTCTGTGTTTAACGTTGGAACATTACTGGATGCATGCGGAAACGCTGATTTACATGATTCACCAGCTTGCGCATCATTTGAAGAATCCTGTGCCATACAGACGCGTGACAGCGGCAACAGTTGATGATTACGGAGCCCGACTTGAGATTCCCGCTGGTTCGGCGACGTTGGGCGCAGATCGCCGCCAGGCGGAATTTGGTTGGTGCAATGAATTTGAAGAGCACCAGGTGCACGTTCCGCGTTTTTTGATTGACAAGTATAAAGTGACTAACCGTGCATTTTTGGAATTTGTCGAGTCAAATGGTTACGAGCGTCAGCAGCTCTGGGATACAGAATCCTGGCAGTGGCTAAAGACCACTGGGCACAGGCACCCGCAGTTTTGGTTCAAGCAAGATGGGCAGTGGTGTTACCGCGATCTTTTTGAAGACATTCCTCTTCTGCTCGATTGGCCGGTTTATATCACGCATGCAGAAGCCACTGCCTACGCGCATTCGAAGGGCGCTGAGCTTCCTTCCGAAGAAGAGTTTCACCGCGCAGCTTACGGCACAATCCGGCAGAATGACGCGCCCCAGCCATGGGGTCACAACGTGCCCTTCGATCGCAAAGGCAATTTTGGATTTCGATCTTTGTCTCCATCCCCTGTGGGTGCCTTTCCAGAAGGAACAAGCGACTATGGCGTCTGCGATTTGATTGGTAACGGATGGGAATGGACTAGAACGATCTTCGCTCCGTTTGCCGGGTTCCGGGCGTTGCTAACTTACCCCTCATACTCGGCAGACTTTTTCGATAGCCAACACTATGTTGTGAAAGGCGCATCGCCAGTGACTGCAGATAGGTTGGTGCGGCGCAGTTTCAGGAACTGGTTTCGACCGCGATATCCCTATGTTTATTCCTCTTTTCGTTGTGTTTACCGGTAACCATGAACGAACTACCAATCTTTCAGCCATTTGTTTCGGGAAGCGATCTCGGCGCGGAAGTGCTAGCGGGCTTGATGTCTAACCCTAAGACGTTACCTTGCAAGTATCTGTACGACGGCGTGGGAAGCTCGTTATTCGAGGCAATTACGCATCTCAGAGAATATGCTTGTAGTCGCGGGGAGAAAGCCCTTCTTGAAGCGCACCGCTCTCAGATTATGGGCGCCGTAGGCGGGGCACCGGAGTTTGTCGAGCTTGGCGGAGGAACTGGTGAAAAGGCTTTCCTGCTTTTATCTACGGCCACTCAAACGGGTATCCGGTACCACAATTTGGACATTTCTGAAACAGCATTGGACATCAGCGCAAATGTTATCAAGAGCCTGGACAACGTGACGTTTTATGGTCATGCCGGCGAGTTTTTTGAGGGATTGCCGGTGGCTCTGCGTAACCGCCGAGGACCAGTGACAGTGCTGTTCTTGGGTTCGTCTATCGGTAACTTTACTGTCTCTGAATCGAACAAATTTCTGACTGATCTGCGCAGCAACTTGGAGCGCGGCGATTTCCTGCTGTTGGGGACCGACCTCGAAAAGCCTGTTGACAGGCTGGTTATGGCTTATGACGATCCGCAGGGTGTGACATCTGCATTCAATAAGAACCTACTTGCGCGCATAAATTACGAACTGTCGGCGAATTTCGACCTTTCAAAGTTCGCTCACGAAGCGCGTTGGAACCAACCGGATGGGTGTATTGAAATGCATCTTCGCTCTTTGGTTGATCAAGCCGTACGCATTTCCCGCTTAAAGTTGATCTGCAGTTTTTCGGAAGGGGAGACGATTCGCACGGAACGTAGCCACAAATATCGGGGGGGAATTATTGGCGGTTGGTTGTCATCAGCAGGTTGGGAATTGTCCGAACAGTGGATTGATCAGCCGTCACTGTTTGCTTTGAATCTGGCTTGTGCTGCCTGATTGAGTCGTTTGACTCTCGCCGAGGCCAGGCTGAGATGGATGTGGTCAAGTGGTTGTTTGTTACGCCGAACTAATGCATTTTGTATTGGCTTTAGCTCATAAACCGTCGCGCCGTCACGGTTCACGCGGTTCACGCAATGCATGATCAATTCGCGAACAGAAGTTGAGAGTTACTCAGGAACCTATAGCGCCACTACGTCAATTGCATATCTCATATTGAGCGGCATTCAGTAGTCAAGCTCTTTTTTCCGAATCCCTGAATATTGCTTTCAGGAGAGGTTTTTTACTATCGTGCGCGTGCATCCCTAATTATCCTCACTAGAGCACCGCCCAACCGAACAAATACCCGCACTCTGCACCACCAGTTCGCAATACGTTCGGCTCTTTGAGCTTAGTAGGGACACATCTGTCTGGGCAAATTACACATGGTGCGGGCCTACAAGTATTTCCTTGCAGCCATAGCACTCAGGACGCTTGTAGCGCTCCGCGTTTTGCTCTCCGAAGTCATCCTTCGCTACCACACTTGAACCCGGTCAAAAGCAGTTGCTTTGGTCGAGCGCAAGCGTGTTGTCGCGGATTCACTTTCCTGATCCGTTGGACCTAGCGGTCCGACAACTTCCAAAGGAGTCTCCTATGTTCCATCGCAACCACCACGGTTTCGTGCCCTCCGGCGTTTTGCTCGAAATGGCCGCACGCAACCCCGACCAACTCGCCCTCACCCGGACGCTTTTCAACACCCAGCAGCTGTGGACCAAGTCCGCTGCTCGTAATGGCCAGGTGTTCCGTTTCCTGCAGAACGCCGGCACCGCCGAGCGGATGATGTACGACGCCAAGAACGGCACCTCCCTCCCCGGCACCAGGGCTCGCTTCGAGTCCGACAAGCCGGCGTCCGACCTTGTCATCAACGACTGCTTCGACTTCCTCGGCATCATCCGAGAGTTCCACCTCAAGATCCACGGCCGTAACAGCATCGATGCCAACGGCATGGCGTTGAAGGGCGTCGCTCACTTCGACCGCGACTACAACAACGCGTACTGGAACAGCGAATACATGGTCACCGGCGACGGCGACAAGGTGAACTTCCTCACCTTCAACCTGCTCAACGTCTGGGCGCACGAGCTGGCCCACGGCGTCACCGAGTACGCGGTGCCCGGTGGCATCGATTATTACGGTCAGCCCGGTGCCTCGAACGAGTCCTTCTCGGACATCACGGGCGCCAACGTCGAGTCGTGGCACCTGAACCTCAAGGCCAAGGATTACCACTGCACCGTCGGCAAGGGCCTCTGGGCTCCGGTTGCCGCCGGCTCCAAGGGCATCCGTCGTGGACTCCGGGACATGAAGAACCCGGGCACGGCGTACAACGACCCGAGTCTGGGCAAAGATCGTCAGCCCGCTCATATGGACCAGTACATAAAGACCTCCAGTGACAATGGCGGAGTCCATTGGAACTCGGGCATCATGAACAAGTTCTATGCCGAGTTCTGCGTCAGCCTCGTCGGCAACGACTGGGAGTCGACCATGGGTCGCGCCGCTCGGATTTTCTACGCTGCTCGCGCCAGCCTGCAGTCGTCCCGCCCGTCGTTCGGTCAGATCGCCTACTGGGCGTCCGAAGCCTGCGCGATGTTCCCCGGTGAGGAAGCCGATCTGCGCGCCAAGGTTGCCGCAGCGGCCGCGTTGGTCGGTATCAAGCCCGGCCAGAAAGTTGTTGATGACCTGACGCCTGTCGCTGACGACGGCGTCGAGGTCTAGTCTTGTCCGGCGCTGCTGAATCTCAGCAGCGCTGCCTTCTTGCGGTCCGATCGTTTGTCGCTGCCATCGCTGGTGGTGGCAGGTGGTCGGACCGCTTCTTTGTTTAGGGGCGCGCAAGCATCCCGTCATTTTTTGATGGCGATGCTTGTTGCCTCGCCCCTTTAAACAAGCCGGCTCCATATCGGAGGCGGTTTCGGATAAGGCCGACTGCTCATCTTTCCAGATGACGGGGAGCCTTCCAATGTAGGAGCAACATATGAAGAGTGAGAAGTTCCGCTTCCCAGTCCTGACCAGCGCGCCGAAGTCGTGGCACGCCGCCACTAAGCTGCTGCTCGCCAGCCAAGGGCAAATCGCCTGTGCCAACAGCAGTGAAGACGACGCGCCGTGCATTCACCCGGAAGGTGAACACACGACCAGCTGCTGCCGTCGGCACGCAGTTGTGCTCCCCGGTGTTGGTCACACGGAGTATCCTTTCCCGACCACCGATGAGCTGGTGGCTGGGGCCATTGCCTACTTCAACGGACTCGCTCGCGAGTACGAGAAGCACGGCAAGAAGTTTGTCCAGCCCGAAGAGTCGCTCGGTGAGAGCGATGGCGAGATGTTCCTGGCTTACGTCCGGCGTTCGCTGTCCTCGCGCCCGACCAACCTTTCGCAGTGGCACCGCCGGCGCCGTCTGCGTGAGCAGGCTCGTGCTCAGGCTTCCCGCGGCGTCATGCGTGCGGTGAATCTGCCGAAGATTCCGATCAATCCGCTCATCCCGGAAGGCGATGGCGTGACGATGACTGCGACGGCCGGTCCGGTTTTGCGCATCGCAGCTGGTACGCTCGCCAAGATGATGCACGACGGTCGGTTCAAGTCGGTCATCGCTCGGCAGTTCGACCCGTTCAAGGGCGCCTGCAATTGGGCCTTGAACAACATGCCGAAGAAGTTCCACGCGCCCGCGGCGAGCCTTCGGGACCACCTGTTGAAACTGGAAGACATCTACGCGCAGTCGCTGCCGCGCGTGATCCAGTTCCTCGGTGCTCAGTACCCGCAAGCCTCCGAGGAAGAACTCCTGGATGCTGCGGTCTCCGTGCTGAACGAGCAGCTCAACGAAATCCTGTACGTGTTGCAGATCTGGACGGATTCGTTCACGCAGCGCATGTACGGCTTCTACCCGCAGCTGGATTACGTGCACTTCACCGTCGAGCAGGCCAACCACTTGTTCCACAACGGTGACCTCACGTCCGATGGCGACGGCGGAGTCAAGACGCGGGCGTTCCACCTGAACGACTGCTTCATGGCGCGGTTTTCCGACCAGGGTCCTGCCACCATCCCCGGTGGTCGTGGTCCGGTTGGGGCTCATGCCATCGAAGTGCCGTTCGATGAGGCGGACCTGATTGTCGGGTATTTGCCGCTGTACCTCCATGAATTTCGTCACGACTTCTACAACGATGTGGATGGTCTGGCGGACAACATGACCGAAGCGGTGGTAAAAGCCATCACGGCAGCGCACGCGGCCGGCAAGTTCAAGTTCTCATCGGACAAGATGATGCTTGGAAAGCAGCCTGTGCGCATGATCGACATGATCACGCAGGTCTACGCTCAAACGCTGTCCGAGACCGATGCGGACATCGCCGGTGGCGTTTCGCTGTCGGGCGAGGCGTTCATGTACTCGATGCTGGCGACGTTCTGCGCGTTCAACCTGCGCGGGCAAAGTGCCTTCGACGCGAACCGCATGCTGCGCCATGGTTCGTACTTCGCCATTGGCGAACAGGGCGAGCTTGGTATCGAGCCGCACATGCCGGACTACATGCGTGCCTACGTGGTTGCCGCCGCGTTGGACTGCATCGGCTTCCACGCCGAAGCGGACGAGTGCCGCATGTTGGCTGATCAGGCCGCTGGTGTGCCGCTACCGAAGAACATCGTGTGGCGGAACATGGACCCGAAGAGCAAGTTCAAGTTCGATATCTCGATCCCGATGTCGGACCTGAAGCAGGTCGCGCCGGTGGTTGTGGATGCGATCTTCAACGCGCTGCTGCCGTCCCTCGGTGGCAAGAGCACCGCTCAGCTGGTCAACTGGAACCGCAAGCGGCAGGACAAGGTGGACGCTCTGGTGCGTAACCTGGTGAGCGGTAAGTCGGATATCCCCTGGGAAATGGGTGACTTCTGGGCGCCGTATGTGGCGGCTGCCGACATCAAGGCGAAGTGGACGCTCTGGAAGAGCGGACGGTTCGCTCCGCAGACGGCTGCGCTGTTCACGGAGAAGAACTCCCGGAAGATGATGGACCAGGTTCGCGCCCGGTTCATCGAGAAGCAGGCGGCTGAAGCTGCGGCCAAGGCGAAGGTGACTTCGCCCGCCCCGGTTGCTGCTCCTCCTACGACCGGTCTGATCGTGCCCACGGCCGACGAGACCGCCAAGTACGGAACCGGCGTCGCCACCACAAGTGGTGCACCTGTTCCGACTGCTGAGGGCACTCCTCCGGCTGGTCAGTAACGGTGAAACCGTGAGTAAGACGCGTTAGCGTTTTGCGGGAAGCAGCTCCTCCGGGAGCTGCTTCTTTTTGTCTGTAGAATACTATAACAGACAGTAAAAACGATCCGCTGGTCCGTATTCGGCCAACCCGTGTACAAATGGTGTGCCCTGGTCTCATTGATAAAGTAGTTTTGCCAGGTCGGTTGGTGCTGCCAGCTCAAGGTGTTGTTGCGCGCCTGCAAGTTTCAACGTCAATCTTCTGGCCAGCTTCTCGGCTTTCCTTGCTTCCTTGTGTTGCGCATTGGCTGTGAGCAAAGCCGCGCGATCTCCAAGCAAACTGACTAAATCCCTGATGCTGCGCCGCCTGCGGTATTCCTGCTCGGCATAAACAAGAAAGGCATCAGCAGCGATATGCTTTCCTTGAATGCGAAACAATCGCGAAAGTTGCCGCGCAGCTTCTGATCGCTCGGTCTGGCGCCATCCGAAAAGCTCATCCATCTCACTTTCAATTTCAATCAGAAGTGTCTTTGCTTGTATCTTCTGATTGCGGCTTTCAGCGGCAATTTGTAGCCTGATCAAAATTGCAACGCGTTCTGCAGAATTCCTGTGCCGGAAGCTTTCCAGCATACTGAGCGCTTGCCTGTACGACCGGGTGGCACTGTCCCACATAAGCGCTTTTTCGGCAGCATATCCGGCTTCCATGTCTTTGCGAAATCCGTCGTAAAGGCAAATTTGAGTCTGTCCACCCGCGATTTCTTTGGCCGCATCGTCCATCATTCCAGCTTCCGCCAGCCGCCCGGTGACCCGGAATGTACCGGCCAGTTTGGAGAAAATGGTAGCTTTATAGGCACGATCCTTGCACTGTGTCACTTCGCAAATGAGGGACGCTTGCATTAGTGCTTCCCTGGCGTTTTCGAACTCCCTGGCGCAGTAATAAGCCATTCCCAAAGCGACAAAAGTATTGGCACAGGCAAAATCTCGGTGTCCAAGGACGCTTTGCTTCAAAGCAATGGCCTTGCAAAACATAGTGATGGCCGCGGAAAACTGCCTGGTATCGTAGAGCAGAGATCCAAACTCATCGAGCAAGCGTGCTTGCAATAATTCAGTATCACTTTCACCTGCTGCCGAAACCACAGTGAGAGCCTGCTTAACGGCTATTTTAGCGAGATCCGGTTTATTTAGTTCTCGATAAATTTGCGACAATTGGCAGAGGGTTTCAACAAAATCCGGTAGATTCAATTGATCTGCGCATTGATAGCGGACCACTGCTTCGCGTAAGGATCTAACCGCGTTGAAAGAATCACGTGCGATTCGATGGCACTTACCGATAAGCATGTAAGTTTTGGCCAAAACAGGATGCTCAGAGCCATAGACCTTCGCTTGATGAACGCTTAAGGCAGTCAACACTTTCAGCGCTTCTCGTGTTCGCCGCTGAGAAACATGCAAACTCGCCAGTTCCTCCAGGGCAAAAGAGCGTTCGTCGTCGAGGAGCGATTCATGGGCATAGTCAGCGGCCCTTTCAAGCTCATGTTGAATCACACTGAGGCTAGTTGTTCCCCGTTTCTCCGTGGTCTGCGCCATCATCGTTGCAAAAGTGGTAGCGGCAGAATTAGCACTGTCAATCAATTCTGCGGATTGAGGCGTTACCGAATCGTCGGTTGAATTTTCGCCTGAATCGTTCGTTCCGGGTGACTCTTCTTCGTTCATTGGATATCCACATAACAAGGCACATCTGCACATGGAAGGTTGTCAATATACTAACTCCGCTTTTGCAACAAAAAGATTATGGGATTGTGAAGACATTGCACAGCGATCGAGCTATGTTCGAACTGCCATCGCCTCTGGGTGGACGGGATAAACGCCATAAAATCTGGACTTTGGCAAAAGTCTGCAAGTAACGATGTCATGCTGGCCTTTTCCGAGGACTGATGCTATCTTAGCCTGATCCCCTAACGGAGATGGCTTGTGC
>JADYXS010000578.1 GCA_021772155.1 Candidatus Obscuribacter sp.
CTGTATCTTTCTTCATTAGGCGTATCTCCTTCACTTAGCGATTGAAAGAATACGCCGCCTTTTTCAATTAATCAAAACACAACTTCTGGCAAAAACTCCATCACGCGCCCCTACAGGGACGACCGGTGACGCACGGCATCAACTAAATGAAAGGACGGCTCATGAGAGCCGCCCCTATAAGTCTTTACTCAGTTGTAGTGTCGCACGCAGTCTCGGTGGCGGTGGCTACTAAAGTCTTCCCGTCCCGTTCGTGGGCGTCTCCATTGATACGATGCCTATTAACAGCACAATTAGTCCGTCCCAGATAGCTGGTTCCCAGCCTATGAACGAAAGCGTACCGGGCATCTTGTCGGCCGTGTACCTAAGGACAAGTGCCGGAAGCAGCCAGAACCCGAGCACACAAGCCTCACTATGTGCATCAAGTTGATGCTTTCTTAGCCAGAACAACTGCACCACTTGTCACTGCAAATACAATTGCAATCTGCACTAACAATCTTGCAAAGTCTATCGTGTTGGCGGTTTGTGTGTGCAGGTCTAGCTTCAATTTAATGCCGAGAAATTCGGCCGATTCTTGATGACGCTCAACTGGTGGTTTCCAAATTGGGGCGTAGCCCATAGGTTGCCCGACCTTATTCTCGTCAACAAATACCCATGGCGGAAAGATGCCCATAATAAAAATGAGTACGAAACCCAGCAGGACTATTAGTTGTTGTGTCTTGTGCATTAGGAGTGCCGCCAAATCCTTTGATGTTGATCGCAGTAGTTATCGGTGCACGACTGTTAATCGAGCAGAGCCAAGATTGGTGCAGGCACAATAGTTCAACCAATCAAGATCCAGAGGAATAGTACTGACGGCACTCTATTGCGCGTTCGATAATTTAGGTATCCCGAATCCTCTGACTGCGCTCATCATAGCCTCCATGATGACAGGCAAAACCATAGTCTTTCAGGATAAACCCCATGTCTTGGGACTTACTGGGCGGTCAACCGATTGAGGGACAATAGACGAGCCTTAATACTCGATACTGCTGTCGTATACGGTATCCATTTCAAGCTCATTACGAGTGGCTTCGATCAAACGAACGAACATTTCCATGGACAGCGCCTGCTCGCGCATTTGAGTTAACCCACGGTCTTCTAATTCCCATTCGACTTCTTGTATGCTCTTGATGAGAGTGGCAGTCAGGACAAAGATTGGTTCGTAGTCCGCTTCGCTCTTAGTCAGCCCGAGTGATTTTCCAACGGGCAACAAGAAAACTTCGACTGTGGAGTCCTTTCCCCGAATAATCAAGCTCCATGTAGGTGAAGCAAGACGGGCGCGAAAATAAGTAACTGTTTCAAGCGGTTGCCGGTTCTTGCTATATCGCGTTACTTCACGTACATGAGCCGGCCTGGTCAATGATGTCTGCAAATCCGTGCATCCAAGATAGGCATTCAGTTCGACAGAATACTGCTCAATACGATCAAACACCCTGCTAACAAGAGCAGTCATCGATTCATTGCAGATGGCTTCCGCTTTCATTTGCTGCAATTGCAGGCCGCGTCGTTTGGCAAGAAAGCTCAATGAGTCATTGGTCAGTTTCTCGACGAACAACTTACTTTCCGCGCTTGGCGTTGATTGGTAAGCGGTAAGAATCTGTTCTCGCAGCTGCTTAGCAGGACTCGCTTTCGATACATCATCAAAAGTATAGTCCTGGCGACTCACAGTCTTCTTTAGACCAGCGTCTGCACCCCAGCGTTTGCCGAAATAAGATTCCTTCCCGTCTCTAGTGATCTTATGAATGTTAGAGATTAGTTGATTTAGCATTTGTAATTCCGTCCCGCAGCCCCAATACACACATCCTAGGGGCAAGAGTCGGATTCAACTATTGACGAAAGAACGTTATCGAAAGCGTGTATAAAGCACCGCAAACCAGTGCCTATCAAAGAGTTTAGGATGTTGGGCCGACCCATAGGTGGAAAGAAATACCTGGTCTATTTTTTTGCAATCTTCTGCTGAAGTAGTCGAAGCGCTTCCTCATATTGCAAATCCTTCCGCCCTCGCTCGGCGCAGTCGGTTCTGACCTCAACATCCGGCGCAACACCTTTACCTTCTAATATGATTCCATCGACATCGCCACCTTCCACTGCCAGATACAAAGCGCTGCGATCGTTCAAGAGGTGCAGGCGTCCAGCCAGGACCGCACCAGCGGTATTCTCCCCGACCAGCACGGAACGTCCCGTTTTTTTGAGACTATAGGCTACAAGTTCCTTACCGCTCCGGGAGCCACCATTAATCAGCGTCACCATTGGCTTGGAGTAAACCATCCGGGAGGTGTTCTTCTTGCCACTTCGAGAAACAGTAGTGAACGAGGGATATCCAGCCGGAGGTCGATAGAATATATCGAGATCATTGAAAAAATTTCCGCCATAGCCGTCGCGCAAATCAAAGATTAGCCCATCAGTATCCATCAACTTATCCATCGCTTCTTCGATGGCATTGTGTGCATCTTCACTGCCACACCAGACGTGTACGTAGCCAATCGTGCCCCCGTCCACCTTTATTACTTTGACGCTCTTCACAATCGCTTCAACGTAAGCATTGTAATCGTTGCGTGAGGTTGGCTTTACCTCAACAGTAAGCGCCTGGGGATTGCCGCTGAGCGCCGGACGACGAAGTTGCACCTCAACCGTTTTACCGGCGGTGCCCGTGAATGACAGTTGTCCGATGTAGCGTTGTCCGTTTACGGAAACAATTTCATCGCCGATCTTTATGCCAGCAGTTTCTGCAGGACTACCATCGAGTACGTACCGGACCTGGGTGCGGGCGCAGTTTACTCCACCGGTTATTGCCCCGACGTAATCGATGAGCGGCAACGCGGATTTCTTGCCGGAGCGGCTTCCGAACAAGGTTCTTAGAAAATAGTAGGCTTCATCGTTGGTGGTCACGAACTGAGTGTGACTAGCCTTCAGCTCACCCAATATTTTGTTCAGTTGCAGATCGAGAGTTGACAGGGTTTTGCTCTCGACAATTTGCTGGCGATGTTTTGCCAGTGCTGCAGCCCAGGTTGGCATCGCTTTGGCATCGTAAAAATCTTTTCGGACCAGTGCATCAACTTGCTCGAGCACCTTTGTGTTGAATGCCAAGGTGAGAGGCTCATCAATGAGACTCTGAGCCAGCGTTCTGAGGGTGACAGTGCTACAAAGCAAAACAATGAGGCACCATAAAATCAGCTTCTTTAATACCATGGGAACACTTTGCTGTTCTGCTAATCTAAGTGATCATACTTCAGTTACGAGCCAAAGATGAGCGACGCGAAAAAACCCGGCATTTACATTCCTACGCTTTATTTCGCGGAAGGATTGCCCTATACCATCGTGATGATGATGTCCGGCATTTTCTTCAAAAGCCTGGGCGCAGATAACGTCTTCATCGGACTGACGAGCTTTATAGCATGGCCCTGGACCTTGAAATTCGCCTGGGCCCCATTCGTTGATTTTTATGCCACCAAACGATCCTGGATTGTGGTGGCACAATTCGTTCTTGCCGTGACAGTGGCCGGTATCGCCGGAGTGTCGTTCCTAAGCGATGCAATGGACTTCAATAAGATGGTGGGCGTGGCAGTTGCCGTACTGGTATTGATAGCATTTGCATCGGCAACTCATGACGTGGCGATCGACGGCTACTATCTTGATGTGCTCAATGATGAGCAGAAAGCATTTTTCGTTGGTGTACGAAATACGGCCTACAAAATCGCCTGGCTGTTCGGCTCCGGTGCCATGGTGTTTTTAGCCGGAAAGATTGCCGAATCGCGCAGCATCGGCTTTGGCTGGGGAGTAGCCTTTGGCATTTGCGCTGTGGCTATGCTGGCAGCAGCTGTCTTTCACAGTTGGTATCTTCCCAAATCCGCAAAGCCCGTTTATGTCTCAGAGGCAGATCCGAACAATCTGGTTAAGCCAGACGGGGGCAAGAGATTTTTCAGCGCTATTGGCACCTACTTTGTTCAACCAGCGATCGTTCCCATTGTCATCTACATCATGACGTTCCGCCTGGGCGATGCACTTATGCTCAAGCAGGCGCCCAATTTCTTGCTGGACCCCGTCGCTAAGAACGGCTTGGGCATCTCGGTTGCAGACATGGGGATCATCAGTGGCACGGTCGGTGTAATTGCCCTATTGCTCGGTGGCATCGTTGGAAGCTGGCTTATCAGCAAGGATGGGCTGAAAAAATGGATGTGGCCACTGGCACTCATTCAGAATGGAGCCATCCTGCTGTATTGGGTATTAGCCGCGTTCCCGCACAAGTTCATCGTTCAAGGGGCAAACCTCAATCCACATCTGCCTGCCGTGTACGTCATAAACTCTATCGAGCAGTTTGCATATGGCCTGGGAGTTGCAGCGTACACCGTGTTCCTTATGACCACCGTTAAGAGCCAGTACAAGGCGGCCCACTATGCAACTGCCACAGCAATGATGGCTTTGGGCATGATGATCCCCGGGGCAATCAGTGGGTATCTCTATCAAGCGCTCGGTTATGCCAATTTCTTTCTTGTAAGTTTCTTTGCCTCTTTGCCCGGAATATTTGCTATCTTCTTCTTGCCGATCTGGCGAGATAACAATGAAGGGACCGCTGGAGGTCAAGCGCATGGAATATCGAAAGCTGGGCAAGTGGGGAGTGAAAGTAAGTGAAGTAGCGCTTGGAAGCTGGCTCACTTACGGTGGCTCTGTGGCCGAACAGGAGTCCATTAAGCAAATTCATGTGGCTTTCAGTCATGGCATCAATTTCTTCGATACGGCAAATGTCTATGCGCACGGACGCTCAGAAGAAGTTGTTGGGCAAGCCATAAGGGACCTGTCGCGTGACGCGGTCTTTCTAGCTACCAAAGTATTCTTTCCAATGGGGGAAGGACCAAACGATCGCGGCTTGTCGCGAAAGCACGTCTGGGAGCAATGTCACGCCAGTTTGCGGCGGCTAAAGACTGAATACATCGATCTTTTTCAATGCCATCGATGGGATTCTGAAACACCGCTTGAAGAATTGGTCCTGACGATGGATATCCTCACACGCCAGGGAAAGATCCTTTATTGGGGCGTCAGCGAATGGCCCGCTGAGCAGATTCAACGCGTATGCGAGTTGGCCGATTCGATGAACGCACCGCGCCCGGTATCAAACCAACCTTGCTACAACATGCTGCAAAGGCAGATCGAAAAGGAAGTCATCCCTACTAGTTGGAAAAACGGAATGGGACAGGTTGTCTTTTCCCCGTTGGCGCAAGGCGTCCTCACAGGCAAATACAAACCTAATCAGGAACCGCCGTCCGACAGCCGTGCAGCTGCCGAACGGGAAGGTATCTTTTTGCGTGGGCGGGAGACAATGTCAAACGATACGCTCGAGAGGGTCGAGCAGCTTGGGAAGCTGGCCGAAGAACTCGGCATATCTACAGCACAGATGGCATTGGCTTGGATCCTTCGTTTGCAAGAAGTCAGCAGCGTGATCATCGGTGCCACCAAAGTTCGACAGATTGAAGAGAACATAGTGGCTACCGGACGCAAACTGACGCCAGACGTAATTAAGCGTATCGATGAAATTTTGAACGCGGAAATGGCTCGCAGATAGAGATGCGAACCGCGATGGTTGCGGAGGAGAAAGCACTTTTCAGCTTTCTTTTTCTTCCTAGGCTATGATGAGGTAGTTTCTCGCGCGGGGTTTGTTCATGATTTCTTACCGTACGTTGGTCGCCGGCTTGGCCGCGCTCATAGTTGCAGGCCTGAATTTGTCTGCATCCGCAGTCAAAACAGAGACTCAAATCAAGGAACAGACAGTGACTAGCCAAGAATCACCCGGTTTTACTGCAATTGGGCACCTTCCCATAAATACCGAGCAGCTGGTAATTCTTGCCGAAAGCGCGAAAGTCAAAGTCGTGCGCAGCGCTACAGCCCATGACATTACAGTTTCCACCAATTGCCCGCGCAACTGGAACGTGCTTGGCGGGGTTATTCGCCAGGCCGGATTCGCCAAGGTAAAACAAGGTGTGTCGATGGTGGCGGATGGACTCGGTTCAAGAGCGATCGTCAATGGCAAAATTTATGTCTTGCCGAGCGGTGCCATGAAAGGGATCAGCATGGGTAAGGATGGCGTTACCATCGGCGGACAGAAGGTTGAACCGCTAGCCGGCGTGGACATGCCCGGTACCTGTGATGGACCGGATGCCTTGGAAATTTCCGTGCCTACTGCGTACGCAGGCGATCTTATCCTCGGGGCAGCAAATGATTCCGACGTGAATGTCGACAGTTGGCAATCAGGCAAAGTCGTGGCCACCATGATGGGTAAATCGACTCTTTCCATGGGAAAACTAAAATCTCTTGCAAAAGCAGTGTTGGACGTGCGCGGAGAAGGGAAAGCAGAGATAGGTGACCTATCGACGAAAGTTCTTGTGGCCAACATTGCCGGATCCGGTATTGTCACCATAAAGGGCGGCTCTGCAGAAATCAGCAATGCGACGGTTGCAGGTGATGGCAAGATTTTTCTGAAGGGCAGCTATAAAGGGCTGAAGAAAGTCGTCGAAGGTCAAGGATCGATTCAGCTTCTAGACTGAGGTACGAAAGGTGAGTCTAGCCACTCCACGCTTCACCATAGTGGCGTTGTCCTTGATTTTGATCGGCGGCCCGACAATCTCCCTGGCCGCTGACGGGACAACGGACACAACACCTGCTGGTACTGCAATTACTGCTCCAACCGGGTCACCACCAGTGATTGTGGCTCCCCCAGCACAGACAACGTCAACGCCCATATCTGTTCCGTCCACTAACCCCGATTCGCAACAGATCCCGGACTTCCTAAAGGATTACGCAACGCCCGCGGCGACATCGATATCGCCACCACCGACGACCGCCACCGCCCCTGTAGGGCGCCCCCCTACTGTCATCAAGCCTGTACCGACCCAAGCTCGTCCGTCCGTCACCGAAGCACCCAAGGCCCCGCCCAGTAGCGGTTCATTGCCGATGCTCAAAGGGCGCCTGGAAGAAGTGGCCGGCACCGGCGCAAAGCTACCGGTAGGGTTTATCCTCGGGCTTAAGGCGCAGAAAGGGCGCGTGGATCCAACTGCAGTCAAACCGCACGTAGACAGAATCAAAGGTCTAGTAGCTTCCTTCCCTGCCGATTGGCAGGGAAACTGGGGCGGCCAACTCAAGATTCACTGGACTCAGATGGACAAAGCTTCCTGGGATTTCGATGCTGCAGAGGCCAAAGAGACCCAGGACATTCTTCGTCCCGGAACCACTGGAACGACCACCTTTAGCTTTTATCAGGACTCCCGCAGCATATTATTGCAGCCGGCTCGAGTGACGTTCCCGCCACGCACCAACTCTTATGCTTCCCGGGAGATGCAAAATCAACTCAAAAACTCACCGTTTGCCAGCATGCTTGGCAATAATCCGGCGGCCTCCCAAATGTTCAATTCCATGGCAACCGGCATTCCGGTAATGTACCTCGGTGACCTGACCGGAGTTGGCGTAACCGGAAATCAGTTGAGCTCACGGGTGGTGAAAAATGTGATCAAAGAGCTCAAGCCCGGCGTTTTGGAGCAAAACATTGTGGCTCAAGAGGCAGAGCGCCAAAAGCAAACTGGTCAGGTTCGCAATTCCTACTCGGAAACTGTTTTGCGCTTTACCAAGATCAACACCAGCCAGTTATATGTCCAAGCAGCAACTTTAAAATACCGCAGTGATGGACAATTCCTACAGAAAGTGATTATGTATGGAACGGTCAATCGTGGACAGAACACCGAAAACGCTAATCCGTTCAGCGGATTGCCCGGCATGTCGGGGTCTTTTCCCGGACTTCCTTCGTCACCTTCCGGCGGCATGGGCGGGTTTGGCGACCTCAACAAAATGTTGAAAGATTTGCAGCAGGGATTCTAAGAAAATGGATTTAGAGAGTATGGCTGCCATTGTTGACGACATGGCAATTCAACATGATTATCCTGGCTACGACATTCGCTCTTTAAAGATGGGTTTGCCGGAATCCATAACGAAGTCACCGGCAAAGCTGTTTTATGCAGCATTGCGGCACGACAGCACCTTGATGCGCCTGGCAGCTTTACGGTGGTTCTGGGAACGGCCCAGTTCGGCTCGTCAGTACACCAGAACAATTGCCGAAGCCATGAATGACACCGATGAATGGGTCCGCCGCGAGGCCATACGCGTGATGGAGCGTCTACATAAGGTAGACGACAAATTCACCATCCAACTTGCTGAGCGACTCACAGACTCAGATGTTGAAGTGCGCAAAGCCGCTGCCAAAGCGCTTGGGAAACTGGGTTGCACCGCTCCACAAATTCTTGACTTGCTGCATAAAGCCGCTGAGGACTCCGATCACGAAGTGCGATGGAAAGCTCAGAAAGCTTTGAGACAGCTCGGTGCGTATGTTGCGTAAAGAATTACAGCAATCGAATCGCAGTTCTTGCAGTCGTTATCGCTATAGCAGCTGATTCCTCAAAGTTTAGCGCGACCGTAAAGCCTCAACTGTTGCGGCTTCGCGTGCCGAACTCAGCCATAGAAATAATGCGAAACGGCATGGCGACTGTCGGATATGGAAGTGGCACGTTTTACTAGCGTCTGCTTACATTAGAAACATGAGCCCTTTATCCTGAAAGGACAGCAGAAAGAAATGACAAAACGAAGAGAAGGAAGCGATTCCGCATTACTAACAGCCCTTTCCTACACCGTCCGAGAACGGCGCGAAGTCCTCAGGCTCTCGCAAGAGGAAGTTGCCCACCGCGCGAAACTACACCGTACCTATATAAGCGATATCGAGCGTGGTGCCCGCAACCTCTCACTTAAGAGTTTGGTTGATCTTGCTCGTGCACTTGAACTTAGTACCTCAGACCTGATCATCACGGCAGAAGAAAGGCTTCCGAGCGTTCGCGCTATGGAAGTGACTTCCGCTATGGCACGCCAGATAACGGTTCCCGTCGTTGTTGCACAACTGACCGAGTCGTTGAACTAATTCAATTCTTTTATGTAGTAGAAAACGCGGCAGGAACTCCTGCCGCGTTTTCTATGGTCGGTATGTAAGAGTTGTCGAACATTACTGAAAACAGCTTCAAATGCCGCCATCCAATTGCCTAAGGAATTTCCGTCTGGGTATACTACAAGCCATGACAGAACAAACTTTTGATCGCAACGAGTTAGTCGAAAACGACCTATTCAGCGAGTGGCTGGGCGAGACCCGGTACATCGCAGAGCTGATAGTCGACATCACCGATTGCTTAGCACTACTTGCTACTAAACGAAGTACGCTTGAAGAGAAAATCATACGCAAGGAATTGCATCTGCTACTAACGAACTACGCAGAGATGCTATCAATCTTGCATTCACGCCTTGCAATCGGTGACAAACCAGAAGCCGCTCATATTGAGCGTCTCCGAACACTCAATTTCGCAGTACGACAAGAAACACGCAGATTACTCAAAGCGTTACGCTATAACTTCAACTATGTTGAGCAATATTTCGAATTCGATTTTTGCGCCCATTTGACTCAAGAATGCCGTTTCACTGACGAAGCAGCAAATATCAACCGGGCGATTCGCACTGTCTAACAAAAATCTCCAAAACAAAAAGCCGCCGGTTGTTCTAACCAGCGGCGCTTGCTTTGATGAGATTCCTGATCTATGTAAGCGGTGTGCTGCCTACGGTAGCTGGGGACTCAATGGTGCTTACTGACAGGTGTGTACCACCACCACCAGCATTGCGTCTGAAATTGTCCAGATAGCGTCGGAGAGCTTCGCGTATCAGGTCGGAGCGTGTACGGTGTTCGCATTGAGCAATGTAATCAACCTGCTCCAGCATGGCTGGCGGCAAAGCTATCAGGACTTTCTTCGGCATGTGAATTTTCCCTCGCGCACTATTGAGATCGGTTGCGGACAAATGAAGATCCTCTGATTTGAAGAGGAGGTTCGCCGCTTATTGAACTATAAGCTTTGAATACAGTTTCGCTGGCGTTTGTGCTCGCCATCGCGATTCAGTAAGTATGTAATTTACACACCTAAACGAAACCCGTAAAGGTCCCCAAGCCTCTATCTACAAACGTCTGATGGTATTTAGGTAAATGATATTTCTAAAAGTCGCTATTGCAGTCGTAGCAAGAGTCGCACGACGTCTGGGCGTTTCAGCCCCTTGCACATATACCACTTCGCGGTTCGGACATACATCCACTCGTATACATTGCCCCTAGATTGGCTTAAAAACAGGCATGAACACAAGTGCCCGCCGTCATCGTATAATCGGAATTCTATTGTCGGTAGTACGCGAATTGCTGCATGGTATCAAATTCGGTGCAAAGGAGAAGCAATGCTTCTAGCTACCTGGAATATAAACTCAATCAATGCGCGCCTTTCACATATACAAGAGTTTCTCGATAACTACGAACCAGACATCCTTTGTATGCAAGAAACAAAGGTTGTCGATGAGAAGTTTCCGCGCGACATCTTTATAGATCGTGGATATGAGATCGAAATATATGGTGAGAAGTCATACAACGGAGTAGCGATCGCGTCGAAGCACGCGATCGCGGATGTCGCGAGGGGCTTCCGAATTGAGATAGCAAAAGGGTCTCGACGTTTGATCTCCGCCACCATTGGCGACGTGAATATAGTAAATCTATATATTCCAAACGGACAGGCAGTCGGTTCGGAAAAATATCACTACAAGCTAGAGTGGCTGTGTGCTCTCAAGTTGCATATCGAAGAGAACTACAAACCGCACGATAAGTTGGTCATTTGCGGTGACTTCAACATAGCTCCCGACGATCTCGATATTTATAAACCGGAAGAGTGGAACGGCAGCATCATGGCTAGTCCCGAAGAAAGAGACCATCTTGAGAGCATCAAGCAATGGGGCTTCGTAGATCTATTCCGCCAGCACCACAAGGAAGGCGGACTATTCACCTGGTGGGATTACCAAGCAGGCGCATTCAGGCGCAACGCCGGCTTCCGTATCGACCACATCTGGGCAACGGAATCAGTGGCAGAACATTGCTCGGCAGTGATGATTGCAAACGAGCTACGCAAGCTTGATAAGCCGTCCGACCATGCACCGGTGCTTGCTGAATTCGACTTGTAAGGGCATTTCCCGGGAGCTGAGGCGTCCCGCCTGCAGTTTGTGCCGTGGACAGATGCGGGCAGGATGCCGGCGCTTCTGGGCGCGGCCGCAAATTCACGCAATCCGATCGTCGTGATGGTAGAGGGGAGGGGTTTGTCCCTGGGGCAGCGCGTGGATGCGAAGCATGCCGAGTTGCCCTACCTGTCGGCTCCCCTGGCGAGGAGAAAATGAAGACCCAACGGAAACCCATGTGAAGGCATCGCCTTGGCCAGGGAGGGGACAAGCCCCAATACAGTTCACTTAGGCGAATTGAATCCTCTGCCCGTGGCTGTCCTTGCCGATCCTGGGAGAGCGCCGGCGTCCCGCCGGCTTTTGAGTGTCGCAGGCGTGGCATCATAAGATGCTGCCACCACAAGTGCAATCAGGTGCCGGCGGGACGCCGGCGCTCCCGGGGTTTCACCCAAGCGTTAAGTGAACTGTATTGGGGACAAGCCCCTACGGCTAATTCAAAACATGAAGGGCGGCGCATGGCGCCGCCCCTCCCACAGTTGTCTTCCGATCTGGACTTATTTTTCTGGATATCCGTACAAGATCTCGTGGCGCTTGATCTCATCAAGGCCATCGAAGCCGGATTCGATGATTCGGTCGGCCAGCTTTCTCGTTGCTTTGTAATAAGCATCATCAGGACGCTCGCCGGTGAGCTTGCGTGTTAAATCTCGACAAAGAATGTCGGCAGCCGCAATGTAAGTTTCATTTTTGGTGCGATTCGCCCACATCGACGCCACGATGATGGTGATGGTGTCTTGCACTCGTTGGGACATCTCGGCAATCAAGCATTGCCTGTCTGCAAGACGCAGCTGGTGACGCACCATTGCTCCGCTCAACTCAAGAGGGTGCTCGGTAAGCATATCAAGCGCGAACTCGATGTGGTGCTTGAGAATTGGTGAGACGCTTTCCAGCTCTTTGTCCTTTTTGTCCGGACCGGCAAGCTCTTTACCGAAGCGCCAGAATGCGTAAGGTACAAGTTCATTGCGCAAAGCAAACGCATGGGCAGGATTCATCGGGTTGAAGTTTTTGATCTTCTCGCGTTCCAGAGCCTTACCGACCGGCTCAAAATACTGCATGCCATGTTGTTTGGCCAATGATTTGAAGAATGCCATTCCAAGCATTTCCCCTTCGCCTTCATAGATGCACGGCGCGAGGAAATCATGGACATTGTCTCCAAACATATGGCCTTGCAAGAATGAACGTCCGCCATGCGTTTTCATGAAGTACTCGATAGCTACTTCTTTTTGTGCTTCGCTGCCAAAGATCTTCGCGATAATGCACTCCAACTCGCCCCGGTATCCCTGGTCGAGCAACCACGCGCCCCATGAACGCAGCGCGTCGGCACCAACTATCAAAGCGGCGGTACGAGCGATGCGTCGTTTGACCAGTTCCCGTGTTTCGATTCGCTGCCCGTATGTTTGCCGGAAATTTGCCCACGGAAGCATGTTTGCCAACATGATGCGCATGGTTCCGGAGGCTCCAGCGCATAGCGCCAGACGTCCGAGGTTCAAGCCGTGATAAGCAACTGTCAAGCCGTCTCCCGCTTTAGGTTGCAGCAGGTTTTCTTTCGGCACCTTGAAATTCTTGAATGTAAGACCGTTGTTGAACGCATGCTTCAGCGCATAGAGACCATAAGGAACAATGCGGAAACTGTCGTTCTCTTCCTTCGGCAAGTCGACAATAAGAGCTGCCGGTTTGTTGTTTATCAAACAAACCAGTCCGATTGTGCGCCCGGGAATTGCATTAGTGATGAAGAGCTTTTGACCATTCACTATATAGTGATCACCCTGGAGCTCGGCCGTTGTTTTCAAGGCTGTCAAATCAGAACCTGCTTGCGGCTCAGTCAGAGCGAAAGCAGAAAGCGATTGACCGGAAGCAAGTCTTGGCAAGAAGCGTTGCTTTTGCTCGTCAGTACCAAATGTGCGCACTGGGTCGACAGCGCCAATGCAGCCGTGTACCGATGCCAACCCGGCACAGGTCGGATCAATTGCCGCAACCCGCGTCAGGAAACTCATGAATTGTTGAACTGTTGCGCCTTGTCCACCGTATTCTTTTTCGATCAACATGCCCCAGTAGCCGTTGGCAGCCAGGTCACGCAATACTTCGTCTGAGATTTTTCCCCGTTCATCGAAGATGTCGCCGTCATCCACATGCTTACGAAGAGCCTGTAGACAGCGTTCCATAGCAGGCTGACAAGTCGGCTCGCCGGACAAAGGAGCAGCGTCAAACAATTCCAGTGGTACTTTTCCGTCCCAGACAGATCTGTGAATCGGGCTGTTAGAGGTTTTAAATTTCTGCGCAAACAATGCTTCAACTTGGTCGTCTGCAGTGTCCACAGCGCCTGTACGAAGAGCTTCTTCTTCGCTCTTACCTGACATGCGCAATGCAGTCTCAGCAAAACTGATGTCGCGCGAAGCGACTTGCTGTCCTTGTTGCGGCAGATCTTCGCGTTCTGTTTCTTCTGGTTTCGTTGTCATGATCACAACTGCCTTCGGGTTAGTACACCCTCAATCATATAGTACCGAAGCCTGAGTCGTTACTACCGTATCTCAAGGCAGAGCCTACCGAATGAGGCTATACAGGCTGGATGTGACCAGATGGCAATAGCGCATATCTCTTAGAGATCGTCCGATGCACGTCTGGTTGGTGCGGACCTGTGATCGTTGACTCGACTGGCGTAGGCAACGGCGAGACGTTCATGAATGTAGCGAAGTTTCGCTCGACCGGTATTGTTGCCGTCGACGCTGCTTAGCCTAATTCGGCTGACTCCGTTATCCCAGATGAGGTTTGTTACGCGGTGCAAATTGCCCATCTCAGTCTTCATTTTTTCTTGCTTTTCTGAACTCGGCGGTCCGTATTTTGCGACCAAGGCAGCTTCCATATCTTTGAAATTAGAGCTGTAGAACGCGATGGATATCTCATACAAACGGTAAACACCGCCGTCTTCAATAAAGCGAAAATCCGGACTGCACTGAACGCCGGCAACGGTCATTCGATAGGGACCGGCATTTACTTGTTCGCCTTGCTTATTCCAAAATCCGCACTGAACAACTTTGGCCATGTGATCTTCTTCGGTGACGATCTCGATGGATTGGTTTGCTTCGCAAGAGCAAACAGCTTTCACCTTTAAAGGATCGGAACCGCTAGGTCCGCTGCTTTTTGTAAAATCATCAAGTGACATCCCCAATCGGAACTCTTTGAGTCCATAAGCTATTACTACTGGGGCATCTGGGGCTTTAATCTGCGGAAACGTCGAATACTGGTGCAAGCGCTTGGGAATCGGGGTGTACTCCGCGCCAGGAGGCAGCGCAAAGTTATCGTATTGCGCCACAGCGGCAGAGTCTGCAGACAGCAGGCAAAAAATGACTAAAAGCAACAAGTACCGAGAAATCGCCATATCGTCGACGCTGTTCCTTATCTCTCCACATACCATTTATACTA
>JADYXS010000579.1 GCA_021772155.1 Candidatus Obscuribacter sp.
CGACCGAGACCGGCACGAGCATTACGCCGCGCCGACGTCGCGCAGGCACCGACGTTCCGACCGCCGGGCCTTTGGGGTCAATGCGAAGCAGTTTGCCATCGTAATCGATTTGAACGACATGCTCGGCCAGAAAGTCAGCCCCTATAAGTCCATCGATTTGTCGGCGCTTACTCAGGCTATGCCTGGCAAAGTCCTGCGATACCACGTTCGTCGGCAGCGGCAGACTGGACATCTTCCCTCGGAAGTTGCTTACTTCGTGACCTTGTTCAACTGAGTCCGGACCAACGATGGTTACGTTCCGGAACTTCTTCAGTCCGAGGGTCTTGGCGCTGCGAACGTCGATGCACGTTTGCTCGCAACCGGTGTCGAAGATAAAGTTGAGCTGCCCGGGACTGCCGGCAACGTCGACTTTAACCCAAATCATCCGGTTGAGATATTCGAATGCTACTTCTACTGTCGGCTTGTCTCGCAAGGAAACCAGACGGGCAGCAAATCGCTTCAGCAGAGTTCTTAAGTTCATACTTAGTCTGGTTTGTTGTTGCAAGCCGAAATGCCAGCGACGGCACCGGAATGGTGCCATCGCCGCCAGAGTTGCGCTCTTACTTGAGCAAGATCGTTTTGATCCGTCGCTGGCGAATTTCGCCGGCGCGCTTGGAGACGCGATAGGCGGAGGCACCCTTGCTCGCGGTGATCGCGCAGGTTGCGGTCTCATTGACGAAGTGGATCCCGGCAGCTTCATCCAAGGCATAACCGTCAGCCAGTTCGCCCGATTGGATTTTGCCGTAGTAGGTGTCCTTGCGCCCGACTTCCCCGTCGTAATGCGGGCAGCAGCTGCCTTTGAGGAAACCGAGAGCTGGAAGAGACGTATACGAATCCGCCCATGAATCCGTCAGGCATCCTTCGAACCAACAGATGCCACCGGCACTGCTGCCGGTCATGATTACGCCGCCATCATAGGCGGAGCGCAAAATTTGGTCCAAGCCGTACTCGCGCCAGACGGCAAGCATGCTCTTTGTGTTACCGCCGCCTACGAAGACTACATCGGAGGCCATTACTTGCGCGGCCAGATCCGTGGGCGTGCGTGCAAAGAGACTGATGTGCGATGGCGAACATTGGAGATTGGCGCACAACTTGTAGAACCACAACTCCGAGGACTGCGCGTCGCCCGTAGCCGTGCTCAGGCCGAGGATACGCGGTTTCTTTTTCTTGCTCAGCGAAAGAGAGTACTGAATCAGAAGCGGTGCCGATGCGCCCGCTTTTGACATTGCTCCGCCGATTGCCACGATGTGGCGTAATGCAGATTTCGTTCGTTTCATAGATTGCCTTTCCCAGCGCGACTCGATGCGCTGTTGAGTGCTTCTGTTAATGGTGAGTGGAAAGTTTTTTTCACGTCGCTCAAAACGAAATGCCCATTGCGCCCGTGTGACCGGGCGCAATGGGTTTAATTCGCTGACGCTGGGCAGCTTCGTGCGCTCCAGTCGCCTAAACGACGCTGCTTACTCCGTTACCAGAGTTTGCAACGCTTGTCTTCCGGCAGCAATAGAGGGCAGTTGCCTTCCGTCATGCCGAACGCGGCGGCGAACTCGGGCACATGGGCCAGAGTGCCGTTGACGCGGTAGCGGCCGGGAGGATGCGGGTCCGTGGCGCCCTGCATGGCCTCGTACTCCGGCGTGCGCTTGGTCGCCCAGAGCTGGGCGAACGCGATGAAGAACCGCTGTTCATCTGTGAAGCCGTTGTCGTCGGTCTTGCGACCGGTCACAGCCAGCACCTTCTGAAGCGCACGGTACGCCAGTTTTACGCCGCCCAGGTCGGATGCCGCTTCACCAGCCACCAGCTTGCCGTTCACCGTTTTGCCACCAGCGATGGCGAAGCCGTTGAACTGCTCGATGATGATCTGCACCCGCAGCGAGAACGCCGCGAGATCCTCGGCCGTCCACCAGTTCTCGACGTTGCCGAGGGCGTTGTACTTGGCGCCCTTGTCGTCGAATCCGTGCGTCATCTCGTGCCCGATGACCACACCGATGCCACCGTAATTGGCGGCATCGTCAGCCTGCGCGTCGAAGAACGGAGGCTCGAGAATGGCTGCCGGGAAGACGATCTGATTCGTCTGCGGCGAGTAGTACGCATTCACCGTTTGTGGCGTCATGTGCCACTCGTGGCGGTCGACCGGCGTGCCGATCTTGGCCAGGTCGAGGCGCGAGGCGTACTCGGTGGTGCGCAACTCATTGTCGTACAACGAATCGCGGTTGATCACCAAACCGTTGTAACCCTGCCACACGTCCGGGTAGCCGATCATCGCTTCGAAGGAGCCGAGCTTGACCAGGGCGTTGGCCCGAGTGGCTTCGGACATCCAGTCTACTTCGGTGATGGCCTCACGCAGCGCTTCCGTGACGTTGGCGATCAGTTGCAGCA
This sequence comes from Candidatus Obscuribacter sp., assembly GCA_021772155.1. Lineage (GTDB taxonomy): Bacteria > Cyanobacteriota > Vampirovibrionia > Obscuribacterales > Obscuribacteraceae > JADYXS01. The sequence continues at coordinate 2,413 of JADYXS010000579.1, forward strand.
TGCGGGCCTTGGACTCCGGCGGGAAGTATTTGGCCACGTACACCTCGCCAAGCGCTTCGCCGACCGCGCCGTTGACCATGCTGATCACACGCTTCCAGCGCGGATTCAGCTCTTTGGTGCCCTGCATCACCTTACCGTAGAAGGCGAATCGCTCGTTCACGAAGGCCGAGGACAGGTAGGGCGCTGCACCGCGGATGATCTGCCAGCGCAGATAGGCCTTAAGCTTCCACTGGGCGGTCTTCGACAGGAGCTTGGACAGCCCCTTGATGAACTTCGGATCCAGCACATTCATCGTATCGAACGCCGGAGCGCCGATCTGGGCGAAGTAGCGCTTCACGTCGAAGGCGGCAAAGAGTTTTTCGAACTTCTCCACCGTCATCTTGTTGTTCCGGTTGTCC
>JADYXS010000580.1 GCA_021772155.1 Candidatus Obscuribacter sp.
AAGGTAAGGCAGCCTCTAGTCTTAGTCAGCACATTGAACTCAAGCTCGGCAAGGCAGACGGAATGACAAGATTTTACTATTGCTTGTTATCAGGCGATAAGCGGTTCATTCGCTTGCCAGCAAAAAAATCCGTTAGTACTCTAGCCGAGATCCAACAGTTCAGCCGGGACACACTAACAGAAGTTCGGGGCGTAGATCAAATTCCGCCGCCAGGATTTGCGCGAATACCAAAAACAGGAAACTAGTTGCCCGGACGGAGTCTAACTACGCTTGCGCTTTTGCACAATACTTCGCTGGATCTTGCTTCTCACACCACACCTTGCAAGTAATTCGGCGTTGATTTTTTCCAGCGGCTGGCGAAGTCGTTCGACATCAGCGACTATGTAACCAGCAGTGACGTCGGCGCTCATTTTGTGATTAGCAAGCCTCTTCAGCGCATAGTGAGGCGTATCAAGTTCTTCGGCGGTGGTCAAAAATGTTCGGCGCAGATCATGCAACATGAATTTCACCCCAGAAGCATCCTCGATCTGGTTCAAGGCGTCTCGGCAATCGTAGATGTAGTTCTTCGCATTATCCATGCCAAAGACATACACCTGATCGCGTTCAGCACGATTTCGCCATCGCCGGAGCATCAGGGTGTACAGCGGTTCTGTCAAAGGAAGCATGTGATCTTCATGATTCTTGGTGTCCTTGATCAGCAGAGTTTTCGCCTGGAGGTCGACATCACGCCATGTCAGCAGCGCGCCTTCATTCTTCCGAAGCCCTGTCAGCAATAGGACAATCAGATAATCCCGGATTGAATCGTTCTCCAGCGTCGAGACCGCGCTGTACCAATTCTTCAGATCGTGTCCTTTGACTATGGTTTGACGGCGACCGATACGGTGCCAGGCTTTGGTTTGAGAAAGTCTACGAACTGGGTTTTCGATTATTAGCGACCTGCCGTCCGCATCTTCATAAGCGGCACTGGCATAAGTCAGCAATGCCCGCAAGATTCTCATGATATGGTTGGCCTGCGCCTTGTGTTCGCTCAATGCTGTATGGCGTTTTGCCACCATATCTTTGGTTATGTCTGTAACCGGCATATCAAGCCAGTCGCCCAAGTAGCGATTGATTAACAAACGATAAATGTACTGGGTGTTCGATTTGAGTTGGCGCGTGCGGAGATAGTCATCGGCGACAGTGCGGAGAGTTATGGCTTCCACTCGCGCCTCAGCATCCAGCCGCGTTGCTTCTGCCTCCTTGACCCTCTGTGCGTCTTTCTGCAGATCATTTGGATTAACTCCCGCGCCCATTTGCGAGATGATTTCCTTCGCCCGAAGGCGCGCTTGTTCGCTGGAGATGACTCCATGCGGACCTATAGTTACTGTTATGTTCGTCTGGCTGCCGCGTACCTTGCGCATGACTGCATAGACTTTTTTGCCGGATGGCAGGATGCGAAGGACAAAACCGGCCAACTTCGTGTCACGATAAATTCCTGGCTCCGCAGTTGTGTCGGCAAATGATTTTGTAAGTGAAGCTCCCGGCATTGTCTTTTCACCTGTATCGGTAGTCGATTCGTCAATAAGATGGCGTTCGACTCAAAGCGCCACTTCGCAACGAAGTACACTAGACTTTGATTTCCCAGACGCCTAATAGACGCCTAATTAGAAAAAAGTATATCATGACAAGCAAAATCAGCCAAAGCCCTAATACCCCTACCAGTGAGGCATTAGAGAATTTGAGAAAACTGCAGAAAGCGCCGAAAAAGCCGTTTTGCTTAACTTAGGATCTAGTGGGGTAACTCGTGGAGGTTCAAGTCCTCTCTCGCCCACCATCTCGATTACCGCCGAAAGGCGGTTTTCTTTTTGGGGGGACTTTTTGCGCTGGACCCCACCTGGACCCCGAACTGTAAAAACGCACGTGCATGTTGATCAACTTGCAAGGCGAGACGGATGATGTGCCACTCTATTTGGTGAGTCACTGGTACACCATCTTCCAGCCGCTAGTCTTCGCTTAAAAGCCAGTCCCACTCAGGCACGCTCTGCTGCACGAAGTCAGCCGGAATGGTTCTATCAGAGTGGAATCGCCGAACTCCCGCCCACTGAACATTGCCTGCCGACCGCCAAAGTCGAGCCGCCCAGTCCGCTGTTTCTTCAGGAAAATCTTTCGCATACTCTTCGTACTCAAAAAACTGGTCACCATGCTTTACACGATATAGCGCCAGAATAATTGCTTCGCACATAACGAGTGCACTAGCGTCGTCTTTCTTCCTAAAAAGCTTTTCGACGCGCTCAAAGTACGGCTGCATGGCTTCCGATAACACTTCGCCAGCAGCTTCTTCTGGCTCCCGATAACCGCGCCATGTTCGACCCGACTTTATGTAGATGTCGCCCGCGCTGATGCGATTTAGCGCATCTTCAATTTCTTCAGCGAGGTCCTCCATGCGTGGGTTCTTGGCCGCCTCTTCGGCTAATTTGGCAGCAGTAGTTTTCAATTCAGGTTGTTGCTCCAGGAGTTCCACTAAGACTCTGTGTGCAATTACTGGTTGAAGATCGACGGGATCAAAGTCTTTCCTCTTTCCGTTTGGGTTCTTTCTTTTCACCACAGTGCATTCACCATACGCTATCGATGTTCATATTGTTCATATTGGACCCAGAAGCTGCTCTTGCGTCCATGCGAAATACGCAGCTCCTGAATATACCCTGCATGCGGCACAACGTTCTTCCAGAGATTGATTTCCTTAGCCATCGCGTCGAGTTTACGTAAATAGTCGACACCATGGTGATATGCCTTGGCGTACGCACGTGCGAGGATCGCATCAAGCAATGCGCGATACAGTATGGTGGCAGTGAGAAAACGACGGTCTTTCTCCATTGCTTTAGCAAGAGGAAGAATATGGGAATAAAAACCGCCTCGTAATTGACTGGCACGATCCCAAATGTACTTGTCGGCCTCGTCCAACAGACCGCAGTCAATTAGAAACTCAGCATCTGAGTAGGATAGCCGCTTCTCAGCAAGAATTTCCTGCGCCTGCTTCCCAACAACCAAATTGCGCTGATCTTTTCCAATGACCTGCAAGAGTGCGTTGAGAGAGTCCTGGCACCTGTGTTCTCTGAACATGCGCCATGCCACCATGGACTGTTCGGATCTGTTTCCTAGCTTCGTATGGATGGCCAACAGCAATTCATTGTATCCATGAGAGCGAACGCATTCGCTACCAATGTCTTGCAATAGGAACAAAGCCGTCTCAGCATCATCAGCTTCAAACCAGATTCGTGCAATGTCACAGGTATCTTCCGACGACAATTTTTGTCGGCCCCAGCGCCGTGCTTGTTCAAAGAGGTCCGGATCTTTCAATTGCCGCGCAAGAGACTCTATTGCCGATAACCAGCGGCGCTTTTCATAGTCTTTGGGTTCCTGTTGCAATTCGCGCTGAAGTCGAACTGCTAACAGGCGAATCTTTTCTTCCGAAAGATATTGAGCTGTATTGTCAAAGATGCCACTGCGTACGCCAAATGAATCCTGCTCGTACAGACGCATAAGTTCGTCGCATAGCCAGTCTTTGTCTTCACATCTGGAACCAAAGTATCCCAGGAATTCAACAGCATCATTCTGAAAGACGGCTCCTACCAAACCGTCGTCATCACAATTCTCAAAGATATCTTGCTCGCTCTCGAAGAACAAAACAACCAGCTCAAAGCCGGTGCGACCATCCGTGACACTTGCCTTCAATTCTGCAAGTAGAAACTGGAGCTCGTGAACAAACGCACTTAGCCCGCGCCAATCGACAAAGTCGTCCATGCAACTCAAATTGGCAAGTCGATGTTCAAACCGTGCGGCATTTTCGTCAGGAGTACAAACCAACCGCTCTATAGTTTCATCAACTTCTTTATTCTGCGGGGCGAGCTTGATAAGTGTATCTGCTAAGGCCTCGACACCCAATTTAACAAGTGCTGTTCGACGGTCGGTATCGGCGGTCTTCGCCAGTGCGACTGCTCCTTTGAGGGTGGTTTTCCGGTTCACTATCACACCCGCTTACAAAGAGGCCCCTAGTCAAGTCACCAGTGCCAAGATCCTACCATCCAAACTCGCTTCCCATCAGGCCATTGTCATAAGGACTGGGGGCCAATGTTCAGAATCGGTAAGTCACCGTCCTAATTAGGCAGCAAGCTGCTGCCTAACTCGCGGCAGCAAAGTTTATTTACTGTCTTGGAAAACCCAACGGTTCAAAGCTTGAGCATCGGTCAGTCAAGCGGATTGAGCAGTCCCCATTGAGAAAGGACTTCCAGCGGTAAGTTCTTGAGCACGTACAACTCATTGATACCATCAGGTCCAATTCGTTTCGGATCGGCAGCGATGCCCAATGCCTTCAGACAGGAAAAGAAATCATCGCGATTTTCAAAATTGCGAGTGGCGACTTTTTGCTCAGTACCATCCATTCCAATCACGAAGATCGACAATGGATCGGTAGCATAATTCACCATCACCTGCCCGGAAAAGTCGTCGACAGTTGAGATCCGTGCTAGCTGTTCCATCCTGAATCGCACTATGGGTTCACGATTAGCCGCGCCGAGTGGCAGTAACCCGGCTAGTGTGCTCAGAAACTCATCATTTTGCAGCAATTGGTGGCATGATTCACGCAAGTATTCGCGCACGTGGCGAGGCATCCCCCATGCTTCACCAATCAGTTCCCGACGCCCATTAATGATGGCAACGATGTCTTCTATGTCTGAACTCATGAGAAAGTCGTTGTTGCCTCTGTCACGAAAAGCCTCAAGCTTTGTGCAAACAAAGAGTGGCGCATTGATTAGACGAATTTTCAATCCATTCGGAAGTGTATAAAGCTGTGCGGTTTTTACCGCAAGCGGATACCATCGATTCTTGAAGCCAAGTATGTTTTCTTCAGTTGGCATTACGTCTACCGTGACACCATTTATGGTGAATCGGCAAAGGGGTCCGTTCATGTCATGAACGAAGCCGAGTTGTCTAAGGTCCGTAAGCAGCGTGTTGTATTTGGCATAGCTAGCCGTTTCAACGATCACGTCGACGTCGTCTGTCGGGCGAATATCTTGGAGGGAACGCGCTGTAATCAGCAGTCCAACAATAGCGCCACCAACAAAAACCATTTCAGATCTGTAGTCCCCGAGCGCATCGGCGACAACAGATAGCAGTGATATACAATCGTCGTATCTTGTCACCGTCTTATCCGCTCATGGATTTCCTTTTCTGCAAGCTTGCGTTCTCTCGCGCGGCCTTCCCTGATTCCATCAACAAGAGCAAGCAATTCATAGAACCTGGTATCCAGCAAAGCCGCTTTAGGTGCGGCTGGATGCAGCGGCTCAACAGTGTAACCCATTACTTCACCCTCTGGAAAAGGCCACACTGGTAGTACACCACCAGACCGCACTATCACGGAATTGAGTGGCGGAGCAGCATGGGCCGTGGGCATACCAATTACCGGTGCACCAGGCTGAACCGCGTAGGCATATCTGACACCATGGAGGATGAATTCTTCCAATGCAGCTTTGACGGGCGTTCGCCGGTCAGAAGAATAGAGTCCGGCAATTTCTGCGCGCTTAAGTCCGGAATGGATTTGCGACAAGCTTAGAAACAACTGCTCCGAGAGGGCACGAAATGTCCAGCTGTCGGTAAGACAACAAAGTTTCAACAGGATGTAAAGATCTTGAGGGAGCAGCATGTTCTATATTCTAGAACACAGAACGCGCAAATGGCAAGAAGTTTGCCGTTTACCACCTGGTTCGGAGCTAGTATGTTGGCAAAAGACATGTTCCCGCAGTCAAGTAACCGAAGCCTCCATTCGTTCTACTTTCTAGAACATAGAACAAGAGGAGCCTTAGGATCTAGTGGAGTAATTCGTGGAGGTTCAAGTCCTCTCTCGCCCACCATCTCGATTACCGCCGAAAGGCGGTTTTCTTTTAGGGGTAGTTTCGGGACACTCAGACGCCTACCAGACGCCTAATTAGGTAAAGCCGAACCGAATTTGAAATCAGTTCGGATAAGAGTTTTTCGTCATTGTTGTCATTAGCTGACAGAAATGTCCTCAATCTGTACATCTGGTGCCACTACGCTTGGTGCGGCCCGCATCAGCTTGGAGTCTGGATTTGTGTCACCGGTCAAAATGCGATTTCGACTGGGTTCATTCCAGGCTCATTTAGTCCGTTTTGCACCAGATTCGGTGCGAGCAGGTAACACGATGGACTGCTATCTAGCATTTGCGAAATCTTCTCTTCTGACAACTGAACATTTTGATTACGTTGTGGTCAGTAGATGCAGCTTTCCCAGGTCCAAATCACCCAGTCATCGGGGAGCAAGGCTGTTGATAACACCGTTGAGCAGGCTTGCTTAAAAGCACCCTTACTGGATTCACCTCCGGCTGCAATGGCGCTTCCCGTGCGCGTACAGTTAACATTCGAGCTGAAAGTACATGGGGGCGGTTTTTACAGACAATTTTGAAGACCACGGACTTTGCGAACAAGGTTCGAACCATGAGGTCGGGAGTTCGAATCTCTCCGGGCACAATCTTTCAATCAACTAGAAGAAGCGGTTCTCCAATCGGGAGCCGTTTTTTATTGGAGTACACATATCCCGGTCGTGATATGTGGGTGATATGAGTTTGCGAAAGAAAGACATAATCACCAATAGGTCGGATTGGAGTCGAGCTCGCCTTTGCGGAGATCTGTCATCTTAATTCCGATGTGATTCAACACAGGTTACCATTGGACCTCATTCGGGAATAATGATTGCGATGAAGTCGACTCTACTCTATTTGCTAATGATTCTATGTTGTGAGCAGCCCGCGCTCGCACAATTTGAAAGCGACGAGCAGTTTGAACAGCAAGCCGCGAAGCAGTTGGGAGTAAAGTACCAGCCGTCTGTGAAGAAGACCGCGACGCAGCGCAATACTTCTTCGGTCAAACAGTCGCGCCGGAATACTTTCGGTGCGAGCTATGGCTACAGACCACAGCGCGGCTCGACTGGAAGTGGTTATGGATACCGCCCGCAGCGCGCAAATCTTTTGCCGCAAGGCTATTCGCAGGAGATGCTGCAGCAGAAGATGCAGCGGTTGCAGCAAATGCAACAGATGATGGGCGGCGGCGCGCAGCAACCGCAACAGCAAAAGCCCAATCCGTTGCAGATGATGATGGGCGGCGGCGCACAGCAGCCACAGCAGCAAAAGCCTAATCCGCTGCAGATGTTGATGGGCGGCGGCGCACAGCAGCCACAGCAGCAAAAGCCTAATCCGTTGCAGATGTTGATGGGCGGCGGCGCACAGCAGCCACAACAGCAGGCGGCGCAACCTCAATTCAATCGCGGCGAACTTCTCAAGACTTTCTTCGGCGACGGCTCCACTTCCCACCAGGCTGGCGAGTGATCGCTACGTTAGCATAAGAGGCGAATCACCATGCCTAACGACCTCCCCATTGAGCCGCACAAGTGCTGCGGACCGGGATATGCTTCCCCTGCGTGCCCGTAGCCCAGTTGGATAGAGCGCATAGCCTCGAACCATGGGGTCGGGAGTTCAAATCTCTCAGGGCGCAATTCTTTTATTGATTTATGGAAGCGGCTTTCGAATTGCGAGCTGCTTTTTTATTGGGGCACTCATATCACGACGGTGATATGTGGGTGATAGGAATTTGGGAAACAAAGACATAATCACCATCAGGTCGGATTGAGATGCGGTCAGCGTTTGCACGATTTCCCGTCGTGATCTCGATTTGTTTCAGTGTAAAACTTTCTGGTATATCGTGTGTGTGTTGCTCAATTACTGCCCAAGCGGGACGTTTCCACGGCGGTAATCTAGCAAACATGGCACGGAGCCCCCGCAAGAAATTGCAAAGCACGGCTCGAAACCGCCGCTATCGCCATTTGCGTTGAGCCTACATCTGCTGGAGTCCAAGCGATGGCTGGCGGTATCGAGCACCATTCGAGCGTTGAAACATCAGAAGGGATGCGCTACGTTGATCATTGCTGGTGGCCGTAATGGGTCAACGACCGGCCGTTTTCATGACAATCAGCAAACTATATGGGTGTGCGTCCGGTATTCCGTTACTTGAAGCAGAAAACTACGGCTGTGCCTCTTACAACACGATCGTGCATATTGCACAGGTTCTCAAAGAGGAGGACCCGCGCGACAGATAATCGGGTTTACCAAACGCATTCAAGAGGTACATTTGACCTAAAGACCGGCAATGGCGAGGCGATGGCGCGAGTACTTCTAGCTGATGACGATAGGTCCGTGCAAGTAATGCTGTCCTCCTGGTTGCGGCTGGAAGACCAGCACACTGTGGACACGGTGAGCAACGGCGAGCAGGCTCTAGAGTATTTGGACGTCTACTCGTACGATGTTGTGGTTCTTGACTGGGAAATGCCGAAAGTCACAGGAGTTGAGGTTTGCCAGCGTTTTAAGTCCCGGCATCCCGAGACACCGGTGATTATGCTCACTGGTAAGAGCACGTCTTCAGACAAGATCCAGGGTTTGGATGCCGGTGCGGATGACTATATAACAAAACCATTTTCCGGCGAGGAGTTATCAGCTCGCTTGCGGGCCTTATTGCGTCGACGACCCGGATCTGCGGGCAATTCGCTCAAGTCCGGACCGCTGAGTATGGACATGGCCGCGCATACAGTCAGTGCGAATGGCACCCAAATCCAACTTTCCCCAGTGGAGTTTTCGCTGCTGGAGTTTTTTATCAGGCACCCAGAAGAGAATTTCTCGCCAGAAGCACTTATAGCCGAAGTCTGGACCGATGCTGACAATGCGAGCGTTGCTGCAGTCAGAACAACGGTCAACCGCTTGAGGGGCAAGCTGGAGGAGTCTCTCGGGTTCTGTCCGTTATTAACCGTGCGAGGCAGCGGTTACCAGTGGCACATAGAGTGAGATAGCTAAAGAATGGCATTACAGCTCGCTAGAGCGTTTTCATCGAAGCTTTCTGGCAAAGGGCTAATCATCATTGCCATTCCTACTCTGTTTTCGCTTGTCTTCATTCTCAGTCTAATGTTGCTCCTAAATCAAGCGTCAGCGCAGCTTGCGCGGCAAACTAGAGCGAAGGAGATTATCGCCAATGCTTCCGGATTAGGGCAAGCCGTGGTGGCGGCCATATTCGAGGGGTATGACTCGTCATTCTCGCCCGGTGTTTCGAAGCTTGATGCGCTGCAGGGAAGCAAGAAGCTCGTTTTGGAGCGATTTAGTGCACTAGACAGTGCCGTACCGCCTGGCGGCCGGCAGGGCGAACTGGTGGAACATCTCGGCAAATCACTCAATACTGCCATCAGATTGGTCGAAGAGCGCAATGGTGATCTTGATTCGAAGGGACAGATCAAGTTATCCAGATTAGCGGGTTTGCAAAAACTTCTGCAGACCCGCAAGCAGTTGCGTGTAATTGTGGCGGACCTGCAACAGGACTCCTCCGAGTTGATTGATATTGAACGCCGAGGCCAGTCGGCTCAACCGATTAGTTATGAGAGATTCAGAAGTTTGATTGACCTGCTGCTTTATGGTGGCATTGCTGTAGATATATTCCTTGCCGTGGGACTGATGAGCTATTTCAGCAAGGACATCAGCGATCGCTTGAATGTGCTCATGGACAATTCGCACAGACTTGTTGAAGAGAAAGAACTCAATCCCGTTGTTTCCGGAAACGATGAAATTACGCAGATGGATACTGTGTTTCACGAAATGGCGTCTAAGTTGGCTGCATCACGCGCCAGTGAGCGGCATCTGGCTGATCGCATGCGCTCAATTGTGGAAACCATTCCATTAGGACTTGTGGTGGTCGGCGGTGGTGACAAGATTGTTTCGTTGAGCCAGGGTGCCGAGCGCATGTTCAAAACGTCTAGCGACAGTCTTCAGGGAAGTTCCCTTTTTGAACTAATAGACACGGCAGACACAAAATCCGGCAGCAATAGCATTGTGGATTTTATGAATCAAGCTAATGGATCTGCCCAGCGCTTTCAAGCGAAAAATGGCGATTCTGCTAGCTTTCCTTGTGAAGTGATTTGCGCGGAATACAGTACTGCAGAAATGAATGGAAAACTTCTGGTAGTAACCGATATTACTGAACGTCAGCAGATTGAACGATTAAAACAGAGTTTCATTGCTATGGTCAGCCATGAGCTACGCAGCCCTCTGACTGCAATTCAAGTCTGCCTTGAGTTGCTCTCCCGGCGTTACTTCGGAGCGCTGACTGAAGAGGGTTCGGAAGCAGTAGAAATGGCTGGGGAAAACATAAAGCGCCTCGTCAGGCTTGTGAACGAGATACTAGATGCCGAAAGACTGGAGTCTGGCAAGATTGCAGTCGTGCTTTCGAAAACTGAATTGAGCAAAGTCTTGCAGCTTTCGGTTGGATCGGTGCAGTCGTTGGCTGAGGCATCCGCTATCGAGATTGAGGTGACCGGAGAAGAGATGGTGCTTGATGCCGACCAGGACAAGCTTGTACAGGTCGTCATCAATCTTCTTTCAAATGCGATCAAGTTTTCTCCCGATAGTTCGAAGATCCAAGTTTCTTCGAATCTGAAGACAGCTAGTCTAGTAGAGGTGCGGGTGAAAGATCTGGGTCGTGGCATCCCACCAGACCAGTTGGAAATGGTATTCGAGCGCTTTCATCAAGTGAGCCTGGAGGATTCCAAGGAAATGGGAGGCACCGGCCTTGGGTTGGCAATTTGCAAGAGCATTATTGAAGCTCATGGTGGAGAAATCGGAGTCGAGAGCGCGCTTGGCGCCGGCAGTACCGAGACTGTAAAATAGATTGTGTAAAAGGTCAAAGCCCAGAAGGTCCACTACACGGGAGTTTCGACCTATATGCCTAGAGATACTAGTGGTACCGTA
>JADYXS010000581.1 GCA_021772155.1 Candidatus Obscuribacter sp.
ACGTGCAATGTCGAAGTCGAGCGGATAAACTCAATTGATGTCGTCCATAACTAAGGAGTGCTATATGAGAAAAGCCGTGAAACGACTCGTATTTGGCGTTGTCGCAGCGGCCGTGACGCTGACGGTCAACCTGCCGTCAGCGGTTGCCGAAGATGCCAAGGAACCAATATGGACGGCGAAGTTTCAAGCAGGAAGAACCGCCAAGGCGAAAGGTGAGACAGCCAAAGCGAAAGAACAGCTTAGCGCAGCACTTGCAGAGGCCGAAAAGATTAATGACGATCAAGGCATCGCCGAGATCTGCAACGAACTAGCCAACCTCTACATGACAGAAGGCGACATCATCAACGCCTCGGCCAATGCCAAACGGGCTAAAGATGCCGCTCTTAAAATCCTTATGTCCGACCCGCGCACCCGCCCTCTGGCTTCACAACTAGCTGCCAATGAAGAGAACGGCTCGGTGTGGATCAACCACATGATGAAAGGACAATTCGCCGCCGACAAGAAGAATTGGGAGCAAGCGGCAATTGAGTATCAAGCTGCCGCTGCTAAAGCAAAAGAATACGCACCAGATGGAATGCCTATGGCCAGCGCCCTTGGCGGACTCGGAAGAGTATTGTTCGAGCAAGGGAAGTACGCAGAAGCCGAACCGGTGCTGCTTCAAGCCATTGAGCTGTGCCAAAAGAACTGGACACCTGTGACCAAAAACACAGCCGTCGACGCAGCAGATGCGATGGACCGCCTATCTCTGGTAATGGAGAAAACCGGGCGTAAAGACGAAGGGCAGAAGCTGTCCGTCCGAAGCAAAGAAGTCCGTGACTCAAAGGCTTTCAAATCGGCAGCACCCGAAAAATGAAAGTAACCCGCCAAGCCCATATAGAAGGAGTGGAAACTATCAGGCCAGCAGCGCCGATTGAAACATCGCAGCAGAGGGAATGAACAATCATCCGAAATTCCACGAGGGGCTGGATTTAATGGTCAAATCAGCAGGACTGCTGTCGCTGTGTTTTTTCGGCGCCATGGCCATCGCTTCAGCAGCTGAAATCAAACCACAATCTTCCGGGGCCACTTCCAATACCCGGATAAGGCCTGCCTCAGTAGTGGCCAGTTTTAATCAGGGTGCACTTCTTCTGCACGCCGGAAAGTATGAAGAAGCAGCCAAAGCCTTCGCAGAAGCGGTCAAAGGTGATCCGCGCGCCCCTGGAGCACGGATAAATTTGGGAGTCGCTCTATGGGCCTTAGCGGATTACCCTAATGCACTAACCCAGCTGAATGAAGCGTTGAAGCTATATCCAGGTAATGCCTATGCCTTGTCCCAACGAGCTCTCTGCAAGCAAGCACTTAAAGATTACGCCGGGTCGATCGCCGATTTTGATCACGCGCTGAAAACCAATCCACGTAATGCCACCCTTTTCTCAAACCGGGGAGTGTCGAAGATGGAAAGCGGCGACCTCGATGGCGCACGAGCCGATTTTTATACTGCGCTGGAGCTGAAACCAAATGATGCTCTTGTGTTGAATAACTTGCAGGTGCTCGATTTTGGCAAGATTTTATCCGAACGCATGAAGCGGAGGCAGGCTGCAGTCGAGAAGGTGTTGAAAAACATGGGAGTGATTAATCTCAACGGAAACTCAGCGGCCCGCAATCCGAAGCCTGGGGCTGCGGTCGATCCCCAATCTGCCGCTGTCCCTGCAAACGAGAATGATGCTCCTACGCCAGCCGAAATTGCATACGCGCATTACGATGCCGCCTGTCGATTGTTGGGTGGTGCCAAATATGCCGAAGCGGTTCACGAATTAGATAAAGCAATCCAAAATCACCCGGATGCAGAATACTATCTGAGTCGCTCATCTGCTCACACGCAGCTAGGCAACACCAAACTGGCCTTGGCAGATTGCAATAGTGCGATCCAACTCGAACCTACAGACCCAAATGCATTTTTGACCAGGTGCTGTGCTCATTTCGAATTGGGCGACAGCGAAGCAGCACTTAGTGATGGCAATCAAGCCATTCTGCTCGATTCGCAAGCAACAGAAGATAGCAAAGTTACCCACGCTGAGGCTTTGTACTTGAATCGAGGTCGAGCGCATTACAAGCTGCGCGACCTGGACAACGCCTTGTCCGACTTCAACAAGGCAATCGAACTAAACCCGCTGTATGCATCGGCCTTTCACAATCGAGCCATCGCGCACATTGAATCCAAAAATCAAAAGGAAGCGGTCTCAGATTTGCTGCAAGCTGCAAAATTGTATGAGAGCCAAGGTAATGTGAAAGCTGCGGCCGAATGTTCCGCAGAAGCGCAACGACTGTCTGCCAAAATTAAGTCGTAAATTGCCCGACTTATAAACCGAACATACGTTTAATCCATCCACGGGACTTTCCGGGTTCATGCGAAACTACTTGAATCAATGCGACGAAATTGTGTTCAACCGTGGCAAAACATTAATGCAATCTCCTCGAAAAACCCTGGTTTCGCTTTGAACTTTTTGGCTGATCAATTCGTTAGGGTGTTTATGTGCAGTCTTAGCCAATCACAAGGACATCTTTCACTATGACTAAATCCAAGAAATTGGCGCTGGCAGTGGCAGTTCTAGGACTGCTGGGTAGCAGCGCCCCTTCGTTAGCTCAAGGTCCGGAAAACGAACAATCGAACACCGACTTGACAATAGACATGGAGGGCATCGGTTTGGACGAGGACGGGGGGGGCGCTACCCTGTTTGCGATACCGTTGCCTCCACCTCATATCGGCATGGCTGGACCGGCTTTCATGCCACCTGCCGAAGGCGATTTCTTGATGGCCTTTCCAGTTGACGAATCGGGGCCAGATCTTTTAGCGCTTGCACCAGACGCAGCTGATGTCGTCTCCCAGGGGCCGGGTGGTCCAGGTGGCACCAGCGGTACTTTCCTTTCCAGACGCCTGGAGTTTCGCGGTGGCGGCAGCCCGTTTGCAAACATCAGTCTCACAGATGAGCAGCTCGAAAAAATCTTTGCTATCAAGAAAGACTCCGCAGGCAAATCAGCAGCCAAGATGGGCGAAATAATGAGCGCCCATATGAACCTGCAAGACCTGATGATGCAGCCGGAAATTGATCGCACTAAAGTCCTGACAGCACAAGCACGCATCAATGCTTTAAAGGCAGACATTGCCAATGCTAGCCTTGAAAATCGTATCAACATATTGTCGATCCTTACTGTCGAACAGAAGAAAGAGCTGCGCAAGTCCATGCTTCAACGTATGGGCGGCGGAATTTGCCCAATGGGCATGGGACGTCGCGGCGGTGGCATGCACGGTGGGCCGGGCGGCGGTCCAGGCGGTGGTCCAGGCGGTGGCGGCTGTCCGAAAAAGGGCTAATCTACAGTTGCAAGGCGGAATCTCTCCCACTCTTGCTGCACACCAGCTCCTCCAAAAATCCGAAAGCGCTCGCGAATGCGAGCGCTTTCACTTTGGTAAACTGGTGCCCGGAAATACAGGCGACACATGCCACAACTATTGAAACGCTCTCACGCATTCGGCAAGCCGGGTATCGAGCCACGCTGGACATCAGCACGAAAGGAAGGCATCGGAACAGCCTATTCGGTAGCTAGCCGGGTCTGGTTCACCCTGTGGCAGGGAATCGTCACGGAAATCTATTACCCGACCGTCGATCGTCCACAAATTCGCGACTGGCAGTTCCTGATTACCGACGGCGAGACTTTCTTTCACGAAGAAAAGCGCGACCTTCAAACGCGCACTGAATACGTAAGCGAAGACGCCCTGGCGTTTCGCGTCATCCACGAACACCCAACAATCGGCTATAAAATTGAGAAGACAATAATTGCCGATCCGCACACGCCGTGTGTTTTGCAGCATGTAAAAGTGCATGCAGCACCTGAACTTCTCAAAAAGCTCCGCTTTTACTCCTTGTGCGCTCCGCACTGCGGCGGAGGCGGC
>JADYXS010000582.1 GCA_021772155.1 Candidatus Obscuribacter sp.
AACTGACGGGTTTACTATGCTGCAAGACGAACACATGCGTGATGAACTGCGAGAAATGGCTCGCATTTATAGAGGGCGCGGACGCGCCAAGCTGGCGGCCGAAGTGGACGCTCTTGCTGCCGAGATCCAAGAGCGCATGAACCGTTGCAGAAACAACGGTATAAACGGTTCTGTTATCAGTCCGCTGGACTACCAGAAGGACGCCTAGAACTACCCAGCATGGAAGGCGTTGTATGAACTGCGCTCGTAGCTGCCATTCGCTCCGCAGCTCCCAAGGTCTGAGCGTCTAACTGATCTCGATGACGAAGAGGGCCAAATCCGGATGTTGCCAGACACTTTTTTTTCTCATGACGGACTAATTCAGCAATTGCTTCACCAAGCGAACGAGGCGACCGCGAACAAAGACTTCCAGACCGCCGAAGATTGCTATAAGAAGGCGTTGGATGGCTTATTGGAGACTTTTGGACCGGGGCACATCCAAGTGGCGATGGTCATGCACAATCTTTCTGCAATGCTCGAAAAGCAAGGACGACTGGACGAAGCCCAGTTGCTCGGACGCAAAGTGACACACATTATTACGCAGGCACACAAGCACGACCAAAACCAGGCGAACGGTGGTTGATTGCCTGGCGTGGGGGCGTTAAGACAAGCCTGTCAAGTGATGATGTGTTCAATGTTAGGTGCTGGAGTTGCGAGCTTTTCTGCCCATGCTCCGAATTCTGCTGGTAACGGTGTTTGTTCGCTGGTTATGGAGGCGTTCACAAACTGGAATCCGAGACAAGCTTTTTGCCGCAGACCGTCATCCGGACAGGACTGAAAAACAAATCGAAACGCTCTTTGCGCTGCCATTGGAAGCCCCGTTTTGAAAAAACTTGCAGCTAGAAAAAGGCGAGCTTGCCAATTGTTGGGCTCAACATCCAAGATATTCTGCAAAAGTGGTATCGCATCTTTGTAGCGTCCCGATTTGTAGTGTCCGTATGCCTCAAGTGCTACAGCCACATCAACTTCCGACGTGTTAATTGAAAGGTCCATTGGTTTTGCCTTCTTCATCCTGACAACCCCCATGATTACGTATGGCCCGTGGCAAAGACATGGCAGGGTGGTGACATATTTGTGACATGATCTGCAAGCAAGCGGAGCCTGGGAAATGAATGGTGTGCAGCAACGTCGAGATCGAATCGCGGGGACTCTTATGGGCACCGCAATTGGCGATGCACTCGGACTCTACGTGGAAGGGTTGAGTGGAGAAAAAATTCAACGAAGATTCG
Organism: Candidatus Obscuribacter sp.; assembly: GCA_021772155.1. Taxonomy (GTDB): domain Bacteria; phylum Cyanobacteriota; class Vampirovibrionia; order Obscuribacterales; family Obscuribacteraceae; genus JADYXS01. The sequence continues at coordinate 1,269 of JADYXS010000582.1, forward strand.
GCAAGGTCGATCGCTATCTAATGCCATGGGGCATTGGTCTGTTGTCCGACGACACGGAGCAAAGTGCGATAGTGGCCGAAGCACTGGCGTTGCATCCTACTGACGCAGCCGCTTTCGAGAGGCATCTACGCTTCAAATTGGTGGCATGGTTCTGGACTTTGCCACCAGGAATCGGTAAGGCAACCGCTCAAGCCTGTCTCCTGATGACCTGTGGTATTTGCAAAAGCGGCATTCACTCGGCGGGGAATGGCGCCGCCATGAGAGCCGCGATAATTGGAACTTTTTTTTGTGATGACGCCGCTGCGCGCAAGGAGTTTGGCAAGCGGGCGGCGATGACGACTCATACCGATGAACGGGCCGTCGAAGGCGCGTTGTTCGTGGCTGAGCTTGCCGCTCTCTGCACGAAATCGTCGGCACTGGAAAGAGAAGATGCTTTCCGCACAGCTCTGGCTACGGTGTCACTGCCATCGCTTCACGAGGTCCTCAGTAAGGCGCTAGTGGTGGCATCTTCAAATGCCACCATAACTGTCGCATCGCAACAGCTCGGCACCAGTGGCTTTATCATGCAAACTCTGCCGTTTGCTTCGTTCTGCTTCTTGCGCTTCGGTGATAATCCGCGCGGTGCGATCATCGAAGCTGTCTCTGCAGGCGGAGATACCGACAGCATCGCGGCAATTTTGGGAGCATGGCTGGGCTGCCTGCATGGAAGAAACGCGCTACCTGAGGATTTGATTTTATCTTTGTACCAAGGACCGGTGGATCTTGACGGGCTGGCATCTGCATTAAGTGATGGCACAAAAAGATTCAGTCGGTTCAACTTCATTCACGGGCTGCTTCGTAACCTGATATTGCTACCGACTGTCCTGTTCTTAGCAATATGGCGAATCTTCTACTGAGCATCTTCTTGATGACAGTTGTCAGAACATGTTCTCTTGAAGGAGCTAATCTATCTCATTATCCGGGCGCGCTCTTCAAGCCAGTTGCAGGCAGATCACGAAGAACACGTTGCGGCCGGATTTTGAACCAAGTGCATTTTAGTGGCCCTAGCTATTGTTAGTGGTCCGTGAGATGCTGAAATTGAATGGTTCCTTAGCCCAACTGTATAGGTCTTGAATGATGTCACCGCTGCGTCGAATCTTAATTGGTATCAGTGTTAGCGTTATGGTCGGAGTGCAAGTCGCACCGGCCTTAGCAGAAACCGCCGCTAAGTCGCGGGCCAGGTCGACTACGGCGAGGACAACTTCAAAAGTCCCTGTCCGATTGAAGATTGAAGTTCCGACTCGCGCTTGGATTCCAGCGAAAACAGCGCCAAAAGTGGTGCTCGTTTGTGTACATGGATTGGGACTCAATAGCCAATCGTTTGAGCAATTCGGTCGCGATATGTCGAAGCGCGGCGTGGCTACTTTTGCAGTAGATGTTCGCGGCTTCGGAACATGGATGAAGCTTAAAGGCAAAGAAGAGATTGATTTTGACTCATGCATGCTCGATGTTGAAAAAGCATTGAAAATTCTGCACGTGGCTTATCCGAAGGTCCCAATCTTTATCTTAGGTGAGTCCATGGGCGGTGCGATCGCACTGCGATTGACAGCGGAGCACCCAGAACTGGTAGCAGGGCTCATTTCTGCGGTGCCGTCCGGTGATCGCTTTCACAAAACACGCAATGAACTAAAAGTTGCGCTTCGTTTGATGACGGGCAAAAAGAATATGCCGATGGACCTTGGCGATGCGGTCGTAGATGAGGCCACGGAAAATGAATCACTACGAGAAGGTTGGAAAGACGATCCTTTGAATCGATTAACCATAACGCCGAAAGAACTGCTGCAGTTCAGACGATTTATGAATGAAAATCATGATATGGCTGAACGAATAGTAAGCAAGCCAGTACTAATTGTAGCCGGTTTTAAAGACAAGCTTGTAAAACCACAAGGCACTATCGATTTGTTTAACGAGATCAACAGCCCTGACAAGATGCTCATGATTGTTGGCAATGGTGAGCACTTGATCTTTGAAGAGAATCAAATGACCGAACCGGTTGCAGCCATGCTTCTCGGATGGCTCAATAGTCACATTAATATTGCATCTCCGGGTATCACCCGATAGGCTGCGCGCCAAGCTTCATCCAATATCAAATTGCCAGTGCCCGGCTGGCTGCTCGGTGGAAAGTCGTCGAGCAGTCGTCCAAGAATTTGCGCTGCGAAACTTCCAGACCGGCAAGCGCCAGTCTGTGATCGAGAACAAACACGAGGCTTGCGGCATAGAAAAGCGTCGCCCAAGCCCAGTAAATTGCGTAGCGTACTGGCTGCGGGTAGGTAATTAGCTCTGTTCGTAGGAAGTCACAGTGAAATTCAACGTGGGCGATTTCATCGAGCACGATTACGGAGAATGTATCGCTCAATCTCTCGTTTTTCAAATTGCGCGCGCACTGCAAGTAAAAGCACTTTCCAACGATCTCAGCAATGAGCAAAATGAAAATCTCCGTCTTTAGTCCGAGCGCGCGCCGCAACAGAATGAAGACAAGATCGCTCCAGTGCCAAGTAATCAAATTCCCATCCAACGCTGCGATCATTTCCGCAAGAATGCGAGCGTGAGAGTGTTCTTCCTTAAGAAACAGGTCGATACACTGCTCGTAAATCGGATCCTTTTTTTCTTTGGCGAATTTTTTGAGATGCTTTCCTTCACCGGTCTCACCGATTTGGAAACGTTGCAACGAACGGATCAACGGCTCTTGCAATTCTTGAGATATCGATAAGTCATCTGAAAACTGAGTAACCGTTCTGTTTTGTTTGTTGTCTAGAAAATACTCAAGCCATCGAGCAGCGGAGAAACTCGTATCAGCGTCTTCTTTCGTATAGGTCTGCGGGCAGTGGGCAGAAGTTTTCAACATTATCTGCGCCTCGTTTACTAAAAATCTGTTTTCGATTCGTAAGACAACCGTATCACGCAGGGTTGTTGCCGGATTGCTACTTGCAAAGATTCCAACTCACGCTTTACCCGTTGCTTACATACGACGATCGTGGTTAACAATGACTGCCACCAGTCGAGCAAACCCTGTGTCAATCGAGTCTGTGACGTGCCGGTAGGACCGGCGCTCATTTAAGTGATTTAGTCATCGGAGCGCGGCGCACGACGCTGCTGTTTCTTGACTGAGTTCTGGCTCTTACTTTCGATGCGTCTGGTTTTTGATGCCAGAGTCGGTCTGGTCGCCCGCCGTGGCGTCGGTGCTGTTGCGACTGCTTCCAGCATTTCACGAAGCTTTTGCAAACAGTCTTCGATGTTTGAAGGTTGGTCTCGATATTTTTGGCTCATCAAAATGAGCTCACCTTCGATGGTTAGCCTGCTGGCGTATTTATTCAAAAAGCGAGCGCGGACGTCATACGGAAGGCTTTGCGTCTGCGTAACTTGCCAGCGCAGCACGGCCTTACTGTTTACCTTGTTGACGTTTTGTCCGCCCGGTCCGCCACTACGTGCAAAAGTGAACTCGAATTCGGCGAGCGGCACTTGAATGCGGTCATTGACGAATAATATGCTCATGGCTCTTTTGGGGCGAGACGGGCGCATTCCTGTTGGACTGCGCCCATCTAGTTTAAACGCAAGAAGTGCTATGTTGCTAATATCGTTAAGGAAGGATGGCGAAAACGCGGGCCGGGCTACCTGTGCCGCCCTTTATTCTAAGTGGGGCGCAGACAAGCGTCGCGCCTCTGGCCGGTAATTTATCCAGCGCATCGAGGTTCTCTATGAGGTGCATGCCCTTTTTCAAAGTTAAGTGGTGTACGCCGTATTCCTTAGAGTTGCCCGGGTCTAAGGAAAGAGTATCGATTCCGAGATAGTTGACCTGCCTTTTATTTGCCAGGTAATCGGCAGCCTCGGTCGTGAAGCCGGGAAAGTGCATAACTCCTGCTGAATCCGGGTTGCGATAGGCAGCTGGATCGGACCAACGGTCGGACCATCCAGTCAACAACAGTACTGCGCTGTGCTCCGGAATAGCACCACCCTTTTCGAACTCACTGATTTTTTCTGCTGTCACACAGTAGTCTGGATTCTTGCGCGCTTCATCGCGAACATCGATCACCACGCACGGTACTACCATGTTGGCAGCGGGCATCTCATCGATTGATGGGGATCCGGCTGAAAAATGACAGGGTGCATCCACGTGGGTTCCGATGTGCTCAGGCATGGAAATTTGACCATCTGCAAAGCCGTCTTTGGCGATGGTAAAAAGCATCTTGTATTGAAATGCATCAGGATGACCATGGAAGTCCGGTATGCCTGAAGCTAGCACATGGGTAAGATCGATAACCGGACCACCGCCGGCGCTGGTGCTGTCGCCACTGCTAACGCTTCTGTTGCTGCTGCGACTACTGCTGTTGCCGCTGTCGCTGGGCGTGATAGATTCTTCGTTCCTCTTTTCTGCTGGTGCTGTTACCGCAGCAGTTGGCATTTGACAATTTACGAAGCAGATCAGGGCGGCTACGTTTAACCAAATCAGTTTATTCATGGCCTTGTTTGAATTCATCTCTCTTCTGCTCCCGTAGAACAATGCTGGATGGCAGTTGTAATTGACTGACCGCTACTTGCTGGAGGGGAACAAGCCCCTCCCCTACCATTCGCGATTTCGACGCGGTCACAAATATAGCTCAAAGCAAAGATAGATGCAGTCGGATATATTAAGGGCAGCCAGTTCGGAGTTGCGATGCACCTCATTTCTATCGAAACCACGCCCAATCCTAACAGCATGAAGTTAAATCTCGACGAGTCAGTTGGGAAAACGGTCACGTACACCCAAGAACAGCGTGTTGGATGTTCCCAGGACGTGGCAGGCCTTCTTGATATAGAAGGCGTCAAGAGCGTGTTCGTTTGCAATGATTTCATAACTTTGAACAGAGACCCGAGGGCCGATTGGAAACACATTCTTGATGCAGCAACTAAGATCTTCGGTGGTGCAGACTCCGGTGGGAAAGTAGCAGCAGAGCAGCGTCAAGCTGCTGAAAAGCTCGGACAAGTTTCGGTAACTGTGCAAACCTTTCGGGGAATTCCGATTCAGGTAAAAGCAACAGACGGAGAAGTGGAAAAGAGAATCGCTCTGCATGCTCGTTTTAATGAAGCTGCGCAACTCGTTCAAGCCGAGTCTGGTGCTGATTATCTTAAAGAGCGGCATTGGGCTGATCGAGGCATTCGTTATGGGTCTTTGGAAGATATTGCCGCGGAAGTTACCGAGGAAATCCAAGGCACCATTGATGCTAAAGAATTGGATAGATTAGTTGCGCAAGCGTTAGGACGATTTCTGGAAGTGGTGGTGCCGCGATCGCTTGATGGATTAAAAGAAGATCTCGAAAGCGATCAGTGGCATAGACGGCTTCTCGCAGTTCAGGAGTTAGGCAGCAGAGAAGATGCCTTGCCACTCCTGGTCAAATCACTGCATGATGAAAATTACCAGGTTCGAAGGATGTCCGCTGCAGCGCTTGGTGCCTCAGGCAATGAAGCAGCAGTTGAGCCGCTAACAGAAGTCTTGATCAACGATTCCTCTGTCGGCGTGCGACGCACTGCCGGTGACGCACTGTCCGATCTGGGCAGCGTGTCGGCGCAACCGTTGATGTGCCAAGCTCTTTCGGACTCCAACAAACTGGTTCGCTGGCGTGCAGCTCGATTTTTAGCTGACGTCGGCACGGAGGACGCTCTACCCTATCTCCAGAAAGCGGCAGACGATCGTGAGTTCGAAGTGCGCCTGGAAATTGAAGCTGCCATCGAGCGAATCAGCGGTGGAAAAGAAGGCTCTATGCCTGTTTGGAAGAAAATCCTGAAAAATTCCGAGGCGCCGCTGTGATGGATGTAACCTCCGGCATCCTGCCCGCCCTACCAACCTCCGACCCGATTTTGGCTAATTACAAAGGTTTTGCGGTGCCCAATCTAATTAACTGCGTCACAACCTCATTCTCGCTCTGTTTCAAGGCATTTGCCGTTGCCTCGTCGCCAGCCTCAGTGGCAGTCCATCGCGCGTGAGAAATTTTCTTTAAATCTGACAACAGCAAGTCCGCATCGCTCGGTAGAATCGCGATCAAAATAAATCTGAGCAAGTCGCTATACAACATGGATTTGTCGAATTTTATTTGCAAGCTTTCGGATTCAGGTGCTTCAACCATTTGCTATCCCTTCCTTTTCGAACCGAAGAAATCTCATTTGCCGCTGGTATTTTGCGTGTTAACTAGCTCGCGGGCGCGTTCAGCGGCCTTTACCACCGCCTTGATTAGCGTCACTCGCAGCTTGCCTTCTTCGAGCTCCATCAATCCGTCGATAGTGCAGCCGGCGGGCGTGGTGACGTTGTCTTTGAGCATGGCTGGATGTGCCTTGGAATCCAGAACCATGCGTGCTGAACCGAGCATGGTTTGAGCTGCAAGTAGGGTGGAAATATCGCGCGGAATTCCTAGCTTTACTCCAGCTTCGGCGAGCGATTCGATAATTACGTAAAGGTAGGCCGGGCCACTTGCCGATAGCGCAGTGACACCGTCCATCAGGCTTTCGTCGACAAACACGGTTTCCCCGACGCAACGAAAAATCGCTTCAGCCATGTTCTTGTGTTCGGCATTAGCAAAACGTCCAAGGCATAGTCCGGTCATGCCTGCGTTGATTATGGCCGGGGTGTTTGGCATCGCGCGAACCACAGGCAGCTCCTTGGCCAATCGCTCTTCGATAAACTGAGTAGTGACTGATGCCGCTACAGAGATGATCAGTTGATCGGCAGTCAGGACGTCGGCAATGCCTTTGATTACGCGGTCCATGTTCTGCGGTTTTACCGCGACCAATATCACATCTTTGCCGCGGACTAGCTCGCGGTTGTCCAGCGTGACTTCGATGCCGAGCCGATCTTTCACTCTGGCTATAGATGCTTCATGGGCGATGCTGCCGGAAATGTCGCTCTTTCCCAGAGCTCCTTGCTTCAGCAGTCCTGAAATGAGCGCTTCACCGAGTTTGCCAACGCCAATCACTGCAAGCTTTTTATTCTTAAGCATCAAGAGCCACCTTATAGTTAGTCTGCCGACAAATTTCGGTGAGTAAATGTGCGAGCACCAGCGCCGCTATAGTTTGATACCACATGACCTTTACCAACCAATTTGTATTTATAAGTAGTGATACCATCGATTCCCACCGGACCGCGTGGATGCAGCTTGCCGGTGCTAATTCCAACTTCAGCGCCGAAGCCGTATCGAAATCCGTCCGCGAATCTCGTTGAGGCATTCCAATAGACTCCTGCAGAGTTAACTTCTGTCGAGAAAATTTCGTACGAGCCCTTTGCGTCCGTGACAATTGCATCTGTATGCCCGGAGCCGTATTCGTTGATATGCTCGATGGCTTCGGCTAACGAGTCTACAGTTTTGATCGAAATGATCAGATCGGAATATTCGGTCGACCAATCACTTTCGCAGGTAGGCTCAAACGATTTAATTCCGAATTTCTTGGCATCAGCAGCATCGATCCTTACTTCCACTCCGGCCTTTTCGTATGCTTTAACGACAACAGGCAAGAAAGATGGCGCCATTGCGCTATGAACAAGGAGCGTTTCAACTGAATTGCAAGCAGCTGGATAGCTGGTCTTAGCATCAATTGCTAGGTCCAGCGCCATCCCCAGATCGGCGAATTCGTCAACGTACAGATGACAAATTCCTTCAGCGTGCCCAAGCACAGGAATTTTTGTGCTCTCTTGAATCTGCCTGACAAGTTCGCTTGACCCGCGCGGAATCACAAGATCGATGAACTTATCATTTTTAAGAAGTTCGGAAACTTCATGTCGGCCGGGCACTAGCTTGTAAGCACCGGGCGGAAATTCACATGTTTCCAATGCAGTTTCGATGCAAGCAAACATTGCCTCGTTGGAGTTTTTCGCTTCGCGCCCGCCTTTCAGCAGTCCGGCATTGCCGCTTCTGATTAACAGCGAAGCGATCTGCGGCAAAGCATCGGGGCGCGCCTCAAATATCACTAAAATCACGCCGATTGGGCAAGCGATGCGATAAAGCTCCAGACCATCGTCCAGCTCGCGGGCAAGATCGATACTGCCGAGGGGGTCCGGTAGGGCTGCAACTTGTCGGACGCCGTCGATAACACTTTTTAGCTTTTGCTCGTCAAGCTTCAATCGTTTAAACAGGGCTGCCGACAAAATACCCTGCTCTACCAACGGGGCAGCTATTTGGCAGTCCGTTTGGTTCGCCTGCAGAATGTCACTAGCGTGTTTTTCGAGTTCAGCGGCCAGTTGGTTTAGCGCGTCGGTCCGACGCTGTGCTTCCAGGCGCGCCAGTTTAGAAGATGCAATGCGGGCCGTGCGAGCGATGTCCATCGCGGTCGCAGTTAGAGGCTCGGTCATATGGTCAGGTCCTCGGCTACGCGGGCTCCAAGAGAGCTACATTATCACGGGTCACGATCGCGTCGTAGTTTCTAACCTCGATCTTCTCGTCAATTGCCGCAGAGTGTAATCCTGAAATCAGATTGACTTCTTCGCTGTCGTAGTTTGCAATTCCGCGGGCGAATTCGGAGCCGGTTGCGTCGACGATACTGACTACGTCTCCGCGCTCGAACGTTCCGCGTACGTCTAGGACGCCTGCCGGTAAGAGGCTGGCCTTGCCTGCTCGGAGCGCTTGCTTTGCACCATCATTTACGACCAAGGCAGCTTTGACGGTCGTAGCAAAGGCTATCCAGCGCTTCTTGCCCGTTAAGCCGGCCTGCGGCAGAAAGAGCGTACCGAGCGGCTCTCGGGCAAAGAGCCGGGGAATCACATTCGGGACTTTGCCGCCGGCAATGACAACTGCACAACCGGAATGCGTAGCGGTCTTTGCCGCGTCCAACTTAGTTTTCATGCCGCCGCGTCCGACTTTAGAAGTTACTTTTGCTGGAGTTTCCGCCAAAGATTCGATTTCCGGAGTAATTGCCGATACTTCGGAAATCAACTGGGAATCAAGACCTTTTCTCGGATCGTCGGTGTAGAGCCCTTCTACGTCGGTCAGGATCACTAAAAGGTCTGCTTCAATCTTACTTGCCACCAGTGCCGATAATTTGTCGTTGTCTCCGAAGTTTACCTTGTAATGCTCTTCTGCTTTGACTGATTCAAGTTCAACGGTAGAAACTGTGTCATTCTCATTGATGATCGGCAAAACGCGCAGTTGCACCAGTTCTTGGATGGTGCTGCGCAAATTTAAGTATCTCTGTCGGTTGGAGAAATCCCCTTCAGTCAACAAGATTTGTGCAGTAATGATGTCCATCGAGGCGAAGGCGTCAGAATATAAGGCCATTAGCCGCCCTTGTCCTATCGCTGCGCAGGCTTGTTTCAGAGGCAACTGTTTTGGACTTTTCGTAAGACCAAGTTTTTGCGACCCCAGACCAACAGCTCCTGAGGTGACTAGCAAAACCTCCTTGCCCTCTTTCATGAGACCTGCAATGGCTTCTATGAATGAATAGAAACGACTCAACGCAATGCCGCCATCCTCTTTCATTAGAATCGCAGTGCCGAGCTTTATGACGACGCGACGTGCTTGTGCAACAATTACGCGTCGGTCTGTTTCAGTTACGATCGACTCTTTCATCATGGATCTCGATTTGGCTCTTGTTCATCAGCTGTCACCGAATGTGGTGCTTTATCTAACATATGTGTGTTTCCACTGGCACATTCATAATAAACCATGCCTCTGCTCGTGTCCCTTAAATCGGTCGTGCTACATGTGGTCCGGCAGATTTCAGGGGGCTTGACGAGGCAGCGTGAACCAAAAGATGCACCCTTTTTCTGCGTTACTTTCCACGCCGATTTGCCCGCCGTGAGATTCAACGATTGCTTTCGAGATAGCCAGTCCTAATCCACTGCCTTGCTTGCGATCTTCTATCGACAGTTGTTTAAATCTTTGAAATAAGGTCTTCGCTTTTTCTGGCTCAATTCCAGGTCCTTCATCGCAAACTTCTATTCTGATATAGTCGGGGTCACAAAGTGATTTCAGGATAACGGAGCTGTCAGCAGCGGTAAACTTGATTGCATTTGATACCAGATTCGAAATCAGTTGGGTCATTCTCAGCTCGTCTGCCTGAATTGAAATCTGTTCAATCTTGTTTATTAGCGCAACACGTTTTCCCTCCGCTAATGGCTCTAAGGATTCGAGTATGTGCGTCGCTGCATCACTCATATCGACCGTACTGTAGACCGGTTGCATTCCGCCCGATTCGACAAGTTCAAAATCCAACGTCTGAGAAATTAGGGACAACAGTCGGTCGCAGGTAATCTGAGCGCGCGATAGCTGAGTGGATGCTTCCGGCGTAAATTCTCCGTAGACACCGCATTCCAGCGATTCAAAAGTGAGGCGCAAGGAACTCAACGGTGCCTTAAGATCATGTCCGATCATCGAAATGAATTGCTGACGCAATCGGTGCAACTCCTTTTCGGCTGTCACGTCGATGGCTATACAAAAGTAGCATTGGGCGGATTCGGACCATTCCACACTCCAACGGACATCAACTGGGGTGCTGTTAACGCGCAGCAGGCGCGTTTCAACAATTGACGTCTCGGCTTGTCCGCGAACTCTTTCCAAGTGTTTAGTCAAATGCAACGCATCGGACGGCGTCAACAGGTCTCCGATTTGCATGCCGACAAGTGTGCTGGAGTCGATGCCAAGGAATCGGCTGGCAGCTTTACTTGCAGCCAGTACCACACCTTTAGGGCCAAGTGAGCAGGTCAAGTTTGCCGCATAATCTGCAATCGCCAGTTCGCGCTCGTTGGCCTTTCGCAATTCCGAGGCGGCGTTCCGAACCACGTTCGCCAGCCTGCTTAATGGGTCGCCATCTTCAATACCCTCAGGCTTTCCCTCCAAATTGAAAATTTTATCGTAGCGCTCAATCAGCTGACCAAGATGGCTGAGGAGTTTTTGGCGCTGCCAGAAAAATAGCGCGGCAATGCCGCCATTAAGGCCTAGGACAACGGAGACAAGGATGGTGAGCAGCCGAATTTGCCCGGGCGCCAAAGCGAGAATTGCTACGACGGCAACGTTGAGCATCAGCGACAATACCAAGGCCACAGTTGCCAGCTGCAGAACGGTCTTCAACTTGATACTGTCTTGACCAGGGTCAGCGGCGTTGGCGTGCTTCAACACAAGCGCTTGAACGAAGTGTTTATCGGCAGCTACCAAACCCGATGGCGTTAGGGTCGGAAGATCATCAGCCAGTGCTGCCTGGCGCATTCGCGCAAGGTACCAGCTTTGCAAATTTTTCAGTTGTTCATTTCCGCCGCGGCTAGCAGCTGGCATTGCGGAAGTAACCGTTATTGGACGCGTCGAAGGCATGAGGCTGAGAACATCCATGCAGGTCTTAACCAAATTTGCCCCAAAAATTCGTATTTCAGACAGGGGTTATGCGATTGGCTTGCTCGACGCGGTGGAAAGTCTTAAGGCAGCTGGTTGCAGTTATGCTGGTTAGCTTTGATAGACCTGATTGGAAATCAGTAGTAGAGATTCGTTGCAAATTCGCCCTCCGAAAGCACCATTTCTGCTTCCGATGGAAATATATGTAGCCGGCACTTTGAGATAGAGGTCCATATGGCGAGAGTTTTGTTGGTTGATGATGATGTGGAGTTGTCCGAACAACTTTCTTCATTCTTGCGATTCAACCTTTATGACGTGGATGTGTTGGCAGACGGCGCTGACGCTATCCAGCTTCTTGGGGTGCAAACCTATGATGTCGTGATTTTGGATTGGAACATGCCTGGACTTACAGGCGTGGAGGTATGTCGACAGTTTCGAGCAACGGGCGGAAACACACCGATCATCATGTTGACCGCACAAACCACTGTGACTGATAAAGAAATCGGCCTCGATGCCGGTGCGGACGATTACCTTTCTAAGCCCTTCAGCGGGAAGGAACTTGCAGCACGATTGCGCGCCTTGTTGCGACGACCGACGACGTTCAGTTCATCTTTGGATTATGGACCGATCAAAATGGATGTCACTGCCCATGCCGTGTGGGTTAATACTCAGTCCGTGAAGCTTCTGCCGACCGAGTTCAAACTTCTTGAATTTTTCGTGCGGCATCCGACCCGGCTCAATTCCGCTTCGGAACTTCTCTCAAACGTCTGGGGACTTGAAACTGATGCTGGGGAAACGGCGGTCCGAACGTATGTGAAGACTTTGCGGCAAAAACTGGCAAAGGCCGGTTTGGAAAATAGCATTGAAACAGTCAAGGGCGTGGGCTATAGACTAGTTTTGATTGATTAGTTCTTGCAGTCGAGTTGCCTTAGATCCAACTGCAGCTCGGATCCATCGGGACTGCGTCCAATCAAAATCCCTTGCCGGCTGTCGGCGATGTAGCTTACTCCGTCCGAAGTTGTGCGCACATTCTTGCTTGCTTCATCGTCCACAATCACCATAGCCGGTGATGTCGGCATGTTGATGCAGGTTTCCTTTTCCGACGGGCGTTGAAGGGAACCAACGGCCATCAGGACTATCAGAATCGCGATTGCTTGGTTTGGCATGTTCAGTCCCTCGGTTGACGCTTAGTAGCTGCTTAGTAGCTGCTTAGGAGCTTCACTAACTTAAGCGGTCAACGTGAGGACAGCGTGAGAGAGGTCCGTCGGCGTTGTTCTCACTGCATGGGGCACTGATTGCAGGGCGGGGCTTGTCGCTCCCGGTTGGTGGCAGCTGGTAAGAGGGGAGGGGCTTGTCCCCTCCCGGTATTGAAGCCAGTCGTAACTTGTGTGCAACATTGATGTAGGTGCAAAGGGAGGGGGCAAGCCCCAATAAAGATCACTTAGGCGGCCTGAAACCCTCTGTCCGTGGCTGTCCTTGCCAATCCTGGGAGCGCCGGCGTCCCGCCGGCTTTTGATCCTTGCAGGCGTGGCAGCATAGAATGCTGCCACCAGAAGTGCAATCAGGTGCCGGCGGGACGCCGGCGCTCCA
>JADYXS010000583.1 GCA_021772155.1 Candidatus Obscuribacter sp.
ACCGCGCTCACCGCGCTCACCGCGCAAAGCACGTCATCACCGGTTGCCGGAGCTACCACACCGGCAGGGCTCCTGGTAGTTGGAGCGCCAACCTTCTTCTATCCGACGGTACCAACGGACAGACTCTATCAACCAATTAATTTCAGCACAACGCAGACAACCGCTCCGATACCATTAACGTTGTCCAGCCATAATTTCGTCGCTACCGGGCCCGGCGAGACCTTTATTCTGCCAGCCAGCGGAACAATAATCGTCGCCGATCAAGGGACATCAATTGTGCTGTCCGGTGCCAACACTGTGCAGATGAATGATGGTCGCCTGGCGGTAATTGTCGGCACCAGCGATTTGAAAGTGGTCACCGCTCACGGCATCGTCTCCGCCTCAGTTGGTTCGATCTTGCTGATAGACACCTCGGCGTCAAAAATAACCAGAGTCGTCAATTTGAGTGGCAACGTTTCCATGGCGCTCTCTGACAGCACCGATGCCAAACTGACCATTGCTATCGGGGCCGGTAAAGAACTCGCTGTCGGTTCGAACGCTGTCAATATCGGCAGTAAATATTCCACAAGCCTGAAGGCAGTCGCACTTAGAGACCCGAGCATGAAACTATCGGTCTTCTCCGGCTCAGTAGATGTCTACGAACTATTGGATAGCGATACTCTTCTCACCTGCGCAGGCTCGCCTGATTGCCCAACCACCAAACGACTCAAAGCGCTGCGCGACAGCTTGAGGAACGATATCGGAGCAGACGAAGATGGTCCTCTCAAACCTATCGCTTACACCACCACCACAATCACCAACGCTGCAACTGCAAAAATCGAGACAGCTTCGTCCGATTACATGATCGTGAAAAACGCAGGTGCTCAAATCAAACTCGTGGATGACAAGCTTGTACTCACCGAAGGTGAGGTTATGGTGTCCACTACCAAGCCGGCAATAATCCGAGCAGGTGAGCAAACGATCTTCATTGCCAGCGGAACGGTGGCATTGATCTCGAAGCATGGCTCCGTAATCAAGGTCCGCAACCTCTGGGAATCACGTGCCGGCACGATAAGAGTTGTGTTAGGTAAGCATTCCACAGACATTTGTGCAGGACGGGAAGCTGTTATCGGCAGCGACTCCACCGCTGTCTATAAAGCAATGCAGCAAGATAACGTCGGTCGACGCCGAGTGAGAGAAGTCGCCTTTGGCAACAAGACTATATCGACCGCGGAAATTTCCATCGCCAGTATGTTGAAAGAATCGCAATTGCTAGACAGACTGCGAGCCAGCACCGTCAAATCAGATAAATCACTGGTGGACCGTGTGATGAAGATGGCAGCCTGTATTCAATACGCAACGGTTAAACACGGGCAGTACACGAACTTGCAACGCTAAGGATCCAGGCCGGCGCACGGCGCACGATTTGCTTTTTGCCTTCAGTGGCTTTGGCAAACTGAAGAAACATTTGGTGATGGGCGCTTAATCGAGAAACACACTTATTAGTCTTTGCTCGGATCATTGACAGCGCCCAAGAAAATGGGAATCATCGTTTCTTCATGTGCGAGCATGAACATAAATGGGCGTTCAACCCGCATTTCGACTTGTTGGAGCTGCGGCGGCGGTGATGCAGATCCAACGCGCATTATCAATGCTGTGGCAGCCGAGGCCTCAGTTCCCAGTTCGTCGACTTTGACGAAGGTCTTATGAATTGCATCGGTGAACATCAGCGGTGTTGCTGCAATGCGCGAAAAATTTGCCTGATCGGTAAATGCTTCCTCGATGCCCAGTTGTTGCAAATGCGATTTAACGCTGGCACCCCAACCAAACTTGAATCGTGGCAGATAAAGAGTAAGCTGTACTTCCGTCTTTTTAGCCGACCATCCAGGATGTTGCAGGTTGTCGTAGACGGCCGCGAAAGACTGTCCTGGTTTGGGCAAAAACAAATACATAGCGAAGCGCGGGTCTTTGTACGGCAGCCGTGTCCACTGCAGCTGGTCAGTCTCGCCGTAGATGGAATTCTCTCTCCGCTTCATCATCGGCACCCGTTTGATTCCATCAACGCATTCGAAGGCTTGATCAGAAGTCATCTCTGGGTGGAATGGACTTTCCCAATTGCAGAGAAAGTACAGGGCATTGGCTAGTACGGCTAAGTTATCGTCTTGAAGATGACTTAGGAGGACAGGAATGGTGCCTTGGGTCCTTTCCCGGGCCCAAGCGTTAATCTCCTCCTTTGCGGAAGCTGATCTGAAATCAATTTCTCGAGCCGTTGCGAAGAACTTCTCTGCGCAGACTTGAAGATATTCTGTGCGCAGCCCGATGCCGGCTGCGACCCAAAGCGAACTTGCTACTTCAAACTTGGCAATGGTGTCTTCCGTCATTTCAAAGCTAGTTCTGTACTGCGATTTCATCCACCACGGTAGTTCTTGGACGGATTGCAAATATGTACGCCAACTTTCCCATTGGCTCTCATCAGCCAAGGGCTCGATATCGAACGCGCATGCAAGTTGCTCTCTTGTTTTGCCGCCGGCGCCATACGCGGCCATCAGTAGTGCAGATTGCAGGCTCAGTGGTGAGACGCAGGTGTTGCGTGCGTTGATGTCGGGCAGCGTTCGACACAGCTTCACGGCAAAGCTTTGACTTATTCGAGTTGCGACCGTCTCCATTTTGTTTTCCTCATTGGAATGAGTTATTGACCGTCTCCAATTTGCTATACCACGATCAAAGCAAGACAAAGAAAGGTCCGGCAAAATAATGCCGGACCTTTCGATAACTGAGCTTGGCGATTTAACGCTTGCTGAACTGGAAGCGTTTGCGAGCGCGTTTGCGACCGTATTTCTTCCGTTCTTTGGCGCGTGGATCGCGGGTTAGCAAGGAGCCAGTACGCAACAGAGGGCGGTTTTGAGGACCCGCTTCCGCCAATGCGCGGGCGATACCGTGACGAATGGCACCGGCTTGACCGGAGATTCCACCACCACATACGGTGACGAGTACATCGAAACGTCCGCTGGCATCAACTACTTCAAATGGCGAATTGATATCGCGAACCAAACCTGGTCGGTTACCAACGTAATCTTCGAGAGTACGTCCGTTGACCTTGACGGTTCCGGTTCCGGGAATCAAACGAACCCGAGCTGTAGCAGTCTTTCTGCGTCCCGTTCCGTAGTATTGAATAACGCTGGTCATTTAAATCTGTTCCCTCTTACTTAGCAGCGGCGGTGGTAGGAGTTTTGTACGCTTCGTTGAGACCAATAAGCATGGTCTGTGGCTTTTGCGCGTCATGCGGATGCTCTGTGCCCGCGTAGACCTTCAATTTTGTGAATTGGCGAGCGCCCAAGCGGGTGTGGGGAAGCATGCCTTTAACGGCCTTCTCAATGATGGCTGTCGGCTTACGTCCTCTCAACGCACGCAGCGTCTCTTGCTTGAAACCGCCCGGGAACCCCGAGTGGCGGCGATACAGTTTTTGCTCTTCCTTGTTGCCAGAAACTTGAATTTTCTCGGCATTGAGGATGATGACGAAATCACCACAATCGACGTGTGGTGTAAATTGCGGTTTGTTCTTACCCCGCAGGACTGTAGCGACCTGCACAGCGAGACGACCCAGGTTTTGACCTTCGGCATCGACAACCCACCAGTTGCGGGCGACTTCGTCAGGTTTTGCTTGGTAGCTAGTCACGGCTTGAAATCTCCAAATTCTCTATCAGTTCACGCCCTTGAAAAGAAGCGTTCTTAAACAGCTCTAGTTCTTCGGGATACTCTACTGCTTCCAGGCACAATCCCAAGGCTGGGGCTGTAGGACCAGTAGTTCGACGCTGCCTTTCGGACAAAGCTAAACCCACGTCTTCAATGGGTCGCTTGCCGAGGCCTATCTCTATGAGTGTCCCGACAATGATACGGACCATATTGTAAACGAAGTGATTGGCTGATATCCAGAATTCTAGCCTTCCTTCACCTAAATTCAATATTTGTGCGCTTTTCACGCGACAGATTGGGCTGGTTTCCTCGCTACTTGTCGATCGAAAAGCAGTGAAGTCGTGCGTGCCAACTAGCATGGACGCTGCTTCTTGCATCGATTCAATGTCAAGCTGTGCAGGTACGAACCAGTACGTATCTTTGAGTAAAGCTGAGCGTTGCGTTCGATTGAGAATTCGATAGGCGTACGTACGCTCAGTGGCAGTGAATCTGGCATGAAAACGATCCGGCACCACCTGCGCTGCCGTAATGCTGAGATCCTGTTTCAGAATTCCGTTCACTCCCCAGCAGAAGCGCCACAGGTCCACATCTGCCGCGGAATCAAAATGTGCCACTTGTCCGCGAGAATGCACACCCGTATCGGTGCGACCACTGAAGCTTACCTTCGCTTTGCGCTCGGGCATACGCAAGAAGGTGCCGACGGCAAGTTCAAGCTCTTCCTGGACAGTGCGCACGCGGCCTTGAAACTGCGACCCGTGAAACCGATCGCCTGCATATTCAAGTTTTAGAGCGATACGCGGCACCTATTAACTCCCGGAACGGGAGGGGACAAGCCCCTCCCCTCTTACAGAATCGGAAAGGGCAGCCCCCCCTCCCACACATTTTCAAAGCAAAAGAACAGCCGCAAAAGCGGCTGCTCTCGCGATATTTCGGCTTGTCCTTAGACGAGCTGGATGATTGCCATCGGAGCAGCATCGCCGCGGCGGAAGCCGGCTTTGATGATGCGTGTATAGCCGCCGGCTCTTTCTGTGTAGCGCGGTGCCACTACGTCATAAACGCGTTTGACGACGTCTGCATCATAAATGTATGCGGACATCTGACGGCGAGTGTGAACGCTGTTAGCGATCTCTTTAGCGGCGCTTGCATCGCCAGCCTTCGCTTTTTCGCGAAGATCAGGTGCAGAGAGCTTTCCGCGCTTAGCCAGAGTAATCATCTTCTCGGCTTCACTGCGGACCGCTTTCGCCTTGGCGAGCGTCGTCGTTATTTCGTCATAACGTAGAAGCTCGGTGGCAAGCGATCTCAACACAGCTTTACGCTGGTCGGTAGGACGTCCTAGTGTGTGTCTGGGAACGCTGTGACGCATGGCCTTCTTCCTTGAGTGGTCTTGGTGCTACATTTTCTTCGAAGAGGGTGGCGCATGGCGCCACCCCTACATTCAAATCGTGGTGGCGCAGCTGGTGCTGCGCCGCACGACATTATGCCTTCGGTGAATCAGCCAACGTCAGACCAAATTGACGCAGGCGTTCGATAACTTCGTCAGCGGATTTCTTACCGAAGTTTTTGATGTTCATCAAATCATCGTAAGTTAGTTTGAGCAACTCGCCGAGCGAGTGGATATTGGCGCGCTTCAAACAGTTGTAAGCGCGGACCGATAGCTCAAGCTCTTCAATCGAGATCGAGTGATGTTTACCATCTTGCTGCGCTGGGGCAGCAGTGACAGGAACAACCGGACGACCGGAAAGTTCGGCAATTGGTACCAGGTGATCGATCAATTGACGCGCAGCTTGGCTGACAGCTTCAGTTGCATCCATCGAACCGTTGGACCATATTTCGATTGTGAGCTTATCGTAGTCGGTCGACTCGCCTACGCGTGTCGGTTCAACGTTGTAGCTCACTTTACGGATAGGCATATAAACAGCGTCGATTGGCAATACGTCAATCGCTTGCTTGTAGTGACTGTGGGCATCAGCCGGCACATAACCACGACCGCGCTCAACAGTAATTTCAGAACGCACACGACCTTCTTCGGTCAGTGTGCAGATCTGCCAGTCCGGATTGATGATTGTCACATCAGCCGGGCAGATGATATCGCGACCGGTAACAGGACCGGGACGATTAACATCAAGGTGGAGATACTGAGGATCGTTGTTGTAGGACTTCACAACTAAACCTTTGAGGTTCAGCATGATGTCGATTACGTCTTCCACAACACCAGGGATGGTGGTGAATTCGTGAGTGATGCCTTCGACACGGACAGCCGTGACAGATGATCCTTCGAGTGAGGACAGTAGTACGCGACGCAGTGCGTTGCCTAACGTCGTGCCGTAACCTCTCTCCAGTGGCTCGATTACGAACTTACCGTAAATTGATCCGTCCGCGCCGGTTTTATTCTCCAGACATTTGATTTTGAGAGGTTCCATTGATACTCCGTCCATTACCTTTCAACAAAACAACAGCAGCTTGGTCTACGACTCGAAAGTCGCGATGATTTTTAGCGTGAATAGAATTCCACGATGAGGGCTTCCTTGATAGTTGGATCAAGATCCTCACGCGCCGGCAATTGGCTGATTGACGCTTTGAGAGCTTCGGCATCGAATACCATCCATCTCGGAGCGCCCGTTGCCGGGTTCTCTTCCATTAACGTCTTAACCAACTTCTTGCTGTTTTCACGCGGAGTCACTTCCTGACCAAGCTTCAATTGGTACGAAGGAATGGTGACCTTATTGCCGTTAACGGCAAAGTGTCCGTGCAAAATGAGCTGACGAGCTTGCGCACGTGATGGCGCAAATCCTGCTCTGTGAACAATATTGTCGAGACGAACCTCGAGCAATTGCAACAAGCGAAGTCCGGTTGGTACCGCTTTCTGGCGAGTAGCTTCTTCGAAGTAGCTGGAGAATTTCTTCTCAAGCACACCGTAGAAACGACGTACCTTTTGCTTTTCTCTCAACTGAATTGCATATTCCGACTGCTTCTTACGATCTTGCCCGTGCTGACCTGTGGGGTAGCGACGGCGCTCAATGGCACACTTGGTGGTGTAGCAGCGCGAACCTTTCAAGAAGAGTTTGAGGCCTTCGTTGCGGCAAAGTTTGCAAACTGAATCGGTGTATCTGGCCAAGGCCAATCTCCTTTAAGACAAAACTGGGTTAGACGCGGCGCCGTTTAGGTGGACGACAGCCGTTATGCGGAATCGGAGTCACATCTCTAATGAGCGTGATTTCCAGACCGGATGCTTGCAGAGCGCGAATTGCGGTTTCTCTGCCAGCGCCAGGACCTTTAACGAGGACTTCGCATTTGCGCATTCCCTGGTCCATAGAACGTTTGGCGACGGATTCTGCAGCTTGTTGGGCGGCAAATGGAGTGCCTTTCTTGGCACCCTTGAATCCGACAGTACCAGCCGATGCCCAGGCAACTACGCCGCCATTGGGATCGGTCGATGACACGATTGTGTTGTTGAACGTCGATTGGATGTGCACAATGCCTTCCAAAACGTACTTACGTTCTTTCTTCTTTCCTCTAGCCTTCGGTGCTTTTGCCATAGTTCTCTATTTCCTAAGTCCGTGTTGTCAGCGCATTTGTACAACGCGCGAATGCGATGTTTATTTGGTGGCTTGTTTCTTGCCAGCCACTGTTTGACGCTTGCGACCACGACGCGTTCTTGCGTTGGTCTTGGTGCGCTGACCTCTTGTCGGCAGACCCCGACGATGGCGCTGACCGCGGTAGCAGTTAATTTCGATCAAACGCTTGATGTTGAGTCCTTCAACACGGCGCAGATCGCCTTCGACTTGCCAGTTCTTGTCAATCTCTTCACGAATACGATTTACTTCGTCTTCGTTAAGGTCTTGAACACGCTTAGTTTCCGAAAGGTTCAACTTCTTGCAGATTTGAGCTGCAGCCGTTGGGCCGATTCCGTAGATATAGCGCAACGCAATATGCGTTTTCTTGTTCCTCGGCAGGTCAACACCCGCTATGCGAGCCATTTCTCCTCCATCCCCATTCCGGGGGCACTGAATCCGATGCCTGAGCCATGCTGATGGCAAATTCAAGCGGACGTCGGTTCTTCGTCCGCGAGTCGCGTTTAGCCCTGGCGTTGTTTGTGCTTGGGATTCTCGCAAATGATCGCTACGCGACCCTTACGTCGAATGACCTTGCACTTGTCGCATATTTTTTTTACTGATGCTCTTACTTTCATGTATGAGTTCCCGAATGTGCGCGTGACAGACGCGCTTGTCAATAGAGATTTTGTCGACTGGTAGAAATCCAGTCCACCGGCGGGGACAGCAGCATCACTTCGTGAGGCAGTTGCTGTTCCCAATACAGCCGCAGCGAACGTTATATTTTACCCTAATCCTTGATGCGGTAAGTTATCCTTCCACGCGTCAAGTCGTACGGAGTGAGCTCTACACGCACCCGATCGCCGGGAAGTATCTTAATGAAGTTTTTGCGAATTTTGCCGGAAATATGGGCGAGCACCTTGTGCCCGTTATCCAACTCGACCCGAAACATAGCATTGGGGAGGCTTTCGCGGATCGTACCTTCAAATTCAATTACGCCTTGTTTCGTCATATAAGTTCGTTCGGACGCCTCGTCAGTATCTCCGGTTCAGCTCCGTCCATTATCAAAAGTGAATGTTCGAAATGTGCTGATGGTTTGTAATCTGTCGTAACAACGGTCCAATTGTCGGGCTTGGTGCGAACCTTGTCGCCGCCTAAATTGAACATGGGCTCGATGGCTATTACCATACCAGCTTTCAGTTTTGTCTTACTACCACTTCTGAAATTGAGGATAAACGGGTCCTCATGGTAGTTGTAGCCAATTCCGTGGCCACCATATTCGCGAACAATGCCATAGCTATTTTCAAGAGCTATGTCCTCGATCGCCCCGCCGATCTCATCCAGCACGACCCCTGCACGAGCCACTTTGATACCGGCATAAAGAGACGCTTTAGTATCATCGATCAGCTTTTGCAGACGCGGAGAAATTTCTCCGACAGGGACGGTAATAGCCGTATCCCCTATAAAGTCGAGCTTTTTGCCATTATTGCTTTCACGGCGGAATGTAGCGCCCAGGTCCATGCTTATAATGTCACCGGACTTGAGCACTTTCTGTTTACTCGGGATGCCATGCACCACTTCTTCATTCACAGACGCACAAATTGTGGCTGGAAATCCGCGGTACCCTTTGAAAGTGGGGATGCCTCCACCTTCTCGAATCAGAGCCTCGGCGGCCCGATCGAGATCCCAAGTGGAGATTCCTGGCTTTACCATTCGGCTTAACTCTTCCAAAACCTGACCGGCAAGTTTACCGGCCTTTCGGAACAGATCAATATCTTCGTCTGCAGTAACTATCATGCCGTAACTTGTACCGCCTTCTGCAGTTCAGCGTAGATGTCGTCCTGAGCGCCGTCGCCGTTGACGGTCTTCAGAATGCCGCGCTTGCCGTAGTAGTCGATCAAGGGCTGAGTCTGAGCATGATAGGTTTTCAGCCTTTCAGCTACCAAAGTTTCCTTGTCGTCGTCACGTTGATAAAGTGAACTGCCGCAGCAATCGCAGGTATCGGCCTGCTTCGGCGCGGCAAACTTCAAATGGAATGGTGTGTTGCAAGTCTTGTTAGAGCAGATTCGTCGACCGGTTATGCGCTCTGTCAGGAGGTTTTCATCAACGGCCAGGTTGATCACAATACCGAGATTTTTCTTTAGTTCGCTAAGCAAACTATCAAGAGCTTCAGCCTGAGCCAGGTTGCGAGGAAAGCCATCAAGGATGAACCCTTTTGCGCACTCCGGTGTTTGCAGCTTCTCTTTGAACATGGCGATCAAAACATCGTCAGGCACAAGAGCTCCGGTATTCATGTACTGCTTGGCTTTGACACCAGCTTCGGTGCCCGCTTTCACCGCTTCGCGCAGCAAGTCGCCGGACGAAAGGTGGGGCAAATTGAGCTTCGCTGACAGACGCTTACATTGCGTGCCTTTGCCGGCACCAGGAGGTCCCAGAAATAGAATTTGCATTATGCCTGCTCCTTCTTCTTATCTCCTGGCTGTCTGAACAAGCCGCGGGCTTGATACTTAGCGGACAGCGCATGAGTCATAATTTGGCGTTGAGTATCGATGGCTACACCGACAAGAATGATCAAAGAAGTGCTTCCCAACCCCTGCAGCGTCTGGACGCCAGTGAGCTGCTCGGCGTGGATGGGCAGAATTGCCACAATGGCGATTGCCGTGGCACCGATCATTGTCAGGCGGGCCAATACCTTTTCAAGGTATTCACCAGTCGGACGTCCGGGCTTAACGCCTTGAATGGCGCGACCGCTGCGTCTGAGGTTTTCAGCCATATCTTTAGGTTGAAGAATGATCGACGAATAAAAGAAAGCAAAGAAGATGATCAAAGTGAAGTAAAGAAGGGAGTGCTCCCAATGGGTGTAGGACATCATATTGGCGAATTCCGTGGTGATAAATTCCCACGTGCCGGCAGCAAACGGCTGCTGCGATAAGCTCTTGAATGCACCGCCTATGCCCGGAATACCAACAAGGACGTCGTAAAGCCCCTTACCTGGATCCCCACTTTTACTTACAAACTGCATCAAAGTGGTCGGGAACATCAACAGCGATGACGCGAAAATGATCGCCATGACGCCTGATGGGTTTACCGGCAAATAGAGGTAATCTTCCGGCATGGCAAGTTGCTGGCGTCCAGCGTTCTTACGTCCGAGCACCATGATCTTACGCACTCCTTGTTGCAAGGCAACCACAAGAGCAGTCAACAAAAGAAATACTATTGTCAGCGCAACGGCGCCAGCGGCAAGGGTTTGACCTTCGTTAACCGATTCCCAGGTGTTGCGGATCATCACCGGCAGTCGCGATGCGATTCCAAGGAAGATCAGCAGGGAGGCTCCGTTACCGACACCATTTGCCGTAATCAACTCGCCGATCCACATAATAAACATTGCCGAAGCAGCCAAGATGAGCGTAGCCACCCAAACAAATAGCGGAATGCCGAAAAGCAATCCCGGGCCTGGAAAGGGAACCACGTCGTGGACGCCGGCGGAGTTAGTAATACTCATCAATAGACGAGCAAGCATGAATGATTGAAAGGTTGCCAAAACGACGGTGGCGTAGCGCGTGTACTGAGCCAGTTGCTTACGACCCGCCTCGCCGGAGTGCTTCTGAAGCTCTTCCAGCTTGGGAAAAACAACC
>JADYXS010000584.1 GCA_021772155.1 Candidatus Obscuribacter sp.
ACTCGGTGGGCTGCCCCAGCTGCTGTTGCAGCCACCCAATATCATTTAGCCAACGCATTTTTTCGTCCGGCAGTTTAGCCCTTTGCAGATTGGTCTGCGCTACGGCCAGGGCAGACGCAAAATCTCCGCTGCCAATATGCTCATTCAAAGACACTACTTTTTCAGGCTCGCTGGCCTTGGCTCCCGAACAGAGTATCAACGTGCAAACGATGACGGCAATCAGCCAACTTGCAAGTCGGCTTGAATTTTCCGCGCACTTCATCGATTACTTCGCAGCCAGGCGGGATTCGGTCTCTCCGTAGACGTACTGCCCATGACCACGCTTGACCATGTCTACCACCACTGCGGCCTTCAGAACTGCCGACATCAACTGTCGATGCGAATCGAGATTTTGCAAGCTCTCGTAGCACGGGCGAATTTTCAGAAAGGATGTAATGGAAAACTCGTTAATTGTGTAAGTGAGACCGTTTAGATTATTGATAGAAGCGGACGGTCGCCGCGCGATGTAATCACCAGGATTGAGGGACTCAGAAGAAATCAGATGATCTGCCAGCACCAGCTCTTCACCACCATTCAAAGGCACCATTTGATCATGGAATGCAACCTTCACGTCACCAACAGAATTAAATGCCTTTACCCGGAAAATACCGCTATGCGATTCGATCATCATAACCACGCCCTTCGCAGCCATAACCTGGCCGATCGGTAGACCAATAGTCACTGGTGAAGGAGCCGCCAATAGAGCAACGCCTTCTATCAACTTAAAACCGTCGCCGGCGGAACATTCAAACTTGCTATTGGGCGCAACTACAAACTGCAATGGCGTGCCATCAGCCTGCGACCCCGATGAACATGATCCGAATTTCCAATTCGGAGCGATCTGACTTAAGATCGACTGCGTCTTATCTTCCATCGTTCCGCCGGCCAATCTCACTACCCGGCCGGTGCGCGGCTTTGCGTGTACAGCACCATGCCCGCTGGGCAGCTGGGCAGATGAGCGTTTCAGTCCACCAATGCGCTCAATTCCACCTGTTATGACTGTGCGAGACAATCCATCAACGGGAATCAAGTCAAGTTCAGCATCATCTTTCTCAGCAACAATCAACTCTTCTCCGACAGTGGCATGAAGCGTATGGTTCGGGGCATTGATGACACCGCGAACGCTGACAGTGGTGTTGAGCGGAATGACGCGCAACGGTCTACCGGGCTCCAGCTCGATTACAGCGTTGGAATTTTCAGGCATATCGATAATTCCCTGGGCAGTCTCGATCTCCAAATGATTCTGCCCGCTATGAGCAACCAACGCACCGGAATGCAACAAAACCACACTGCGCTTGCGGCTGATGACGGTGCCCGGTTTACCGATCAACTTCTGGCCTTTGGCCCCGCAAAGTACCTGATTTGCGCTGCTGAAAAGAATGAGATGTGCCCTTTCGTGGTCGACTGTAATGATGGCGTTGTTGGCACTTGTCACCGCCGCATCGATGTTGCCAAATTGAAACGAGTGCAACGGTCCATTTGCAGCAGGAACCAAGGAACCGGCCCCCATGATCGTCTTGGTCGCGGACACTGGTACAATCTCCACAAACCCTGAAGGCAAGCTGGATGACACTGGTGCCAGTTGTACACCGATGTTCCCCCTCACTGTCATGACGGTCCCCGGAT
The DNA here is from genome assembly GCA_021772155.1 of Candidatus Obscuribacter sp. Classification (GTDB taxonomy): domain Bacteria; phylum Cyanobacteriota; class Vampirovibrionia; order Obscuribacterales; family Obscuribacteraceae; genus JADYXS01. The sequence goes on from JADYXS010000584.1 coordinate 1,666, forward strand.
GCACGTTTGATGGCAAACCACCGGTTGCACTGGCGGCCTGATTGAGAGGCTGCGGCTGGAAGTTTGCCGATCCCGGGATCGAAAGGTTGATTCCGGCCAGTGGTCCAAGATTGTCACCGGGAAGAAAAAACGAATTTCGTCCGTGGACCGGAACACTCATTCCGGCCGTAGCCCCAACTTGGTTGACGGTCGGCCCCAAGGAATTTGGCCCTTGGCTCGGAGCGTTCGCTCCTCGCAAAGGGCCAAGGTTGTGTCCGCCAGGAACACCCGAATTTTGCCTCTGAAGCGAAAAATTCCCGCCTCCGAGGCGCCCAAAATTGTTAATGCCAGGCCCAAACGGTCTAAAACCGCTGTTATTGAGACTCGGGTTCATCGGCGCTAATTGCGGTTTGTTTGCAAAGGAAGTGTTGGCCATGTTCTGGTTAATCGGAACCTGGGGCGTTTGATTATTAAATCCACCACCGCCGCCGAAGTTCTGGGCGTAACCACTCTGGTGTCCAGGCAGCAAGAGAACGCCGGCAATAAAGATGAATCGCAGTCCCAAAATATCGTTGCGCATATCTGAACTTCCCCGCCAGCCCTAAATCACTTATGCCCGCACTCGGCAGCCGGATCACACAATCGGGAAAATTAAATTGGCGAATATTCAAGCCTGGCAAGGGATTCCGCCAATGGAAGCACTGCTTGCGCAGGACATCTGGTGCCCTGCGCAAGCAGCGATTCGCTCTAGTCCGCTAACGCTGTCGCCCGTAAAATTAGGGGAGGGACTAAATTAAATCCCCACCGAATTCCATTTTGCTCACTAGATTCTTGAGGAAGGGATCTGCCTTACTTAGCGCTTCTTAGCTCTCAAACTGACTGAACCAGGTACCCTTCTGGTTGGCGCGATGATCAGTACGATTTTGTTGGGTGAGGTAATTGGAATAATGCAGATTTTTCCTAACACGTTCGTCCCAGGTCCGATCTGCCGCTTGCCTTATCGCCCTCAATTCATCCACAAGCTTCTCGCCCTTAGGTAGGCCCTTGCAGTATTCAGAAAAGAATTTGAGTTCATGATCTAGATATTTCCGCAGTGCTCCAAGATCACCACTACGATTGAGTTTGACCGCCTCGCGAACCACAGCGGCTTGCCATGTCGTTGCTACACGCAGACTCAACGGAATGTCTCGTTGCTGAAAGGTATTGAATGCCTCTTGCGTGAACCTGAGATTCGCAGATTGAGTTGGACCTTCCACCTGTTCTTCGCCGCCGGTCCTTACCCATGAGCAATCGATATTAAAGGACAAAACGTCGTTGGCCTTTCCTTGAGGAACCATAACGCGATAGATGACAGCCCGTTCGCCCTCGGCGCCCAACATGCCAACTTGTGCAAGAGTGCTGACACTCGAAACAACTGCCGGAAATCCGCTGAGATTTTCTGCCACCACACTGCTCGGGTAAGAAAGCCGAACTGCAATGTCTCGAACAACAGTTTGCTGAAGCTCCTGAAATTCGCCAAAAACAACTTCGATGATTTCCTGAGGATACTCAGCGTCATGCAGACGACCGCCGCCATAATCAGCCAGCGCCTGAAGTTGGGTCGGCGAATATCCGTTGCCAATACCGACGCATGAAGTAAGCACACCGCGCATTCGGAGCTGATCTGCGTGATGCTGCAAGACCATCGGATCGGTTATGCCGGCATTGGCATGACCATCCGATAGCACAATGACATGATTGTGCGAACCGGCTAATTCTTGTTCAATGGCCGCTACACATTCAGATCCAGTTAGCCAACCCAGGGACAGATTTGTACTGTCGCGACTTTCCATGCCGCGAATTGCTGCCACAGCTTGCTTTCGACCTAACCCATTCATAGGTGTGCTACTCAAATGTGTGATCACATCTGTAGCAAATGAAACGATGGATAAGTAGTCGTTGTCACTTAGGGACTCTGCGATGCCCGCAGCAGCTTTCTTCGCGGCAGCAAGTGGTGCCCCTGCCATAGAGCCTGAGGCATCAATGACCAAAGCCAGATTGAGAGCGGGTTTAACTTTCCTCATTCCCTCAAAAGCAGGGGGAGCGGTAAGATCGACGACCAGATAACGAACAGATCTTCCTCTATCAAAGACTAACTGCCTGTCGAAGGCCGCCCGTACAGAGATTCCGTCATTGCTGGTGGACCTGTGATCATTCATCAAAACCTCCTAAAAACAGCTGTTTCAGCTGCTCCGCAATCTGCTCGATACGAGCCAGTTGCTGTTCATTTTGGATTCCTCGAATCGATAACTCCACATCCGGGGTTACGTAGAAGCGTTGCCACGTGTCGGACTTCGCCTGTTTTCGGACTGTTTTTGATTGTTGAAAGTAGAGTTGGATTTGGTTCAGTTGGTTTAACTCATTGGTCCCAGAGGGCTTATTGAGCGAAGCGGCAGAAGTATTGTCTATGCGTTTTGTCGTGTTAGAGTTCGTTCTGAACGAGTCCTTATTGAGCGAATGAATGTAATCGAGAGCGTTACTCTTATTTTCCGGTAAAGATAGCGCCGACGATGGGAAGTCCGCAGTCTCGGCTAGGGCAACAATCTCCGCCTCGCTCATAGCAAGCAACATCTGTCGAATCTCGCTGAGTTTAAATCCGCGCTTTTCCTTCAACACTCCGATTGCCAACAAGCGATTGAGGTGGGAATCAGAATATCGTGCGTATCGACCGAGCGATTGCGGCCCTAGCAGTAGACCTTGCTCGATTAGACTGCGGATGACCCGCGGGTCAATTCCGGTGCGTGCGGCTAGTTCCTCTAACGTGTAAGTTTTGTCGCTCATGATGACAACTTATCACCTTCAATGCGCCATGTCAAATTGAATGACCCGAATCAACCATGGCGTATTGCGAAACGCCCACAGCGCCTAAAAAATCTGATTGACTGCTGCTTCTGACCGCCGGTTTGAACTCAATAACAGTAATCGGTCGGCAAAGTTGACGATCGTTTCCCGCATTGAAAGCTTCAAGCGCCAAGTCGAGGGAATCTGCTCTTCACCATAGAAGGCACCAGCCAAACCGTGTCCAACAATTGATATGATGGCAATTGCTTCTGCCATTAAGGTGCATGTTTATGGTTAAGTATCTGGCTTTGTTTTTTTTCTTGTTTGTCACTCTGATTACTCCAGTAAATGGGCAACAAGACAACAGTTTGCAGATCGTGCAGTTGATCACATTGGCGCGCCAGGCAATCGCAGACAACGATCTGAAACAAGCAACCGTTTCTTGGCGGACGGCGCAATCGCTCATGGAACGCGACATGTCCGTTGCCGCTTTTGCCGATCCCCGCTATTACTACATAACCCGATGGATGGGCAGGGCAATGCTCGCTGACGACCGCGCAGCAGAAGCCGAACCGTTTCTCAGCGCCGCATGTTCACGCCAGGCTTTGATCTACTCATCGAGAAATGATGACGTGATCGCAACCGTGGCAATTTACGCTGAAATTCTGAACAAGAATGGGAAGCCCGGACAGGCACAAGAAGTGGTGGCATTGTGGAACGAAATCAACGGCAGGGAAGCCCCGGCGATGCCAGCGTTATCGACGACACCAAGCGCAGGCCAAGCAACTCCAAGCGCATCCTCAAGCACACAAACAGCGTATTCTGCGGTGAATGGGGTATCTGATCGAAACAAGGCCATCGAACAGCTAAAGCATGATTTGCTTGGTGCACCATTACCAGCGCCCGGTGGTGCCCCTGCGAAGTGACGGGCTACCATTGCGGCAAGTCGAAGTAGGCTAACTTTAACCTTTATCGTTATTCAGTTGTGACATCGCGCCAGCAACTATTTTCCAACCTTCAGGCTTTTTGACCCAGACGCGCAAGAAATTCATCCCGAACTTGCCAGCCGGGCCTTCGTAGTTGCCGATGCAGGTCACAACGGCTCCATTGCCCTGTTCGAGAATTTTCATGTCGGTCATCTCCACACGATCAAATTTCTGTCCTTTACCGGGCTGGTGCGATTCAACTATGTGGGCTTTTGGTGAGCATATGTCGCCGTCCGACATTAGTACCATCCGATCATCCAGATACGTTCGGAAAAATTCGGGATCGGGTCCTAAGTCCGCCTGGCGCAGATGCTCTTCAAGTTCTGCAATTTCGATTTCAACTGCGCTCATCCTGATACTTCACCCTTTTGTTGTGGTCATAATTATATCGTCGGCTCAGCCCCGGGGTCATGCATAAGCTCGACCGATAACGGTTCACGCAGACCGCGCGGTTCAAGGTTCAACCGATAACGGTTCACCTTTCTTTCGAATGTGTAAAAACCAGTAGAAGAGTAGTGGCACGGGGAATCCTATAAATGCGCTGAGAAGTATTACGATTGTCCAGCTGCATTTCAGGGCGGCGCTCAAGTCTTTGTTCTTGTGGATGAGAACCAGATAGATTGGAATCACAAAGAAAGTAAATAGGCAGGCAATCAATGACAGATTCTCTCCCCACGTGGGAAACGGCTGGAATCCAAAGGTGGACGTTGCCGGACCAGGCGGCAGCGACGTATCTCGGCACCACATCCTTCATGAAGTCAGCGACGGGGTGATTCAATCAGCGGCAGCATCTACGCTCCGAAATCCGTTTCTATTTAGCGTGCTAATTGTTTTTCACACGGCGCTTGTATCTTGCCAAACCGACAGGTCTATCCATCGGAACGGTTAGAGAGCGAGCTAATCGTGCTTGGTGGCGATCCACAGCCGAAAGAACCGGTCGACTACGAAGTAGTGCCCACTTTCTTGATCGATAATTTCCCTCTGCGATAATGCCTTTGCTGCTCGCTGCGCGGTTGATGCGCCTTTCAGGTCATAGGCACTGAGGAAGTCGGCACTAAAGATCTGCACGTCCGATGGTTCCACCGCCAACCCTTCGACCAGGCGTCTCTGCGTGACAGTCAACGATTCCCAAATCATGCTGTAAGCGTAGTCTTCTCGGGCGAGCAGCAAAGTCAGCGCTTCCTTAATGCCCGCATCAGTGACAGAAGCCTCGGTGAGTTCCCACAAAGCATGACAAAGGTGTTGCGTATAAAAGGGGTGTCCTTGAGTGAGATCACACAACGCACGGATATGCGCCTCGGATATCGCCTTATTGGAATTCTTGAATCGGTCTGTGATGAACGCCAACCATTCATCAGTGGCAATTGGACCTAAGGATAAGTGGGGACCAGCCTTGTAAAATGGTCGCGATTTATCTAGCACCATTTTGCTGATGAGATGTTTGCGACTGCCGAGAAAAATGTAAGCGACATTCGGCTGCTGCTGCAGAATGCTTCTAAGGCTGCGCTCAATTACATCGCTTTCGTATTCAAAGAGTTGCTGAAATTCATCGAAAACGATCAAAAGTTTCTTGTTAGTTCGTTGTGCAATCTTCTCCGGCGCATTTAGCAATTCGTCCAAAGTTGGCTTAAGGTCCCGCCCGCGAGTGACCGAGAAGTTCACTTCCGGTTTTCCTTCATTATCCAAAGTAATACTGGGAACGAGTCGAGCAAAAAAACTGCTGGCAAACTCAAGCATCTTCTGCGGGGTGGTGCTGGCGGACTCGGTTAAGGCCGACGCAAATGCTTCAATAAACGATGCCTCATTGTCCGTGGGCCATAGGTCAACGTAAGCAGCAAGATAATCCTTCTTGGGCAACTTCGAAATCAGGAGCTTGATGAGCGACGTCTTTCCCAATCGCCTTTCGCCAGACATAAAAACCCGCTGCCCGTGGTCCACCGCGCGGCGCAATTCGGCAAGCTCCTTTTGCCGATTGCAAAACGAATCAGCCTCTACGATGCTGCCATATTCAAAAGGATTTCTCATTACGCAGCCAGCGTAACGCAATCCGCATATTATTGCAAGCGCCACCTGTACGCTCATTGCCGCCAGCGGGTGAATGATCCAGGATTTTCCCGGCTATGCAATCAGGGTAACGCAATCTGCATAACGGATCGATCGGCAAGTCTTAGCGATGAGGCGCTAGCTGTAGTGAGGTTCAATATACCGAGGAGTAAATTCCACCAGTCACTACTTCATTAAGCCATGGTGGTGATATCGGATTTGCCTACTTTCCAGTTTGTTAGCTATCTGATTCGCGTCTTCAAGTCCGTGAAACTCTACCAGGCGCATGTGCGCCATTGTGCTCCGGTTTGATGTTAGGTGCATTCTGAGCGTAAAGTTGCTGCTCCCATCGACAGTACGCTTTTCCATCGATGCTACATCTGTTGGTGCTAGGCTCCAGAAGAATGCGCCGGCTTTCGATTCGCCAGTTGGTGGACTCATGATGATGATGCGCAAGTCGGTAACTGCGATAATCCAATTTATATTGCCCATAACGGACAGGCACGGATAGGCCAGGCAAGGTATGACACCGCAAAACGTAATCAGACCGATTATCCTTTGTGTCGCAAGTCCTAAACCCAACTTCGGTCCTAGCCAGATCATTACCGCCACGAAAGCAATAGCGCAAACGCCAAGGATAAGCGCACTTCGAACGATCTCTTGGTTGGTTTTCATCCGAAACGAATCGATTAGTTCAATCTGTTCCTCCGGCTCAAGAAACGCAGCGACACTATCTTGTGCTTCGCGGCGCTCTTCAACAGTCATCATTCAACTGGCTCCTGTGCTTTGAAATCCCGGGGTTACCTTCCGATTGCAATCCCCGCTGAGCGAAACTACCGCAGAAAAAATGATACAACCGTACAACTATAGCAAAGCCTCCGAACAGCGCCGCGAACGGGCGAAGCAGTGCAGCGGCCGTCAATCGATAACAGTTGGGCGACACATCAATAAATGTCGTTCAACCGATCACGGTTGGGCGACACATCAATAAATGTCGGTCAACCGATAACGGTTGGGCAACACATCAATAAATGTCGGTCAACCGATAACGGTTGGGC
>JADYXS010000585.1 GCA_021772155.1 Candidatus Obscuribacter sp.
GCGATCATGGCATCCGCCTTCGCCGCCATTTCTGGTGGCATCTCAAATTCGCCCAGCTCTTCGTAATCTCGTCTTTTGTTCGGCATAGCTAACACCTCTAAAGCCTGAAGCAACTAACTACCATGACAATCTTGTTTGGTTGGTTTATCCAGAACCAGTACAGTCCGTGCGTGTCGCTGTAATTTTCATAGCGCTCAAACTGTTCGTTCCAAGTTGGCGTGGAAGAAAAGAACGTATCCAACGCGTCATCTTTTGTTGTGAGATGCCTAGCGTATATATGCAACAGATTGGGATCGATCTCATCTCGTTTGAAAACGAACTTGATGCCATTCTCAAAAACTTGCTCAAACTTCGGCACGAAACCCTCCACCTGATCATGACTATTCTACCTCACGAGCGGCAATTTGCCCACACATTTGCCGCTCGGAGCCAATCCAGGCTATACCGGTGGTCCCCGGCTGTTCCCTCCATCCTGGAGCAGGACTGAACTAGAGCCTATATAAAAAATCTTCCGAGGATTTAAACGGAGGGGACCCAGTGGAGGCTTTGCGGAACTGGGGAGGCAGCCGTTTAAGCCGCAGGTACAGCCAGTGCCCTTCTGCTTGATCCCTGTGATAGGCTGCGTGCGCGAGGGCGAAGCGAAGGACCCCCGCAGTCTCCATCCCGTCACTTTCCTTCGCCGTCGCCACCTGCCGTTAATCACAAAAAAACAAGTAAACAACACAGAAGTACTTTGAGAGCAAATTTCAATAACAGGATCAGGACTACAGCCAGCCCCAATCACCGCGGCAATCTCCGGCTTTTCACCCAGACGATCTGAATCTAAAAATTCTATTTCTTCTTCTGAACTTTCCGAACAAAGGACCAACGAAACCGGACAGGCCCCCCCGGTTATATTCGCCTGATCCTATTGCAAAAAGCTTCCAGAGGTCGGCGTGTTTCTTGAGCGTGTTGGGAGAACACCCGGTCAGAGCCGCCAATGTAGCGCGGCTGATCTGCCTTCCGTCTGTGAGGCATTCGGCAACCGCTGCACGTATTTTGCAGCGGGCTTCATCCCGGCGATCTTCATTTGCTTGTTTAAAGTCTTCGACGGTCCAGACCTTCCCGGTCTTACGGTAGATGGCTAGGAGGCGTTTTAACAGGCGATCAGTGAGCCGGTACGGTTGATACTCCTTTGCCGGTCCTTCCGAGCGCCAGAGAACGGCGCGCTTAATCTGAGCGCGGATAACTTCCCATTTGTTTTTTTCGATGTGCCAACAGTAGCCATTGTGCTTTTCAGTCAACCACTCTTCTATCAAATGCGCTCTGTATTCATCATTTCGAGCGCCCGGCAATGGCGCTATACCGTTTTCTGTATCGCCGTACCAAAGATAATGCCCGACATACAAAATGGCGTCATGCCGTTGACCCGAGTTAGTAAGCCCTTCTTCCCAGAATTCGCGGCCCTTCTCTCAATGTTCGGCAATTTTGCCGCCTGAAAATAGATCGTCGAAGCCGCCCATTTCTAGCCGTTCTTGTCGCGCCTGGGCGTCTCCGCCGGCGGCCGCCGGCGCTGCTGCAATTTGGCTTTCTATCTCGGTTTTAGCAAGCGGGCTTGAGCAATTGACCTCATTAATGACCATTAGGCAGATTTAGGGATGGATCCTCAGCGTCGACTGGAGAAACTGCCAGTGAATTTCCGGATTCTAGCGTTTCACGGATTAGCCAAATTCTGAGCATTTTTCTTACACGAAAACGCGTAACCGTATCTGTGTCTAGCTTGTGACAATTATTGCGCCTAAGATGAGCCCAACTTCTGAAACGGCGCAGCGCGCCTTTCTGTAAGTTCCGCAGCAAATCATATATACAAGGAGTGAAGTTATGAAACTTTGCAAGTTAGTCACGTCATGGTGCAGAAACTTCGAGCTGAGAATTGCTTTGCCCATTGCCATGTCGGTTCTGTCTTCAATGCTGATGTCTACGGCGCAGGTGCAAGCTCAGTCCATCCATAACATCTGGTATGTGTCGAAGGCGCCGGGCTCGATGCCGAGTGACGGAAGATCATGGAGATCGGCTTGGGGCGAATTGGATCAAATCGTCTGGGATTCAGTTCAACCTGGAGACACCATATTGATCGATGGTGGAAATGTCTCAACCACTTACACAACGCCATTGAGGGTTCGGAAGAGCGGTACTGCCTCTGCCAGAATTACCATCAAACAATCAACTTCGGCTGGTCGTAACGGAACGATTATCATTCAAGGGCAAGACATTGGTATCGCGATTCAAAACCAGTCATTTGTCAGCGTGATAGGCGCACGCTGGCGCGGAATCATTGTAGAGAATTGCGGTGAAGCTGGTGTGAGTGTGTATGGAAGTGGTCATGACCAAATGGCCGTAGCCAATTTATTGCAGAATATCGAGGTCCGTAAGTGTGGGATGTTTAATAGCCATGGATTTGGGACGGGAATAGCTTTCGGTGGACAACAGCTGACCCTAAACCAGGTAATTGCTCACGACAATTATCAACGCAATTTGAAGACTTTCCAGCCAGATTTCAATGATGCTGACGTGATAAACCTCAAACGATGCTGGATTTACAACAATCTAGTCCAATCTGATGGTATTTCGCTGGAAGGGCCGACAATGCACATGACTGATTGTATCCTGGGACCCGGCTTGATACATACTGCTCGAGTTGCCGGACAATCAAGACTTACCGCCAACGGAGCTCTGTTCATCAATAGCAGCGGAAGCAATTTCAAGACTGAATATAACCATAGTAATTTGATTGACTTACGAAACACGACGTCATTTCTTACGAGACTCAACGCTGAAGCGCAGGCCCATTTGTTCATAGATGTGCCTGGCCAATATGAGCGAACGAAGATCAATAGCTCCGTTGTCTATGGCGGCGCGGTTTTGTTAAAGCCAGGCCGTGTAGGCAGTGGTAACACGCAATTTAGAACGACCGGAAATACCGCTGCCATTAGCGATCAGATGGTTGATCCGCGATTCTCGACGAACGTCGGTGCTTATCCAAACACCGTCAGCAACGGTACTTTAATCAATACAGACTTTGCTCTTTCACTTGGTTCGCCAGCAGCGGGCACCGGTGCGCGCATAACGTCCGTGAGGCAACTTCTCGGTAACTAGAAGATTTGCCGCCACTGAAGGTAAAGGAGCCGCTGCAATGAAGACCTCACTCTCATTCGATTCAACAAGTGAACGGTGCATTGCAGCGGTCCTCTCGGGTAGTGGAGTTGCGACTCGCATCCAAGCTGCCGACAGTAATCTTAGGGTCCCTTTGAGCAAGGTTACGGAAAGTTCATAATTGGACCCTATCATAGGTTCATCGGCTTAAGCGCAGTTTCCGCGCGAATCATACACACAAGGAGTGAAGTTATGAGACTTTGCAGGTTAGTCGCGTCATGGTGCAGAAACTTTGAGATGAAGGACTGTCTCGGCATTGCCATGTTAGTTCTGTTTTCGATGTTTGCTTCCATGGTGCCAGTAGAAGCTCAGTCCATAGGTAATGTCTGGTATGTATCGCCTAATGCTAGCGCAGCCTTGCCGAGCGACGGCAGGTCATGGAACTCTGCCTGGAGAAGCCTCTCAACTATAAATTGGAACAGTGTTTTGCCCGGCGACACCATATTCCTTGATGGTGGCTATTCCGGAATCGTTTACTCATCGTCGTTGAAGGTTCAAAAAAGCGGCACTGCTTCACGTAGAATTTTCATCAAGCAGTCCACCGAATTTGGGCATTATGGGACAGTCTACATTCGCGGGCAATCTGTCGGCATTGAGATTCCTAATCGCGCGTACATTAGCGTGATCGGTTCCCGCTGGCGCGGAATCATAATTGACAATTGCTCTTTTGCTGGAGTGAAGGTCTCAGGGACGGGCGCAACCGCTGTGTCCAATCTCTTGCAGAATATCGAAGTTACTAAGTGTGGCGGTGCTAACACCGCTGGGTCTGGAATTGATTTTTCTGGAGACCAATTGGCGCTAAACCAAGTGATTGCTCACGACAATTCCCAATCCAACTTGAACGCACATTTGCCGAACCAGAATTATGCCGTTGGTGCAGTCAATCTCACGCGATGCTGGATTTACAACAGCAACAATTTGAATAAGTCTGATGGTGTCGTTCTGGATGGTGCAAGCACAGCAAGGCCCAAGATGTACCTAAATGATTGTATTCTCGGACCGGGCCTGGGTAACGGCACCAAGATTGGTGTGCAAACCAGTATGACCGCCGATGGAGTTCTGTTTATCAACGGCAGCAGGAGCAATGTACTTGCGACGTCCAACAGCAGTACTGGTCCTTCCGTTGTCTTAAGAAACACTACCTCATTTCTTACTCGGCTCAATGCTCAAGGACAGGCACATTCATTTATGGATGCTCCCGGTCAACTCGTGCTGACCACGATAAACAGGTCCGTTGTTTTTGGTGGCTCGGTCTTGCTAAGGCCAGGCCGCGTTGGCACCGGGAACTTCCAGTTCAGAACGACAGGAAACACCGCGGCTATTAGCGACAGGATGGTTAATCCGCAATTCTACACAAGCGTGGGTGATTTTCCGAACAATGTCTCCAGTACCAATTTGATCAACGCAGATTTTGGTATTCCCTATATGTCGCCAGCGTATGGCAAAGGTGCGCGCATAACATCAGTTCTTCAACTACTTGGTAATTAGAAGTTACAACCGCCACATAGAGTAATCAGGATCATATTCATAAGGAGTGCAGTCATGCAGCTTTGTAGGTTAGTCGCGCCATTTTTAGGGAAATTAGAGACGAGAAAATACTCCCGGCTTGCTATGTTGAGCCTGCTTGCAATGGTCGCTTGCACGACGCAAGTGCAAGCGCAATCCCTCAATCAACTCTTTTACGTGTCGCCAACTGGTAGCGGAGAAGGTGGCAGATCATGGAAGGCAGCCTTCACCGATTTATCAAAAATCCGTTGGGATAAAGTGCAGCCTGGTGACACCATATTCATTGATGGAGGCAAGGAGTCAATCACCTACAAGTCGCCGTTACAGGTTGGAAAAAGCGGAACTAAAGCAGCCAGAATCAGCATTAGGCAGTCCGCTGAATCAGGGCGTGATGGGAACATTATCATTCGCGGACCAAACGTTGGTATCACGATCCAAAACCAGTCATATGTTAGCGTGCAAGGTACTCGATCGAGCGGAATCATTGTAGAAAGTTGTAGTGACACCGGAGTAAGCGTTTACGGCAATGTCTCTAAGGGACCATCTGTGTCCAATCTATTGGAGAACATCGAAGTTCGTAACTGCGGAAGAGATGATCGACCAGGAGCAGGAATATCTTTCAGTGGTCAACAGTTGACACTAAACCGAGTGATTGCTCACGACAATTATCGAAGCAACGTCAAAGCTTTGTTCCCACAATCTGATGATGCAAGCGGCTTGCTTCTCAAATCATGCTGGATTTACAACAATAAGGTTACGTCTGACGGCGTATCTTTGGAGCGCGGAATCAATTTAGCAGGACCCAAAGTGAACCTGTTCGATTGCATTCTTGGCCCTGGCTTGGCGAATGGCGCGAAGCTGGATGGTCTATCGGCCCTGTTCGCGAACGGAGTCCTCTTTATCAATGGCAGGGGAAGCAATTTGAAGGCGGTCGGAAGCAACTGGATTGATTTAAGGAATACGACCTCATTTATGACGCGGCTTAACTCCGAAGGGAAATCTCATTCATTCATAGATGCGCCGGGCCCTTCCGGGAGGGTGGCTATCAATAGCTCCGTTGTTTATGGTGGCGCGGTTTTGTTGAAGCCAGGTCGTGTAGGCAGTGGTAACACGCAGTTTAGAACGACCGGAAATACGGCCGCCATTAGCGACCGGATGGTTGATCCGCGATTCTGGACAAACGTCGGTGCCTATCCGAACACTGTCTCCAACAGGACCTTGATCGATACGGACTACGCTCTTTCCCTTGGCTCGCCAGCAGCGGGCACTGGTGCACGCATCACATCAGTCAAGCAGCTTCTAATTTCACGATAAATTGAAGCGGTCACCGCGCTGGAATGCACCGAGAGCTGCTGCAATGAAGAGCCCAGTTTCATCCACTCCCGTGAAGTAGGCACATTGCAGCGGTTCTCTCGGCGGCATCAGGAACGCGAAGGAGCAACGCATTGTTTGGAAAGGTACGAAAAGTTCATAATTGGAACCTATTATTGAATCACTGACGCAGTACACCAGTAGTTTTCTTAAGACACCCCTTCCGTCGATTTTCGAGTTTCTTACACGGAAGCGTGTAAGCGCATTTGTCACTATACGTTGAATTGTTTTTCCCTTAGTATGAGCCGAAGTCGCAGAGGCGCCACGTGAAGTAAACAGGAGCCGCTGGAATGAAGACCCCGCTGTCATTCAATTCAATAAAAGATAGGCGCATACTCCCCAGTGGCGTTAGGTGTGCCCAGAGGTTAAATGCCAAACGTCAACGGCGCCAATCTGGTTCCATGTTGGCTCTGGTTGTTGTCACTGCATCGGTAGTCCTGATTCCCGTAATTGCCTTTCTGACAAGCGTGCTCGTTGCCGAAGGACACAAGGGGCGCCAGCAGACTGCAGTTGAAGCGGCGTGCCTGGCAGGCGCAAATGTACTTCCTGAAATTGTAGTCAACGATCCTGTATTCGGATTTGTTTCATTAACCGATGATCCCCCGGTGGGGCAAGCGACGGTAGCAAGGGACGGAAAGCCATTGCCGGTTACCGGGATTAACACCATCATTGCCACCACTCGTTTTGGCCTGCTGTTTGCCGAAAAACTGAATAATCGGGAGCTGAAGTATCTCGCCAGCCAGAATGCCGAAGCTACTCGCGCTACGTGCAAAAGGCTCGCGGAGTCCTTAGCTGCCTCGTGCATGCCAAAGAGCAAGAGTCCAGCACTTGATCGTGATGGTAAAGTTGTGAGCGCCTACGCTGCCGCAATGCATGCCTATTTGAACAATATGCCAGACCGCGTCGGAGCCAGCGAGCTGAAGCAGCTCAACCTTTCGCTCGGTTGGATGGACGGTCATTGCGATAGCAATGTCGCCATTCCTTTGCCTGTTGAGAGTGCTGAAGTTTCTTCCGCTGGCCGATTTGGACAGAACTATAGTGCATTCACCAATGTCGCTGTCGGTGACGAGGAATTCTATTTCACGTCACAATCAACCCAGACCGCTATCGTAGATGGTCGTCGATTCCGTTCTCCCGATGGCAAACGGTTGTGTTCGATATTGAAAGTTGAAGCAGATCAAGCAGTGCTCGATACAGAGAAGAACGCCAGCGTCGTTCATTCCATAGTCTGCGCCCAGCCTTACGTACGTCAAGACCTATCTAAGGGCGGCCGGTTCATGTTAAATTTGCCGCACGGCGTACCGGAATCCATTAAATGCTTGGGGGATTTTCTGCAGAACGACGCCTTGCGCAGAAGCGGAGCTGAGGTATTCCAAGCCAGTGGTGGCGACTTCCCATCGTCACCAGGCTCGCAGCTTCAATCGACCGAGTCGATATCGAGGGAGAATCGAACAGTTGCTTTCACCTTTGCGCAGGGGATCTTTGATTGGCTGCGAACAACGCATGGTCGGGCGCGTCTGGACTCTCTGGCGAATCTCATGCAATCAGATCTCCATAAAACTTTCAAGGGGATAGACGATGGTGCGTCAATTCTTTTGAGCTTTGATAAGGCCGGAAATATTGTCGCAACCGTATTTCGCGATAATCCTATTAATGAGCAGACTGTTCTAGATCAACAACTTTATGTCCAAACCTTCAACGCGCTGCAAACTACACGCGGGAAATGGTTGATGAAAATGCGCGACCAGGTCTATTGTTTGAGCCCAGAGTCTGGCGGACTGCATGGTGGGCAGCCGATGTTGGAACGGGCTGATATCCGGAAAGCCTGTGCAGATAGCAATCCAAACACTATATCCTTTGGCAGTGATGCTTCCGCAAACGATGCTGCCAGCATTCAAAGCTTTGACTGGCTCGCTGAGATGGGTTCTGTTTCCTGCGCTCGGGAGTCATTCATTCAAGGTGGGCTTGCCGTAGAGTTCGAGATATCCTCACCAATGGCAAGTAATTAGCGCCTTTCACCGACGACATGGCGAACCCCTAAGCCCACAGACTAAATACCAGAGCCAGCAGCGCCAATTCGGCGATGTTGGCTCTGGTTGTTTAGGGCTACAGCGATCCGAACTTGGCGACCATGGCCGCGTTCTGTTGCCCGAGTGCAACGGCCGATTGGCTGAACATCTGGAAACTGGAGCGAATCGACTTGGGATCCTTGGCGACAACATCGATGCACTCGTCTGGAATACCCATTTCCCGTCCGATGCTGCGGAAGTCTATGCCGCCGACGCTAACCCCCATGAACATGATTTTGTGCTTCTCTGATGCCAGCATGTCCTCGACTACTTTTGCCACATCCGAGGCGGCGGCTTTGCCGTCATTGTTTCCACCGTCAGTTAACAGAAGCGTCACCGATCGCGTTTGAACGCCATAGGTATCTTCCCACCATCGTGTTCGGGCAAGGACACTTCCCAGCGTTTCGAGCACTCGATCATAGAGTGGTGTTGCGCTACCTTGTATGAACCCGGTCTTGTCCAGGCGTGGTGCCACTCTCAATCCGCACCAGCGAAACACATCCGTGTCGCCGGCTATCCGTCTGGTGTAGTTTTTGCAAGGGTTGATTAGCGCAGTCAACGTTTCCACTGAGTCGAGGCCCTTTGCCTGAAGCAAGGCTTCTACAACCAGGTTATGACCTTCTATCACCGCCAGGTGGTTCTTGTTGTTCTCCATCGATGGCGTGTTATCCAGAAGCATGCTCACTTGCAAAAGCTCCGTAACCGATGGTTGCACCAGCAGTGGGCTCATAGTCTTATTTATGCGGGCTGATAAACCGCCAAGAATAGCTGCTGATCCCGGTGAGATGTCCCCCGATTGAGCTGCAGCTTTGAACAGCTCATCGGCATTTGGGATTGATTGACTCATGATGACCTCCTATTAGAATTGAAATATTTCGCTGGGAATGTTCGGCCAATCTTGCATTGGCGTGGCGGAATCGACGACATGCATTCCGTGTTTTTTGAAATCCTCAATCGCGTCCTTGCCTTGTTGCTCAAAGCCTGGAACTGACGATGTGCAGTCTCCGAGAATGTAGATTCGTTCTGCCAGCTTCGGATCCTGTTTTTGAATTTTCTTCAGGATGTCGTAAATGGCTGCGCGCAAGCAGTGTGATTCGGCTTCACCGGCAATCACCAGTACTTCGTACTTCAGCAAATCTTCAACTACTTTGTCGGATTCTTCGCCGACAATGACACCATCATGGGCTCGTGTCACTTCCGTGCCGAAGGGTGAATAGTATTCGCTCAAAGGCAAATCGCCTTTAATTCGATACTGGCTTCGGCTCCAGCGAGCAACATCGTGGAAATCAACTGCCACTTGCAAGGCAGGAACCAGCGCATGCCCAGGGCTGCCGAGACGCGCGTGAACCGGCCATACAACAAGAGGTGGTTTTCCTGAACGCGTGAGTTCTTCGGTGTAGTGCAGAGCGTAACTCTGGAGCCAGGGCAGGTATTTCTGGTCACCCAGCAAAATATAGGCCATCTCGGGATTCACGAAGATGCGCTTTCCTATATCACCGGGAAGCACCACCGTGAAGCCTGGGGGATGATTGCCGTAACCGTCGATCCAGAAGAGGGGATGAAAAATCTGGAAGAGATAGTGAGTGTCCAGTGTCAAAATCAAATCACTAAGAACGCGCATGTTTTTGTAGATGAAGTTGCACAGATTCACCGTGTCTGAAACGGATGCCGGTGCAATGGAAAGTTCTCCATCGTTCAGGCAGAATGTCTTCTGCTGGTCGATGACGGTTAACGCCACAGAGTGACGGTCCGTTCGTCTCGGAGAGATCTTATGTCTGGTGCGCCATTCCTGCGCCGCGGCCATAATTTCATCGTAGTTTGGTGTGAAGAAATTACTGACCTTGTTTTGGTCGTAGAGCGCCGGTAGCGGCAGTTCATAATCGCGAAGTATGGGCTTTGGTTGTAATGTATAGGATTGCATTTTGTACCTTCCTTTAATTGCTGGTAACTAGGTAGATGTTGTGTTGGTCATAGGCAACTAGACCCTCCGAACTGAAGAGGAGCTGGGATGCGTTTGCTACCACTCCGGGAATTCCATAAAGTTTCTTGAGTACGAGCGCAGTTGCATCACACTGAATCTGTGCGATACCATCAGGCGTATCCACAAATAGAATCTCGACGTCCCGTCCGCGATCATCTTTTAGAGTGGTGGCGCACATGCCCCAGCCCGATTTTAGCCATGAGTCATCGTGATCCTCTGCTTGTGCGGAAGCTACGATGGCACCGTTGCGATTGATGCAGAAGCAAACGCACCTGGTCTTCTTTTGTTCGGAAACTGTCAAGATTAACCATGCCACCGAATCGCCGAAATGACAGACTGCGTCAACAACTGAACCTGATAAAGGCGGCAGTGCGACCGGTATTTTCTGGGTTGTTCGATCAAATAGAAATGCGCGGGCGTACGTGCCGAAGTGGGAGAAACCTAGTCCGATGTTTTCCCCGGTCCAAATTCTCGTTTGTTTGGAGATGACACTATCGACATGCTTGTTAGCAGCGCCTTCGTTGCACCAGAGTTCGCCTCCGGCAACCCAATATTTCGCTTTCCCGTTCGATGTCATGACCGGTGCCGTGTCCCGGTAGAGCTCGACAGGAAATGTTGTCGTCGTATCTGCACCGATTAGGAAAGACTGACCGAGCTTGGTAATGAGTGTCTGGTCGCCATCCAATACAAAATGAAGTGTGTGGTCTAGTTGGCCTGTGAGCACCGTCTTTCCGTTTTCGCGATAAAAGCGCCCTTGTTCGTGATAGAGGTAGCGAAGCTTGCCGTCCTGCACGGCCGCGGTAAGCAGAACACCATCTGTGTGGAACAGCGTTCTGGATCTAATTCCAGCATGCGTCGGTGTGCTGCCTGATAACGGAGCGGTCGCCATGGCGATTTTTACGGCATTGCCCTGGAGTTCATCGAACAGCGCAAGAGGAAACACAATCCGTCTGTCATGCAAGAGAAGACTCTCGTAAAAGCTCAGCACGGACGCGGGCAGTTCAGAAGGAGCAATGGCAGCTTTGGGATAGATAACTTCCGGATGCAAAATTGATATTCGGTGCAGCGGCCTGAGATCGGGTGCGACGTATCCCTGCTTGAGTGCCGGTTTGAATACCCCACCGTAAGGGTGAACGTAAAGGAAGGACTCCATGAACATCAAGGCAAATGTGTACCAATCCGTAAGTTCTGTGTGTGGCGTTTGTGGCATCATTTGTGGTGCATTCTTGTCGCACAGCAGCGGGTCCAGGTATCGGGCAGTGTATGTGTCGCAGTAGAAACCTGCGAATTGCATACTGTCGGCATCGAGCAATCGGCAAACGTTTTGGGCAACCAGAACGTTTAATGGATTAAAGTCGCCAATGACGATTCCGGCGCTGTGAACGGCGCTGACAGCGCTGTGCAAGTCCCGAAAGATATCGACAACATCGCTTTCAGTGATTCCGGCTTTTGAGCGGAAATCCTTACTGCTCAAGGAACGAAGATGGTAGGCCTGATCGACGAATTTCATTGTGTAGCCCAGCACCGCCCCATGTTGATCCGTGCACAGTTCGTTAGGGCTTACCACGGCTGCAGGAAAGACCGGCAGGCGGCGCAATTTTGTTTGATAGGCATTCACTCGATGCGGCTTGAAGTACTTCAATACCACATCGGCAGAAAGTCGATAAATTTCTGCTTCGCCGCCTTCTGCGATTAACTGCGCCGGATTAAGAGAAAGTTTTTGCCCATTGACGAAAATTGAGTTTGGTTTTGCTGAGGTGGTCATGATTGGCTCCTCCGTCGTCGGATTGCCACAATGGTTGTGTCATCACTTAGAAGTCCGTAGCAGCGCTGCAAGCGCGGCTCGTCGTTATTGTTGCTGAGCCGGACTACTTCTGAATTGACTTGCCTTAGCCACGGCGTGAGAGATTCACACGGCACATCTTGAAAGAAACGGTCGCTCTGGCAGATATCGGCAAGTGCGCCAACGGCATGCGTCTTACCCGGCACCAGGCGGTGCTCATTGTCTATCAACTGGATCAGCCCGTCCGTAGCAATTAGTACCTCATTAGCCGCGTCGTTACGCAGTTCGTGCAAAACGAATTGAACCGCCGGTCGATCGAGATTTTCGATCAGTTCGTAGCAGAGGTATGGCGGCGCGTTGTCGGCAAATGGTCCGAGGATGTGCTTGCTCCCGTTGGTGAATAAAACCCCGTCACCGACTGAAAAAAAGACTGTGGAATTTCTGGTAATCAGAACTCCAACGATGGTGAAAAGAAAGTACCGGGCGATTGTTTTGTCGAGTACATCTTTGGGCGCCATTTCTGCTGCGCAGTTGCGAATACGGCGTAAGGCCTCAGCTTTGATGTCTTGCCAGAACGAATCTCTGATCAACTCCGCTCTTTCGTAATCTACTTGCTGAGCGGCCTTCCGAATCAATTCTGGAACCAAGGAGGCGGCAATTTTAGCGCCAACTTCGGAGTGCTCTGCGCTAGAGCACCCATCAAAAACGCATGCCACCAGGCAGCGGGCGTCTATCGCGGTGGCGTAAGCGTCCTGATTGTTTTTGCCGATGAGCAAGTTGCCTGAACCGACATGTCGCCTTCCGGGTACCGTTCCTGCTGCAATTTGATAGATATCGTCCATAAGTCGTTTAGCTCGAGCACCAGAAAGCGTTAAAACTACGATAACTCCAATTGGGGGATTCGGCAAGTGAGTGCAATTTGGCTCGCCTGAATGATGATTAATGCCGATTTTAGGACCCGCAGTCGTGATGCGCACACCCGCTCGCTGGTCGTTTAAGACGTCAGGCATACGTTAAATTTCGGTTTAATAATCGGGATTGATTTCCCGGCCAACAAAAAGCCCGGAAAAACCGGGCTTTAGTGATTTGGCTATAGATGAGTAGATCCTAGAACAGTCTGAAGTCCAGCAAAGGCCAGAGTCTCAAGCGCAGTAAGCTGTTATCTCTTTGTACAACCGTAGGTTGTACAAAGGTTCTCGGGGCTAACACTGCTGGATGAGAGATCACTCGAGATTCATACATCGGAGTGACCACAACTGGTCTTACGATTGATCTGTGGGTCATACCCGGCGTTCCATACAGTACGTCGGCATTTACCGGCATGGCTGTAATCCCTATTGCTGCGGTCGCTGCCAGAGCGATTCCAACTAAGGTTTTCTTCATGGTGCACCTCCCCGGGGGTGTTTGCTTCCGCTAGGATTGACGCTGGTCATACGCTGTAGTTCCGCGAAACCTGCCTCAGCCACAGCTCAAGCCATTTCTGCTGGGTCACACTGTCTTGTGCGTAGTGAGACTCGAGCTACTTCTGTTCCATTATTTGTTTGCCGAGTTGATCTTCACGCTCCGCATCGCTGCTTTTGCCCATGGCGCGATAAACATTTGCCAATCGTTGGTGCGTCCATGCCAGTTCTGCCGATCTCTTGCCGTAATGGGCTTCGTAAATCGGCAAGCTGTCCAAAAATTGTTTCTCGGCTTCAGGCAGTTTGCCGTCGCTCAGTAGCGCGTCGCCAAGATAAACAAGTGAGACCCCACGGCCTGCGCATTCTGGACCCTGTAGGCGGAGATACATATCGGCAGACTGTTGAAACATTTCCCGGGCTCGCCCGTACTGCTGGAGTCGCAGGTAGCACCGTCCCGTATTGCGCAGCGCGTCCCCGAACACGGCAGTGTCGCGATTCCCGGTTTCTTCCATCAGCGTGGGCAAAGCTTCGTCCATAATCGACAATGCTTGTTTCCAGAGCATCTCGGCCTTCGGTCGGTCCGATGACATAATCGCTTCCCCTGCGTAAAAGGCTTGGCAGGCGCGTCCATCCAGTTCACTGAAGCTGGATTTATGGACAGGAGTTTCACTTGGTGTCGCCGGCGGAACCACGGTGGGGTTTACTCCGGGCAAAATCGCTGTAATGCGTGATACACCTTGTTCTGGACTAGTTCTTGTCCGAGCCGGCCTGGGACGTGGTGTCAGAGCTGGCTTGAGCAACGGGATAGTCGGTGCCAGCTTGATCAAAGCCGCTTTGCTGATTACCGGCGGGACAATAGCAATGACTTTCCGAGGCAGGCCTTCCGTTGACCTTCTTGTCGAGGTGCTGGGTCGCGTTTGCCCGCTCGTTTCCAGCTGATCTGGGAGCGCTTGTTGTGCGCTTCCGAGCAGGACGTCTACATAGATTCCGTTGTCCTGCTTAATCACAGGGACGCTTGCGGTGGCTACAATCAGCAGCAGCGCCGTGGCCATAGCGCAGTGCCCCAGTATTGACCGTAGAAATGCCCGTCCGTAATCAATTCCGGACCATTTGCTCTCAGGAAAGTACAGTTGGACGTTTGCCCGATGCATGTAATTTTTACCGACTTTAAGGCCATTATAGGATGGTTAATCCATTCGGGACCCTGGGCAGAAAAACACTAGGGTAAAGGAGAGACCAGTGGGGAACCAGGTAAGGGTAGTGCCGAAACAGCGCGGTGCAGTGCAGTTCAATTTGTACTACGCGTCCATTCTGTTTGTATTGACCTCGATAATGGCCGTGTTCGGTACGGCCGCTTATTTGTCTCTGGTCAATGCTGAAATTTTCTTGTTTGTGTTCTCCTCGATTATGCTTGGGTGGTGCGTATGGGCATTTGGATGCGCCTATATAGGCATTCCTATGACGATGTACTTGAACCAAAAATACGCACAGAAGCGTTACCGAGAGCTCGATGTGGCTCATTCGCGGGCATTGAAACTTCTTACGCAATTGCCGTTTCGAAAGACGCTGGATGTGCCGGTAATGATGTCTAACTTGGCGCTTATGCGGCTTTGTCAGGGCAATTATGAAAGTGCGGAAGACTTATTTAGGCAAGCGCACACTTATCTCAGCAAGGACAAGTACTTGAAGGACAGTTTTGCAGCTGCAATTCTGCTCAACAATCTTGGCTGCGCTTGTATGCGCATAGGTAATTTGGTCGAAGCGGAATTAAATGCCCAGAGAGCATTGGAGATCTTGGAACTTCCGAAAAATAAATCGCAAAAAGTTGTCACTGCACTACCCTATTCGGTTATTGGAACCGTTCATGCCAAGCTTGGCGAACTGGATACTGCCGAAGAGAACTTGACCAAAGCGTTGGAAGTTTATTCCCGTGAAATAGTACCTGCCGGAACGATTACCACGAGCCTGACGCAAGGAAAGATGCAAACGTTCTTGTGGCTTTCGTTCGTCTACGTAAAGCAAGGAAGCATTGCCCGAGCCGAAACTCACTGTGACACCGCGCTCAGTATCATCGCCGATGACCCTATGGTGATGAACACGCTGACAATTGAAGTGTTGAATATTCTGGCAAATGAGTTCATCAACGCTAAGCAGTTCGACCGAGGCGAGCGCCTGTTGGAGTTGGCGTACTCATTGTGTGCTGAAAGCCCTTACCATCCTGATGCTCGGCAGACATTGAACTATTTTGAGAAACTTCTACTGCTTACGGATCGGCAATCGGAAGTCCCGGATATGCGTGGTTGGCTGCGACCAATGGAAGCCAGAGCTCTAATCACTTCATCGCTGTAGAGACGCGACGCGACGGCTGGAGGCTGCTCGCCCTACAAGCTGGCTCGTTCACTCGCGCCAATCGGTGCGAGCCTTCAATGCCTCTCGGACGGCATTGCGCAAATCCTCAAGGACGAGTTTCTCGGCCACTGCCTTCCACAACATTTTTCGCGGCTTGCTTCTAAATCCGCGGGCAAGATTGCGTTCCGCCAGAATTTGAATCGCTTCGTCCCGCCAGAGCAATTGTGATAGCGAAAGAGGATCTAGTTTGAAGTTTCTGCGCGCCGGCCAGATCTCGTCGATGACGGTGCCCTGAGTTGCTCGCCGTACGGCCAGGAGTCCCCAGCATGGTGGCACGATAGCCACTGCTCGTTCGAGATGACGTTCGTCGACTACGAGGCTGATACGATCGAATACCTTGCTGTAGCACTCTTGTTGAGATGGCAATCGATCAAGGTTATCGCTTGCGCTCTTAATTTCGAAGCCGTGGAATTCATCGTTGAGGACGGCAACGTCTACTCGATGTTTACCGCGCATCAGTACCAGTTCGTCGACAGACCTTGATGTGGAGTCTGAAAGATATCTAGGGGCTATCCATTCGGCGTGTAGCGCGACTCTGATTTCCTGGTCATGTGTCATGTAGTACTGAGTATGGTGCATGGCGAAATTATAAAAACAAAAGAGGGCGGTGTAAAGCCGCCCTCTCAAGAACCATATTTGGTGGCTATTTCATCGCAGTGATGAAAGCCTGTCCTATTTGCCGGAATCGCCCAAGCTGAAGGCCTCTCGGCTGAATGGTTCGTCGCGACTGCCGGTCCAAGCATTTTTGATTCCGAAGACGATGCCTTGCATGGTACCACTGAGGATACCGGCTGGCACTCCGAGAAGGCCGGCTGGCGCAATTAAGAACTTATTGTCCGTGTCGCCAACCAGATCTTTGGTGGCATTGGCGGACTCTTCCTTCGATTTGCGGAACATTGAGACAGGAATGCCGACCATAGTGCCAACGGCAAATGACGCCATCCGCCCAGGCACTGCACCGATTCCACCATCGCCAGAAGACGTCGAGGATTTAGTAGTTTTGGGTTCCTTGACCGCTTTCGGTTCCTTAGGTGCTGCACTCTTTTCGGACGGAGCCAAGAGTCTGTCGGCACCTGCTTGAATTTTTCCAGGCGTGGTGCTTGTGGTGGCGTCTATGGCAATAACCGTTGGAGCAGCGTCGGTACTCGTTGTTGCGGAATCCGCAGCAATTGTATCCGCAGCGGCGGTTGGAGTGGACGTGGTGTTGATTGTTGTGGAGTCTTCAGCCGATGCAGCTGAAATGCTGCTTAGCAGAGTCAGGCTCATTACGGTCGCGACTATATATCGACGCATAGACTTTCCCTTCCAAATAGTACAAATTACATTATTCACGCATGACATCTTCCTGCCCAGCAGTTTGTGCGATTTTCCTGCACATCTACAACAAAAAACTAGGACGGACCTTTGGTCCGCTTTAGTAACTCCGTCCATGGTCGGCCGTGGCTGATAATTCGTCCGTCTTTCCAAAAAGTGAAAGCACACGGCCACGGCCGACGCTCAAAATCAAAGGTGAATAACGATTGTCTTGCTGCTAATTAGTGTGTTTGCTTAGCTGAAAAGTTCCCGCCCCTCGTACCTATGTTGCGTCCCTGATAGACCTCTCGAAACATGGGCGGACGCCCATATTCGGCATGGTGGAATTCCCATGAATCCGTTGACACTCGTATATCGCAGCACTATGCTGAATGAGTTCCCCTCGCGCCGGCATTACTGCCTGATCTTAGTTGCTCTATAGCAGCTGGGAGTAGCAGTATAGATACTTCTATGACATTCGAACGCTCGAGTTTTAATACGTCAACTGCTCACGCTGAAGCTCCCGATTGGAGCCGAGATGTATTGGCCGATAGTCACAGTGCCCGTCCATCCGGGGGGTCTGGTATTGAGAACTCGATAGTTGCATCAAACTTCTTTTCCTGGCCAAGCGAGTCTGCAGCCCCGGCACCGGCGTTTGCCGGTCAAGACTGGCCAGCCATGCAACCAATTTTCGAAAATGCCAGCAGTGTCCAGTTAAGCACCGGCGCCGAGAACGCTGCAGCTCATGTGCAGCCTGACTACTTCCTCGGCACCGATGGCGTCATGCGCCAGAACCCTGCTAAGACAGAGCCTTCAGCGGATGGGAGTATCAACGTTCAGGTTGAAGGCAAGGGCGAAGAGAGCCTCGGTCAAGCGAAGAAGCTGGCGAGTGAGCTGCAGAAACAATCTGTCAGAGAAATGATTGAGTACTTTCAAAAGTTCAATCCTGGTATGCCGATCCCCCAACATTGGCTGAACATGCTCAGCAGTGAACCGGACATTCCAAGCCCATCCCGCGAGCAACCTTCCGTTGCGCCAACTGCCCGAGAGCAAGCACCGCAGCCAACAGGCGGCGATGCTCCGGCAC
>JADYXS010000078.1 GCA_021772155.1 Candidatus Obscuribacter sp.
ATCCTGGATGGCAAATGCTGCTTGACCGGCTGCTGACTGCCTTTCCAGCTCTTCTGCAAAGGCGCTGGGCAGAGTGTCGATAAATTCCGTAATTGGACAGTGCTTTTTGACCGGTGTTACTTTAGCTGATACTGCATTCGGTGCTACCGACCGCATAGTTGACTTCAGCTGGGCTCCGCTGGACGGTTCGTAACTAAGCGCATCGAATGCCGGATTGTGTTCATCAAATGAATACAAGGCAGGTTCCACTACACCGGGGCCGGATTTGGCGTTTCCGGCGCTCTTGGATTTTGAGGTGAATACTAGCCCTTCCGGTTCGCTGGTTTTAACCACATGCACCAGTGTCGAAAAAATTTGTTTGGCGAACGCTCGGATTTTATCCCATGTCACCTGGACGTCGTCGACGCTCCAGACCATATCGCCATTGCGATCTGCGCCTTTCAATGAGAGGAATTGCGTGAAGGAGTCAGATGAGCTTGCAAAAGATATGAGTTGTTCGATCGGCAATATCCAGCCTTCAATCTCGTTTGGGTGCCCGCGCAAAAGCAGCGTCCAATACTGCGTTGAAATTCGTCCGCGGAACACCTGGGCAGTCTGCGGTGCCTTCCAGCCCTTTTTGATTGCCTCGGTAACCATGGTTGGCCGTTCAAGCGAGACCATCAGTTCTGCTGACGGGACATTGCGGTTGAATTCAAATGCGTACTGCTGGAAGCAGTCAAATAGGTAATCCATGAATAAGACGGTGGTAACCGTTGGCGGCTTGGCTGGGATCGTGCCGCTACTTGCCAGCTTGTCAAGATCCTGCGTCTTGGCTGCCTGTTCAGCTTCTGCCATTTGGTCGTCAGTCAGACCGGCAACCCATTTGGTGGTCTCAGTCCCGACTCTGGGTCGGAGCGAGCCGAGAATCATTTCACTGAGCTGGGGAGCGCCGGTGATTTTTATCTTCTTTTTGTCGTCAGAATTGCTCATTGCTTACCTGCGTGAAGATTGTTGGCGAGAGAGACTACTATCTTCTACCCGCAAGATCTGACGGATAACCGCTTGCTAACTCACTTCTGCGTTAAGAACGCAAACGTTGGTCATGAGTTCATCTTTGGAAGGATGAGGCCAAGACGGAAGAAGGGTATGACTCAAGTGTAGGTTTTTTGACCAGGAAAAGTGCCAGAGGAAACTGTCTATTCACGACGTGGCGACCTTAAGGTCGGCGGTTTAGTCGCCGACCGATATGAGATCGTGTCGATTATCGGCGAAGGCGGTATGGGTCTGGTCTATAAAGCGCGGCATGTTCTTATGAACCGCTACGTCGCCCTGAAAATAATTCGCTGCGAACTTGTTGCCAATTTGACACTGATGCAGCGCTTCCAGCAAGAGGCGCAGGCCGTAAGCAAGCTACAGCATCTGAACATCGTAACGGTCTACGACTTTGGTGTAACTCCGGAAGGCACTCCGTACCTGGTGATGGATTACCTGAACGGACGAAGCTTATCGGACATCATTGTTGAGAATGGCAGGTTGCATCTTGATCAAGCTACCGAAATTTTCATTCAAGCTTGCCACGCCTTGCAACATGCGCACGAGAAGGGCATTATTCATCGTGATTTTAAATCCAGCAATTTGATGATTTGCAAGGATGGCCATCGCGTGGTGGTAAAAGTCGTCGATTTTGGTATGGCGAAATTGCTGCGACCTGATGCAGACGATCCGCAGATTCAAGAGCTCACTCAAACTGGAGAAATCTTCGGAAGCCCGCTCTATATGAGCCCTGAACAATGCCGGGGTCAAAGGCTGGACGAGCGGTCGGACATATATTCGATGGCTTGCGTGATGTATTACGCACTCACAGGCACGCCGCCCTTTTTAGGTGAGAACGTCTTGGATACGCTCCAACGGCAGATTCATGATGATCCAGCGCCGATGGATGTTGACCATTGCGTGCAGATCCCTGCGGATTTCGAAGCAATCATCATGAAAGCGCTGAGAAAAAATCCGGAGAACCGTTATCAGAACATAAGTGAGATGCTCATTGATCTGGAAGCTGTAGCCGCCGGGCGTGAACGGGTTTTCGTCACTGATCAAATGAAAAAGCCGGTACTGCGCGAACCGTCGCTTCGGCTGAAAGATATGGCGCTCTTGGAGGCCTCTGCTAGTCAACCGTCACTGCCACCACCGCCTCCACCGTTACCGCCGGTTCGACGCGCGCGATTTTTCAGCCACAATTGGGAGACTAACATGACTTTTGTGCTCCTTCTGGGCGCAACCACTATCGCCATGACCGCGTATTTTACCGGGAAATTCGTCGAGGAGGCAGGTGAAGTCAGAGGTGTGAACATGTGGGTCGAGCGGAATCAGGCTGGCGACAACGCGCGGCAGGAGCACAAACTAGCGGAAGCAGAAAAGCAATATAAGGAAGCTGTTTCAGAGGCGCAAAAGTTCGGTAAGAGTGATCCTCGTTTAGCCAAGAGCCTCGTGTCACTTGGCGGTACCTATATTGAAGAAAAGAAATACGTCCGCGCCGAAGTTCAGCTTAAAAGAGCAAAAAACGTCCTGGAGAAGTGTTACGGCATCAACTGCCCAGAGCTAGCTATGGTGATGCTCATGCTGGCTCGCAGTTATGAAGAGCAGGGGCTCAAGGAAGAGGCGGCCGAGGCTCATAAGAAGGCTGTGTCCCTCTTAGAACGCTCAGTTGGCGGTCGCCTGGCGAAAAAGCCTATAGGCAAAAAAGGGCAACGCCGCTAACGACTATTTCTTAATTGTGCCGGCCAGACTCGTTACCATTCGCTTTGGATCAAAATACTTACGGATGGCAGCGTTTGCTTCGGCTTTTGTCACGCGCGCCAGTTGAGTCGGATATTCGTCCATGAACTTTGCGCCCAGCCCCAGAAATTCGTATTTCGTGATAGCGTCAGCCAATTGTCGCGGGGTACGCATGCGTTCAACAACATACTCACCGCCCAGACGCTGGGCCTCTTCACTGAGCTCCTTGGTTGTGATACCGCTTTTGATGTAGTCATTGATGATTTTGTCAACGACTGGAACTGATTTTTTCAGGTTGTCCGGGTTGACGGAAAATTGCACAACCCATGCTCCATTCTCGAAAGCGTTCTCGGTAAAGTACGAGCCCACACCATAGGTAAGGCCGTGCTTGGTGCGAAGTTCAGCCAGTCGCGAGGAGACGGTGTCATGGCCAAGAGCACTGTTGGCTATCGATGCTGCATAGAAATCTTTCGACCTGATGCTCAGAGGCGCTGGCGTGCCCATCATCACGTCCACGTTTGTTTTGTCCGGAAGATTCTTCTC
>JADYXS010000079.1 GCA_021772155.1 Candidatus Obscuribacter sp.
GCGCTGGTTGAAAGTGACTTCTCTCAGTTCAATCCACGAGCATATTTGGATGAATATCATTGTGATTGGGATGACGAGGACGAATTCCTCATGTCGTTTCTGCACGAAGTATACCGGGACCTGGAGCCGCAAAGGACTCTGCTGGAGATTGGCGGTGGACCCACAATTCATCAACTTATAAGTGCCAGAAACAAGGTCGAAACAATCGTTTTTGGAGAATACTTGAAAAAGAATCGCATTGAGGTAAAGGGCTGGAGAGAGGGGCGAAAACGCGCGTTCAGTTGGGACCCTTATTTCGAGCATGTATTGAAACTCGAGGGTGGATCTCATGAACAGACTATTTCAGAAATGAAAAAAACTCTGCGCCAGAAATTTCGCTTTATCGTTCCGTGCAACATTCTGGAAGCTAGACCAATGCCATTCATGCCGGTGCGGAATTTCGATCTTGTATCCGTTCACTTTTGCCCGGAATCGATCACTTCGCAAGAGTCGGAGTTCCTTGCCGGTATGCGACGTGTTATCGCCATGGCTAAACCCGAAGGACTTCTCATAATGTCGTTTCTAAAGGAATCAAGCATGTATGCAGTCGGAAAGACAAACTTCTGCGCTTATCCGCTGACAGAAGCCAAGTTGAAGCAAACCCTGGCTGCTCTTGGTTGCGAGATTCTGCAGCTGGCACATGGTCCGGCTGACCCGACACGCAACTACTACGGCACTATTTCCCTTGTAGCGCAACGCAGGGCAGCATCCGGTTTACGCGCTGTTTAACCGATTGTCCAGATGGAGCGCCAAAGGTTGAACCACTAATGTAACTTGATGCGTTCGACGAGGTGGTCGAACTGTTTCGACGCGTGTTGTTCATCTATTCCAGCGGTGGTCAGCCCCAGGCTGTAATAAATGCCGCCAGACTGAAAGAAGAATAGGTGCAACAAGAGCGGCACCTTAGGCGAAGGAACGGTTCCAACCAGGCGCTCGCCTTCGATGTTGCGCTTTTGCCCGCCTGCGTCGTGAATCTGCTTCACTAACTTGAAGTTGATTTTGCTGGCGAAATCTTGATGGATAGCTTCAGCGAATTCCGCCAGGGTCACGCTTGATATTGCAGGATGGGCACTGAGGGATATCTGAGCCCAGTTGATCTTAGCCGGGCTTGTGATCTTTACAATGTCATTTTCATCGGGATTGTTTTTCACCAACCAGCCAATAGGATAGGAAATCTCTAAATTGGCGTGGCGAAAAACTTGCTCAGTAACTTCATTCGATGGTGAAGACCGATGTCCAGGGCGAACTACTGAACTTGTACGGCTTAGGCTGGCGGGATCCGCTTCTTGCAGCGATAATAGAATACCGTTGTAGTCCATGAGACCGCGATCGAAGTGTTTCGCATCCGACGTCATCGCGAGAATTTTCAGTCTGTTCTGGTCACCACGATCGGGGAAAACAACCATCTGTTGCTTAAATCGTTGACCATCATCACCAGTAAAGGTAAAGATGAGAGCACTGCCCGTCGTGTTATGTGATGCTCCCAGTTGCAACCATTTTTGGTCCACTATATTGCAGTTCTTCAGCGTCGGTAGGAAAAACGTGCGTATAAAACCAACGGCGGCATTAGCACTGATGCCGGGATTCGCGGAGGACCTCGCGTAGCGGACATCGTAAGCGCATCCGTCCGAGAATCTCATCAATTTGATTATGGTATCACTATCTGAATCGTGAAGAAGTTCACAGGCCGCCGGGTAAGAAAAGCGCAAGTGCGAGACAGGATCCTCGAACGTTCGGAGCACCTGCTTTCGGATGGTCATCCCAGGCACTGACGCTTTTATCACTTGTCTCTGGACGGATATTCCGGCACGTGCCGGCTGCGCGGCGTGGGCTACGGTGGTGCGCTGCACTTTAATCGACTTCAACAATTGATCAATGCTCACAAGGCCAGAACCAAAGGCTTTTACATCGCTAATTGTTACTGCCACCGCGTATGTCACCTTTGGATTCTCTTCTTCGTAGAAATTGCAGGTTACTCGCGTTACTTGCGGTGCCAGTTCCAGAATTCGTTTGGCAATTAATACGGAGTCAATTTTGGCATCGTTCTCCTTGGCGACGGAGCTGCGAGGGAGGAATCCACTCACTGTGGCCTCGTCTGCTCCCAAACGCACGCGCAATACATAACCTTTGCCGACAATATCTGCTTTATTGAGCCCTACTTCGACTTGCTGTTGTTTAGACAGGGCGGCAGAGCGCGCTCCTGCCTCAATACGACCCGCTAATACAGCGAAAGTCAATATGCTAATGAGGCAGAGTATTTTGCGTAACGGCATATGCTGTCCTTTCCTATGCTAAGGGTACCCGGTTGCGCGCGGGTAGAAACGGGTCAGATTTTTCGAAGGTTCGACGGGTTCGACATCAATGCTCGGATGGTCGTATGCCAGCGGTAAAGCGGTTAAAAGCGCAAAGGGTTGAACCGCTAGTTTGTGTAAGCGATCTCGATGGGCTAGCATTGGGAATGTGCAAGCTGCGTGGTAAGTCGTGAAAAACATCGGGATACTGGCCCAAAACAAATTCATTCCAAGGCGACAGGTGGTTAAAGCCATTGCTGCGTTTCTCACGGGGACCAGTTTGATTGTGATGATGAGGGTTGGGCTTGCGCAAAACGTTAAGCCTTCAAACTCTATCGCACTGCCCTGCGAACGTTATATCGTGTTTGTCGATCCGACAGACTCGTTTGTCAGTAAATTGACACTGGAAGAACGAGCTCAAATGGAGCGCTGGACAGATAGCGATAGAAACGCAGTGTGTTCCGCCATTTCTCAGCTCTACACAAAGACGCCTGGTTTGATTGAGCGAGCGTGCAATGGTAAAAAGCTTCCAATTGCGCTTGCTAATGATACTGGGGACAGTAGCCACTTTTCGATGCGCTATAACCCCCTATTTATACAGTGCAGCACAATTCAGATGAAGAGATTTCGTGCGCACCACTATAGAACATTGAGAGAAACTCTGACTCATGAATTGGTTCATGCAGTGGATACAGAGCACGCATTGTCGGATTCGAATCAATGGCTTCAATTGGTTGCACCCTACTTACGCAAATTTCGAGAGCAGAATGAACCTTCTCGTGTGGCCTGCATTGGTCACATCAACGCGCAGGCTGCTCAGTGGCAATTGCCGAGCGGCTACGCCGCAACCAACAACGCAGAAGCACTGGCCGAATATACATCGGCAATGTTAACAACCGACTGGAAGCCACCGGAGGCTATTCAGACATTCATTCAGGAGAAGATCCTGAGCAGACCCCTGAATGTCGATGCTGCACGAGCCTTACTTCGACAGGCTTACGAGGAACAGCATCAACGAAATTTCCAAAAGTCCATCACCTTATACAGGCAGGCTCTGAGGATTGACGATTCGAGGTTTCCTTTAGCCCACTATAGGCTCGGCGAGAACTACTCAGCACTTGGACAGCGCCAGAAATCGATCGAAGAGTACTCTCAAGCGATTTGTTACCTTGGTAAAAACATAGATGTTTATAGCGAATCCAAGATGCCGTACACCAGTCGCGGACATGTGTACGGAAAGCTGGGGCAGCATCAGAAAGCTATCAGCGATTACAGCAAAGCAATAGAGATCAATCCAAGGAGTGTGTGGGTTTATAGCAATCGCGGATGTGAGTATGTGGACCTCCGGCAGTACCAGAAAGCAATTGACGATTTCGACAAGGCGTTAGAGCTCAATCCAAAGCGTGCGGAGGACTTTAACAATCGCGGATTTGCGTATGCGAAAAGAGGACAGCACCAACGGGCACTTGACGATTACAGCAAAGCGATAGAGATCAGTCCAAAGTATTCAAGGACTTATATCAACCGCGCGGAAACATATATCAAGCTAGGACAATACAAAAATGCGCTAGACAACCTGTCTATAGGGATCAATCAATTGAGCGACAAGACAGACATCAGTCGCATCCTTGCACGACTCTATGAGCGTCGTGCATTTGTCTATATCAAGCTTGGTGAGCATGGGCTGGCAAAAGGCGACCGAGCAAAGGCAACGGAGCTTCGCTGCAAGGCAGACCCAAAAGTGCGATAAGACTCGACAATCAATTTGTTAGGGATTTTGATTTTGTTCAAACTGTTGTTCGAGAAGGTCTTTATTGGTTTGATAGATTATCCTTGTTGCTTCAGCTGATGGCAGCAATGATTTTGCGTGTGCTTGCGCGTCTTGAATTTTTAAGCGCACATCCTCGGTGGCAACAGCTTGCGAGTACTCTTCGCGTTCCGAATTCTTCGCCGCAATAGTCTGATTCATCACTGCGATGAACACCAACCTCAAGATAGGAATCAGGAGGAAAAGAGCACCATAGCCAAGTAGAACATCTATCAACACGACAAAGTCTTGCAGCAAGTGAATGGTCGCGATGTGTTTGAAAAGCCACCAACTGCCGGCGAAGTTCACCACTGCAAAAATAAATACAGTAATCAAAGCTGGTGCCGGATACTCACTGAACGTCCACCAGTTTTCTTCAAGATATCTTGGAACATTGATCGCTGTGGTCTCAGTTTGATGGACTTTGGACATTTGCATCGTCGGCGATGTTTGCCGGCGCATCGAATCGAAGAGGTAGGCTATGTTACCGGATTCAGTAACCGTAACCGTGGGAACACCATCAAAACGCGCCAGCGTTTGAAACATCTCTGACTCATTCTTTGGATTCTTGCTCGTGTAAGGAGCCACTTGCTCGGCAGTAACAACAAAATTGTTTTTGCGAATGACCTCTGCCACCATCTGCCAGCGTATTTCTTCCAGATTAGGGTTGGGATCACCATCTCCAAACAAAAAGGAAAAGCATTCAAGAAAGAAGTTTCCTTTCTTGATTTGCTGCTTCGGGCGCCATGATTTGTCAGCGACACCGTAGTGCTCAATCTTGCGTTGATGGGATTCCGTATAATTCCAGGCAAATCCGTCGCCAATTGACCCAAGATCAAAGAAGCCGCCGCTGCTGCTACTGCTGCCACCACCACCACCACCACCACCACCACCAAAATCACCAACGCCTACATCGCCACCACCACCACCGTTATCGGAAAACAGAGCGCCAATGATGACCACAAGGATTAGCGTTATGACGACGACCAGCGAAACTAGCAGAATGATTCCGAACGATACACGCAGAGCGAAGAAGCCGATGCGAAAGAGCGTGGTAAAAAATGACAGCAGCGTCTTTTCCATGCCACGCACTGCATACTTGCTTTCGAACCGGGGAGAGAACTGGTAGTAAATGTCGCCGGTCGATGCGACTTCCAGCGTTGCTGCGGTCTCGGCAGCAACTTTGTTGAGCAGCCTGGTTGCTTCGTGCACGGGCAGTCCCGTGCGAGAGACAACGTCCGCCGGCAACACACGCAAGCCCAGCTCTTTTATGGTATCGATGACGCGCTGCTTGGCTCGCGGCAAAGGCACAAACAAGGCGATTTCATCTTCTTGTGAAAAGCTGTCCACGGTAGCTCCGTTTAGACGGTACTAAGAGCTTACTCGGAAAACTGCGCCAGCCTCTTGGTAACATCTTTTCTAAACATCCTTATACCTTCTGGCGCGTTTTACGGAGGGCATTTAGCGGACGTAGTTAAGTGGGTTGTTCGGTTTGCCGTCGACGCGAACTTCAAAGTGCAAGTGCGGTCCGGTGGAAAAGCCCGTGGTGCCTTCGTAGCCTACGACATCACCTTTTTGCAGGTTAATGCCTGGCGAAACGTTTACTTTGGATAGGTGTGCGTACAAGGTCGCCATGCCTTTGCCGTGGCTGAGAATCACAACTTTGCCGTAGCCGCCGTACCAACCGGCGTAGAGGACGCTGCCACCATCGGCAGCTTTAATCGGGGAATGATTTGGTCCGGCCAAGTCGATTCCGGTGTGGAACTTACGGACGCCAAAGATTGGGTGACGGCGCCATCCGAACGGTGAGGTCACACTGGCATGCAAAGGCATCGAAAGATTGCCACTGCCTTGTTTCATGCCCTTACTCGGTTTGCTGCCGATCATGTCAATAATCTGTCGCTCGAGTTGCGTGGATTCCTGAGCAAGTTGACGCTCAGCTTGTTCATAGAATGTACGTTGTGTCCGTAGCCGTTCTGCCATCTGTTGTTGGCTGTCTTTCTGTTTGTTCAGCTGCAATGCTTTCTGAGCGAACTCAGAGACCAGGTCGCCCAAGTTATGCTTTTGCGAACCTAATTGATCCTTCTTGGCGACGAGCGCCCGAGCTTTCTGGCGCAGAACATCGAGAAGGCGGCGGTCCGCTTCAGCGATTCTTTCCTGGAAATAGAACAGGTCAAGCAGAGACTGCAAGGATGTCACCTGGAACAGCATCTCCAAAAGGCCTAATCGCTGCCCCTCATACATCTGCCGCAGACGGTAACCTGCTTCGTCGCTATTAACTTCTTCCTGCGTCTTGGTCTGCGTGATCTTCACTTCGCAGTCTTGAATCTTCGTTTCTGTGCGATGGAGCTTGGTCTTGCTGGCATTTAACGATTCGTTAGTTTGCGATAGATTTTGCTTAATGCGACTGAGCTTCCTAAGCGCGGCTTGTTCATTGGCACGAGCCTCCTGAAGGCGTCGCTGAAGCTCTCCACGATGTTTTTCGACTTCTTTCAGGCGCTGCTTGGCATCCGCCGTGCGACTTCGAGTGTCCGCAGGCTTGTCAAGGCTGTTGCTGGACGTCGCGACGCAAGGCTGTACTGCATACAACGCTGTTTGAACTGCCAGGGCACAGGCGAAAAGTCGCGCTAGAAACACTTTTGCGGGGTCTCCGATCGTCAAGCGCTAAGTCTAACATCTAGCCCAGCACTGCTCCTCAATTTTCTCTAATTCAAGCCTTTTGGCCCGGCCCAAGCAGCGTATGCTGCGTCATACTTTAAGGAATGATTGTGTATATACGACGGTCGCAAACCCTCAAGCGAAGGACTTTATGCTGAAAGAAATTGTGCAGTATCCGCTAAACATTAAAGGCATTTCCAGTTCTGACTTTATCGAAGTAAAGAGCCCATTCAGCGGTGAAGTCATTGCTGCCATCGGCCAAGCTGACGAAAAGGCTATCAGGACCGCCATTGCGGTAGCCCACGATACTTTCAACAACGTTATGCGTAAGATGCCGTCACATAAACGCTCGGCAATCCTGGCCAAGACATCGCAACTGTTGTCCGAAAGGATTGAAGAATTTGCACAGACAATCGCTCTTGAGGGCGGCAAGCCAATCAAAGATGCTCGCATCGAAGTTGGCCGCGCCGCAGGATTGTTCAACATCGCGGCGGAAGAAGCTCTTCGGCTGGATGGCGAACAAATACCAATGGATCGCCAACCAGGCAACGAAGGAAGACTGGCATTTGTTCTTCGAGAGCCTATTGGTGTCATCGGTGGTATCACACCATTTAACTTCCCGTTAAACCTTGTCGCTCACAAAGTAGGTCCGGCGATTGCGGGCGGAAACGTCATCGTACTCAAACCGTCAAGTCAAACTCCTATTTCCAGTCTCAAGTTGCGCGATCTGATGATCGAGGCAGGGCTGCCTGAAGGCGCACTGCAAGTGATTCCATGTCGTGGGGCAAAGGGACAACTGCTGGTTAGCGAACCCTCGTTGGCTTTATTGACCTTTACCGGTTCGCCGGAAATCGGTTGGCAAATGCGCAAGGATGTCGCTCCCGGTGTTCGCATCGTGCTTGAACTTGGTGGCAACGCTGGAATTATCGTGCATCACGACGCGGACCTACAAGCTGCTGCTAAAGCCGCCTGCCGAGGCGGTTATGTTAATGCCGGTCAAACCTGCATTTCGGTTCAACGTATCTATATTCATGAAAAGGTCTATGACAAGTTCGTTGATACCTTTGTCGCACTCGTCAAAGAACTCAAGTCCGGCGATCCCTTGGATGAAGGAACGGATGTTGGGCCGTTGATCGACAGAGGATCTGCTGAAAAGACTGTCGAGTGGGTCGAGGAAGCCGTTAAGAGCGGCGCGAAGCTACTTACCGGCGGTAAACTCGGTAAAAATAGTGTTGTAGAGCCAACTGTTCTTGCAAACACTACTGCACAAATGAAGGTTGTTTGCCAGGAAGTATTCGCACCAGTCGTTTCCGTTATGAAGTACAGCGATTTGGACGAGGCTCTCGAAGCCATGAATGACACTCGCTTCGGCCTGCAGGCCGGCGTTTTTACCAGTAACATCGAAACGGCCTTCAAGGCAGCGCGTCGAATAGATGTGGGTGGTGTCATGATTAATGATGCACCGACATTCCGAGCAGATCACATGCCATACGGCGGGCGTAAGGAATCAGGCGTTGGATTGGAAGGCGTCCGATATGCATTGCATGAAATGACGCAGCCCAAGTTCATTTGCCTGAACTTGCCACCATTAAATTGAGGAAACTGTGGTATCACAAACGGATTCCCAGTCAGACACGATCAAACGATTGCAACACTCGCTCGTCGTGTCGTGCCAGGCTAGCGAAGGCGAGCCCCTCTGCGCGCCTTCGCACATCTGCGCGCTGGCGCTATCTGCAATCAACGGTGGAGCATCAGGCCTCAGGCTCGAAGGTGTCGAAAATGTTCGATATGTTCGGCCTCATACAGACCTGCCTATCGTTGGTCTTACCAAAGCGACAGATGTCCCCGAAACCGAACGTCTCAGCGCGGTTTACATCACACCGACATTTGCCGACGCCAACGCGCTAGCGGAAGCCGGTGCCGACATCATCGCGCTCGATTGCACAAACCGTCGGCGTCCTGACGGGTCAACCATGTCCGAGATCATAGACCGCATTCACTCCGAATTGAAGAAACTTGTCTGGGCGGACGTATCTACTTACGAGGAAGGTATCGCAGCGGCAAATGCTGGGGCAGATATCATCTCAACTACCCTTTCAGGTTATACGGAAGAAACTGCGTCGAAGGATTCCGGACCTGATCTGACTTTGCTTGAAAAGCTCATAAAGTCGCTTTCCAAGCCGATCGTGTTGGAAGGCAAAGTTTGGACGCCAGAGGAAGTTACGGACGCTTTCAATCGTGGGGCGCATGCTGTCGTTGTTGGAAGTGCTATCACACGTCCACAACTGATCACTCGCCGCTTTGTAGACGCGATACCTGCGAAATTAGCTACATGATTTTATGACAGAAGTGTCAATGTGGCTTTATCCGGTAGCGCTGATCGCGATCGTTGGATTGTTTATCAGTGTTCGTCACGGGTTGCTATGGACTTGGGGGCTTTGCCTTCAGCAACTAATCATCCTTGGTTTCACAGTGCTTGGTTTTTACTTCGTCTATGCCCCGGGCGATTCACCATTTGTGGTGCCAAAGGAAACGATTGCAGCGGTCGCAACCATAACCGCCTGGACATTGTTTTTCGTATTCAACATTGGACAGCGCATACTTCTAAATCAGATGAGCCTCGACCTTTCAACGTTTCGCGTGCACAGCGCGCTCGCGCGCCGCAGGCTCGTGCACTTATTGACGTGGGGACCACCAGGGCGTTACTGGTGCGACATGGCGGTTGCACTCGATCACTACAGTCGCAATCAGAAGAACGAAGCGGATGCTCTTCTGAGGAAATGGGCGAATGACCCGCGTATGCCTGGTCCGGTAAAGGACAGCCTGGTTGGATATTTCATGCTCGGGCGAATTGTTCTCAATGACTGGGTCGGGATAATTCACGAGTTTGAGAAAAATCACAGCAGTGTCTCGGACCCGCGCAGTTTTGTCGCTTATCAAATGGCAAGCAGAGCTTATGCCGAATTGAAGAAGTATTCTGAAGCCGTAGAGTGTATCGAGAAAGCAAACGTGCAAGCGACAAAAGTCGGCACTGTTAACCTCGACATCAATTTTATGACTCTCTTTTCCCTGTTCGGCGCGCTCGAACAATTGCAGAGCGTGTTATCCCGCTGCAAAGATTTCAGAGCGCTTCCCCAGTATCTGCGCGACTACTGGTTGGGGCGCTGTCATGCCGTGCGAGGCGAGCCGCTATTGTCCGTACAGGCTCTGAAGCGCTGCAAGCAAGTTATGCCGGCAGGCATGCAGACCTTTGATGACCGCATAAATGTGCACCTCCGTGCACAAGAAGCACGGTTGACAGAAGCTGCTACACCCGACCAATTTCAAATTGCAACTTCTGCATCTGCAGATGTTATCGACCGAGCCTGGCAGGTCTATGACCGACTGAGAATCACCTTGGAGGTGTTGAAACCTAGTGGCGCACATCCGGCACTTATCGCATTGATGGTGTTGCTCGTGGTGGCGTACCTCGTATCCAACTGTCAGCAGTTTTTGTCTGGATTGTTTGAACCTCAGAAGCTAACTGCATTTCACAACGCCTGTTATGGGCTCGGCGAGCTCAGTGCTCCTCGATTGCTCAAGGGCGAATGGTGGCGGACGATCACTTATCTATTCCTGCACGGTAATACAGCTCATCTTTTGCTCAACACGTTTGCCCTATATCTCTTCGGCAAGTCAGTGGAAAACACTTTTGGAAGCTTCCGCTTTCTGATCATCTTCTTTGGTGCCGGTGTGCTTAGCGGTCTACTACAGATAACCCTAGTTCCCACAGATGCTGCCATTGGCGCTTCGGGAGCTATTCTTGGCGTCTTTGGAGCAGCCATTGCGGGCACAGTGAAGCTTAAGGATGTGCTCCCGGCGAGTGTTCGGCGCACAGAGTTGCGTTGGATGATCGGAGTTGCCATAGCTCAAGTAGTGTTCGATCAACTGGTCAACCAGATCGCTTCCATGACAGATCATTCGCCAAACGGTGTTCGCATCGCATCTTTTGCGCACTTAGGCGGCATGCTGACAGGCTTTGCCATTGGCATGCTGTTGCACATCAAGAAATTTACCTCGGGTCCACATTCAGCTCCGCCACTGGAAGAACAGAAGTGAGTCTGCGCCAGGCATTCAGCCTAGGGTAACCGGCCGATCCACCATCAGTATGTATTGGGCCGGCACGACAGCAAACCGTTATCTGGTGTCACTTCCCGGGAGCGCGGGCATCCTGCCCGCTCCTTTGTGCAGCCCCAAAAGCAGGCGGGACGCCTGCGCTCGGGGAGAACCTACCTGGTCGAATACTTACTCCGAAGCTGCATTAAAAGTTGACGGCTTGCTAAGCCTTGCCATCCGGAATGCAGGGAGTTTGCTTGTTTTTTGCTAAAGTGGTGATGTTGCCTTATAACAGATTGGTGGAAACATGCGCGATTGCCCCGCTTGCCGAGTGCCACTTCACGGCTATGAAGACGTTTGCCCTTCTTGCGGCACGAAACAGGTTCCGACGAAAGGTTCGCGAATGCCGTATGGCACGGCATTCAAACCCCAAGAGCCTGGCGTCAACTGGACGCCGTTCGTTCTAGTCTTTATCGGCTTAATGATTGCATTGGTTGTCACGATGCAAGGCGGCTGGATCGGTCAGGTGATGCGCGGAGAAAATAAGATGCCGGATGATCCAATCGCCAAGATGTCAACGATGGATGCACGAGCCGTCCTGGAGTCAGAACTCAACAAGAATCTCACGGCTGTCGGTGCAACCAAGAGTACAATGACTTGGAAGCCCACCGCAGGCACCGCCGATGCAGATGGTCGGGCTCTTGATGGACCGGTAGAGCTAACGATCAACACGAAACTTCCAGACAAAGAACTGCGCAAGCAAGTTATCGATCCGATCAAACCATACATGGAAAAAGCTAAGGTTTTTAGCTTAGTCATGAACGATTCGGCTTCACATGCCAACTGGAC
>JADYXS010000586.1 GCA_021772155.1 Candidatus Obscuribacter sp.
AGTGTTTGCTCGTGTTTCTTGGCTTGCTCTTTAGAGGCTTGTTCCTGCGTCGTCATTTGGTGCTGAAGAGCAGCTATTTCCAGCCGTAACCTTTTTACTTCGTCAGAGCCCTGAGCAACTTCCATTTGATCTCCCAGAAGCGATCGCGTCGTATCGCCCTCAGCCGCCACCGTTGGCGGAATTCCCTGATTCAACTTCGATTGGTTTGCGTCTTCCATGTTTTTCCCGGCATATGCTGCCACCTTCTTTCGCCATTATTCCCAATGGAACAACAGAACCTAGATTGTCAACAGGACGCAACGCAATATATATATAAACCCCTAATCCTTTATAGCCTTTCCCCTAAACTACCCTTGACAGCGTCGGGGAATAACAATACTGAGTGAAATGGGCCGCTCAGGGCGTCAATTGGAGCCCAGGCGAAGGCACTACAAGGTAACCTCATGCATGTGATTGATGCCGGGAGTTCGGGCACGCCTCGTGCCGGCAAATTCTCATTGACCGACGAGGAAATCGCTTTGTCGTTCTCGATCTATTTCAATTGGGGATATCCAGATTACGTGCGTGAAGCACTGAACTATCTGATTGCCCAGTCCTCGCCCTTTGGAAAACTCGATCCAAAGAAGGAGTTGACCTGGGCACAGTTGAATAAAGTCTTAGCCGAAGCTGATTCCCGCCCGATTCGCCTGATCATCGCCAGCAATTCTACTACTCCTACATGTGTCCTCAATTTTCTTGCGCTTACGGACGATGTACTTGTGGTGCAGAGAGTTGCAGAAAACTCCAACACGCATGTTGCAACACTGACAAAGCTTCTCAGGCATAGTTCTCCAGTTGTAAGAACTGCCGTTAGTGAGCACCCCAATACACCTGAATCCCTATTGCTGATTCTTGCCGATGATCTCGATGCAGATGTTCGCTATTGCTTAGCTGAAAATGCGCACATGCCCAAAGCTGTACTCGAAGTGCTGGCCAATGACTCGAACCCATACGTGGCTGCACGCGCCGACCGCACGCTCACACGCTTAGCACCGACTCAAATCGTAAGAGCGAAATTTGCCAAAAAAACCGGGCAATTACTTGTGCGAAGTACTTAGCGGAACAAGCTAGAAGACCACACCGTCCTGTCATAGCAGAGCAGCTACTGCGTGGCGAGCGAGGGTGTACATATGGATGAGTTATCCGGCAAGTTGTCTGATAACGAGACGCTGCATCAATTAACTGCGCTTTCCGGCTTGCTATCTACTGCCACCGAAGCTGATGCTACGCGACCAGTTCTCAGCTTTGTGACACAGATGCTCATGGCTGAAGGAACAATATTGTGGTTGCTCAATGACAACAAAACCGAACTGAACCAGACTGGTTTTTTTCACACAGACTCTGCGTATTCGAAAGCCTTTGAGCAAGAAATCGGCCCAGCCATCCTCAAGCTGGGAAAGGGGTTGGCAGGATGGGCATGGGGCGAGAACAGAATTAAAATTCTACAGATGCCGGGTATGTTCTCTCAGTCACAACACTCTGCAAACTTATCTGATACACCAGCCTGTTCAGTGGCATTTCCGCTAAAGGCAGGTAATACAGTCATTGGCGTCATGGAAGTTGTGAATTGCTCGCAAGACTTCTGCGCTGGCGATCAGCATCCGCTGCTCCTGCTGCTATCCAGTTTAATTGGCAGCTGCATCTTCGGTAACTATGCAATTGAGAAACTAAAAACTTCTGAAAACGCTGTTGCACTGAGCCGCTCGAAGCTGGACTCTCTCAATAAGAACCTTCGGGAACTGAAAAATCGCCTGTCGAAAGAACACGATCAATCATTACAGACGGCAAAACATCACGCGCAATTCCTGACGCGCATTAGTCGGGACATACGCACACCGCTAAGTGGTATAACGAGCATCGTGGAGCTGCTATTGCGCGCTGAGTCGACAGACTATACCGCAGCACACCTCAGCATCATCAATGAATCAGCCGCATCGATATTAACTGTCCTGGAAGAACTCGTGGAATTCAGCCGCCATGAAGCGGAGCAATTTGCGCCCCCGGATGGGCAACCGCGCAAAGCGGACAGCCAAGTGCAAGCGGCTCTGGCTCCGCCTTCAGCGCCGGACGTTCAGTTAGACAAGATTCGCGTCTTGGTCGTCAACGGCTTACTTGGATCTGCAGAGTTCGTCGAAGCATATGCGATGGCCTCCGGGATAAAATGCGAAAGCACTTCCCGTGGACAGTCGGCACTCATTGCCATGAAACAGGCATTACTAAAAGATTCACCTTACGATATCGTTTTCGTGGAACGATTGTTGCCAGACATGGACGCCTTCCAATTTGCCCGCGCTGTTCAGCAAGAATTACCGCTTGAACACACCAAGCTCGTGCTAGTATCCACGTTCGATTCGGCGGCCAGAGATGATTACGTCTTGCGAGCCGGCTTCACCGCACATATTCCAAAGCCGGTAAAGCAACAACAGTTGATTAGGACTTTGAACGCACTGATGCGAGGCGAGGGACAAATCGGCGCAGACGCAGCGCTACTTGAAAGCGATCAAATTACGCCGGCCATTGCGCGTGGTCAGCGCATGATTCTTGTGGCGGAGGATAATCCGGTCAATCAAAAGGTCGCGTTACTTCAACTGCGAGAGCTTGGATTTTTCTCCACTGTCGTGGAAAACGGTCGCCAGGTGGTGGACGTGGTTAAACAAGCGGACTTCGAC
The DNA here is from genome assembly GCA_021772155.1 of Candidatus Obscuribacter sp. Classification (GTDB taxonomy): domain Bacteria; phylum Cyanobacteriota; class Vampirovibrionia; order Obscuribacterales; family Obscuribacteraceae; genus JADYXS01. Next base: position 2,709 of record JADYXS010000586.1, read on the forward strand.
GCGATATTAATGGATTGCCAGATGCCCGAACTAGACGGCTATGGAGCTACTAAATTAATTCGCCAGTGGGAAAAGGCAACCGGCAGACACGTGCCAATCATAGCGATGACAGCCAGCGCGCTGTCTAGCGACCGAGAGCAATGCCTGGCAGCAGGCATGGACGATTACCTCAGTAAACCAGTCACATACGATAAACTCGATTCAGTTCTTTCGAAATGGGTTGAGTCCAAAGAAGCCCGAGAACTCGCAGGAGCACAGCGCATGCAACGACCCAATCGCGAAACAGAGCCATTCGGCGCCCAACAGGGGCTGGAGCCAATTGATATCGAAGGTCTGAAGGACCTTCTGGGGGCTGAAGAAACAGGCGAGGTACTACAGCTATTTGTTAATTCCACCCAAGACCTAATTGAGCAAATTAAGCTAGCCTCCGATCGTCATGACGCGAAAAGCTTGAAAGAAGCAGCACATCAGCTTAAGGGCGCGGCGGCCTCGGTCGGCGCAAACAACATTGCAAGCAATTGCTTGGAATTGGAGCGCTGCGCCAAAGAAGGACTGTGGGACGCAATTCCAAAAGTGAATGACGGGCTAATCGCGAATTTCGAAAACGCGAAAAGCTATATCCGCAGCAAATTTTCATAGAACAGTCTTTTGGCGGTCCCCCCAGACTTGAAGACACAGTAAGTAGGCCTCAGGGTTTAGCCTCTTGACATCACAAGGGGCTATGCATAGGCTTATCACATACTCCCAAAAGACTTAGAGCCTTGAAAGAATTAGTTCGCTTTCGCGACCACATTCGGGAAGGAAACATCCCGCCGGCCTTGGTGCTCATTGGCGCGGCCCTGACCATGCCTTCTTTTGCGTGCCTGGCTTTGATTGCCGGTGCAGGACTCTATTACATCGCTGACCCAATTTCACGTGGCGGGCTAGCGGCCAGCCAGTTCTGGAAGTCGAACAAATTCCAGCAACTTGTTGTGTACAGTGGAATGATCTTCGTCTGTGCATCAATTCGCGAGCAGTTACCATACCTTGCCTGGGACCCAAAACTGTCGACGTTCGGTGGCACATTCGGTTGCTTTATCTACCCTGTCATCATTTACACATTGGTGCTCCAGGCTGCAGTGATGGCGAGCAAGGCACTTGCAAAAACGATCCGCGAGCAGGCCGCCGCGGAGCAGCAGCGGCGCACGCAGCTCTGTATTGATGGCACATTCCGGGTCTTTATGGCAACGTTCGCGTTCAGCGTGATCATGATGTTCGCCATACCTGGCGGGCTTGGCGACTGGTTGGCTAATTGGTTACTTGTATCCGCCCGGGACGCCAACATGCTGGTGTGGGATGGCACAGCTACCACAGAATATTTCTCCTTCTATGCCAAAGCCATTGGCGTACTTGCCACCGGCATACTGCTGTATCAGCCGGCAGTTTGCACTTCTGCATTCCTGACCGCGTACACCAAGCAGATGAGCATCATGCCATGGAGCAGGTGTGTAGATACGTTTTTGAGCACGTTGCGGGCACCATATACCGAATTAAAGTTGCGCGACAAGAACCCATTGATACAGAACACAGCAAAGACGTTCCTCTGGTTGATTGCTTGCTATCTCGTGCTGTTCGGACTGATCGGATTCATGGGTGGGCCGTTAGGGCAACACATTTGTGGCTGGCTCGACTGCAGCATTGCATCGGCCAATACAGGCATGATGCATGGAGCCTCCGATCATCGACCACTGCGTATCTTTTGCGCGGCAATTTTCGCCCTCTACGGGACGGTACCACTGGCGGTGACAGGCTCTATTTTTCTTCCCTATTTGAAGCCACGAAGGATTGTCCTGTCAGCTGAAGGGGTGTTCTTTCCGGATGGTCCATTTTTCTCCCTCCGTTTCCGTCCAATCCGGCTCTGGTCTGATTTTCAGTCAGTCGAAGCAAAGTTCGGAAAGAAATCAGTTCTCGACAACAAGACAGAGCTGATTATGAGGTTCCACTCTGGCGGCAGTCTAACCATCCTTGCCAGACAACTCGACAAAAGCAGCCTGGATAAATTTCTCGGTGCCATTGACGAACATGCGGGGAATTGTACAGTGAGCGATTCCGTGGTGGCACTGCGTGCTGAGTTACGCGCGCACATCACTGTTTACGGGAAGAAGTCCGAACTCGGGACAATCACGTCTGAGAACTATCAGTCAACCATTTTTGTCCCGCATGATCGCGGGGCATGGCTGCCCAACGGTGAATCACGCGTAGTGCGACTATTAGCCAGCCGCCCCCTATCCTGCGTGTACTTGGTACGGATGAACAGCGGACAACTGGCTATCGCCAAGCAGTTTTTCCTGGCTGACACAAATGAAGCTCAGGCAGACCTTCGGAAGACATTCGAAAGAGAGTATGAGCTGCTGAAGCAAATCGACCATCCACAGGTGTCAAAAGTTCTGGATGTCTTCCACCGCGATGAATCGACGTACCTGTTGATTGAACATGCAAGCGGTATTGACC
>JADYXS010000587.1 GCA_021772155.1 Candidatus Obscuribacter sp.
ATCTTCGGGACGGTTGTTCTCAATCCGCCCCCTTCGTCTCCTTCGGCAGCGCCAACCGTAAACGTACCGCCGATTCTGAACGTGCCACCGCCCTCAACAGTCGGCACGGTGACTCCAACGCTCATCCCCACTACGCTGAGTCCGCCAAACGGAACGATACTGCCTACGGACACCCTTAGCGAGCAGCAGAATCCAGCCACACTATCCTTGTGGGGCGAGATCCTGAACATCATTCCTACCGGCTCGACCACTCAAACCAGCATTTGGTCGGAATTTTACGGACACGGCAATGGCGCTCCAAGCGGAGATGCCGTCTTGAACATGCTCACTGAAATGGCCAGGAATGGACAAATTCCAGACTGGCGGAATCCATTGCATTTGCCGAGCGGTGCCTCTTCCGGCGATGCAATGTTGGCATTCCTGAGCGGTACCAATAATGGTGGCGCCTACGTCAATCCCTTTTCAGTAGCCGGCGGTGGCAACAACTCTCCGGTAGATTTCAATGCCGTGTACAACTTCGTTCAGCGTCAGATACAGCAACAGATGATCGGAGCTGGATATGCGCCATTTAGTGGATTCGGCAGTGGTGCTTCCAATCCTTTCGCTGGCTATAACTCTACTGGATTTACACCGCTAGCCCCTCCGAATGGCACTCAGCGACCTCTGACCACCACCAACGGCACTCCGACAGGTGGTCAAGGCAGTGGCGGGACTTCCGGGGGCAGTGGCAGCGGCGGTGTTTCAACCGGCAACGGTGGTCCTTCTGATAGCGACAGTACTCCAGACAGCGGGGCTAGTGGCGGGACCAGTCAACCAGCGACTGGGTCGACAACTACCAGTCCTACCTGGCCTCCTCCTGGCATGATGTGGAATCCGGGAGGAGGGGGAGGATTCCGCGATAGTTCCCATGCATGGGGTATGGCCCAATATCAAAGTCAGCCAACAGACCAACAGCAACTGCGGGCTGGATCGACCGGTACCAGTCCGTCTCCGTCCTCGTCTCCTGCTGGCGGTACCATGATCCCGGGAGGAGCAGGCGCCACCTCACAGTTCATCCCAGCTAATGGATCTATCCTCTTTCAAGATCAGGCACGAGATCAACAACAAATGAAGGCTCTCGGCTACACCTTCGGAACCAATCCAGATGGCTCCCTGAAGGTAACTCCGCCGCCGAAGGGTTATGTCCCAGACCCGCAGGCCGTACAAAACACCTTGCGAGGCGTTGACCTGTTTAATCCACCACCGCTGACGCCGTACACTGGCACCAGTCCTACACTGCAGCCAATTCCCATATTGTTGCTTCCCTTTGTTCTGGCGGAAGCTGTCACCGATCTGCACCAGCAGGATGCCTCCTTCCAGAGGCAACCGTTTTCGGCTGTTGTTGATTTTGACGCACCGGTTACCGAATCCTTGTTGATATCACAGTTCCCGTGGGAATCGGTGCTCCGCGGTATCACGAGAGACCAGGTCGTATCTCCCGTTAGCTCAAATGACAAAAAACCGAATTTCAATATGAACAATGGAAATCTGTTCGTTCATACGACGGAGCCAACAGTGATTCACGCTGACGATTGGACGATAAATGTCGATGCTGGTTTCACGGGGTTGCTCATGAAGGCACCGAATGTAGTGGCGCTTTACAGTCTGTGCGACCGCAAACGTGGAAGCGCAACTGCCAGTCGCGGACTGCATAGCATTCATGTTTCCCCCGGTGAGCAGCTGCTTCTATCTGATGTCACGGGGAAATCGTTTGCAGCATTGAACCCTAGCGGTGCCATATCGGTTCGAGATGTTCGTAAACTGGAAGTGCCAAATAGCAGTGCGTTCCTCTGCCAGTTCTCGGTCCTTTCTGCAATCTCCGCTGCCAGCCCCTTGCGGCAACTAGCTGGCGACAATTCACGAGAGCGCAAAGCGCTGTTCGATGAGGTTTTGAAGTGTGCGGCAAGTTTGATGCTTGTAAAAAGAGGCGCCGGACCTTATCGGATCGAGGCAAACACACCTGTTGCCTTAGGACCTTGATGCAGCTTTGCACGGGCAGGCGTAGCTCCCTTCTCTCGCTCACTCCAGTCACCGAAGAATGGTCTCGTGAACTATTTGAAAACCGGTGGCGATGTTGGTTCCTGCATTTGCTTAACCAATTTTTCTCGTTGTGGACCTGTCATCAATGATCTGAGTTTGAACATCAAGCGAATGCGCTCGCTTGCCATTTCGTTGTTGAGATTGTTTATTTCGTCTTGCTTGGCCAGAGCCAATTTTTCATTGGCATCGACTTGCACTGATATCGCTCGCATCTCGCGCATCAATTGGATCATGACTGGCGCTTTTGAAAGTGTCAGACGCTCGAAATCCTGCAACAGAACTTTCATCTTGTCTTGCTGGGTTTGATCGATTCCACTAGCTATATAGATAGCAAGCGGACTTTGCCTGGCTTGCATAGTTTGGTCTGCCGCCTGGCACCATGCTTCCGTACTGCTCACTAGAAATAGCACCACGCCAAGCGCCCATATACGGTTTGTCCTGAAAGGGATCATACATCAGCCTCGGCGACCTATGGCAATAGAGTAACACACGGCGCCTTGCGCTCCATTGAAAAGCGGTGCGCAGGAACTCGGAGAAAATGGCATGCAGCTCCTCGGCCATTTTGCTTCATCGAGACTTTTGCCACGCATGATTGTTTGAAACTGTCTCGCTGTGCATTCAGGGGTGGCGCCCAACGCGTGGTTAAAATATGCCATCTTTTGAGCCAGCAATGGTACTGGGAACGGTGTCACATGGACAGACTAACCAGTTCCCCGCTCAAAGGATGCCATAACAACTTCGTCTAATCGACTAGCAACCCCGAATAACCGATCTAGATGGGCTGTCCGAGAAAAGATTGAATCGGCAGCAGCAGCATCAGGATGGCGGCGCCCCCAGCGGTAACCTTCAACAAGATCGCGCCATCTTTAAGTATCCTCTCGATTGCATCCCGATCTTCCGGAGCATCGGAAGCTCTCATTTGTCTGAGTGGAAGCACTGCAGCTAAGGCCGAAACAATTGAGAAATCCGAGGTGAATATCTTGTTGTCGCCTTTGGAGCTATGCGCTTTCAGGCGACGATAAGCTACCGGGTCAGGCGTTGCGGCCGTATCGCCCGTCACTGCCGCCGCTGAAGTGCCTCCAGTAGCTGCTGAATCCGTGCTCTGGGCATTAACTGCCAGAGGAGCAAAGGTGCTAAACAAAAATGCGCTTAAAACCACCATGGTAAGTGGTTTGTGCCTGGCTATTTTCCGCCGCGGCACGGATTTCCGTATAAGAGAACTAATTACGAATTTAAAGTTCGCAAGCAAAATTGCGCGGGCATTTGATTTCATGCTTGCCTTCTGAGGGTTACCGTTCAGTAATTATGGATCTTATAGATGAGTAACACTATCCCTTAAGGTAGTGAAGGAGCCCGGGTTCTGCCCCTGTCACAGAAACAGGACTAGAGGCGACATTAAATTGTCAGGAGGAGCGTAACATAACGACACGGCCTAAAGGCGATATCATGCCAAATAGGATTCGAAGCCCAGCCGGAACACTGCTGCCAACCGGGCGTCTGCTTAAGAAGCACACAACTTAGTGCCCAATGATTACTACGTGGTTGTCTATGCAGATCAGACTCCGAGCCATCGCCTTGGCATTTTTTGCTTCAGTGATTTGCCCTCCATCGTCAAGAGCGGAGTGGAAGGACACGTTGATTCGGTCGATTGCGCCGACGTTAGTAAATCGAGGGATGAATTATCTGCTTCGGGACAGGCAGTCCGTGACCAAACAACAACCGCGGAGCGCGCAGTCCTACGCCGCGCCGATGGACCAATTGCCTTACCAGCCAAGAATTGAAAGGCCGACGGTTGGAAAGAGTAAGGGCGCACCGCCAAAACATTTGCCGCCAAAGCCTGTCATAAGTAATGAAGAAATGGGGCGTATAGCCAGCAAATCGGCCGCCGGCTCCAAATCAGCCGCCGACTCAAGCTCAAACAACAGCCTTCTTTCAGTTCCTCCACCACCGAAGTCTATGGTTCCGCCTCCCCCTCCGGGAGTGCCGACCGGGGCTATTCTTGGCTTGTACCCCGAAGAACTTGCGCAGGTAGCCAGCGACGAATTGCCCCCGGCAACCAAGGCAGTGATCCCAAAACCGGCGCCAGATTTCCGAAAAACTCGATAATCAGCTAACTTGCCGGGGCTCTGTCTTTACGTACTCAACGCACTTCCTCGCGTTGTTCCAACCGAGGACGACGGTATCGCCGGCGGTGATCGATTCTTCCAAAAATAGAATGGCAAGAAATGACTCAACTTTCGTGCGAATCTGTCGGCGCAACTCTCTGACGCCTACTCGCTCGTTGTATGCGGACTCTCCTAGCCAGCGCACTAGAGAATCATCGAATACAAGCGAAATTCTTCGCCCCTTTGCTAACTCTGAGAGCTGGTCGAGATGGCGCCTGGCGATGACCTCGACAGATTCCGAACTGAGCGGATGAAAGACCACGAACTCGTCTACCCGATTCAAGAATTCCGGCGAGAACTGGTGACGTAAACGGTCGACGATTTCTTCATTTGAATCTGCCGGCATGTTATCCGTAGAAGTAGCAATTACAATCACATTGCTAAAATCGACAACACGCCCCTTGCTATCGGTCAGCCTTCCCTCGTCGAACAGCTGCAAGAGCAGACCATGCGTGTCTGTGTGAGCCCTGTCAATTTCATCCAACAGAACTACCGAGTAAGGGCGTCGACGAACCCGCTCGGTCAACTGCCCACCATCATCGTGCCCGACATAACCTGGCGGTGCACCAATCAAACGCGAGACGGAATGGCTCTCGGCATATTCGCTCATGTCCAAACGAATCAGCGCGTCTTCATCACCAAAAAGCACTTCGGCAAGAGCTTTCGATAGCTCAGTCTTACCAACGCCACTTGGTCCTACAAAATACATGATGGCGGTCGGGCGTCTTCCGCGCTTGAAACCTGAGCGAGAGATGCGCACCATATTTGCTACCGCACGAAGCGCTTCGTTTTGACCTAGCACTCGTTGCGACAACAGTCCCTCCATATCGAGCAGTCTCTGTCGATCAGACGTAGATAGATTCAGCGACGGCACCCCCGTAAGCTTGGAGACAACCTTCGCAATTGCATCAGCCGTAACCTCGGCCGGCTTCGAACTAACCTGCGCCCGCCATTCGGAAAGCGCGCGGGTCAATCTTTCTTGTTCAACGACCAACTTCTCAGACAAACGCAGAACACGTTCCTCAGATCGCTTCTCTTCGGCAAATTGCAATTCCCGCTTGAGTCTATCGACATCGTTATGCAATTCTTGAATGTATGGTGGCCTCGAAGTGGCGGAGATCCGCACGGCAGCAGCCGCTTGATCCATGACATCAATTGCCTTATCCGGCAAAAATCTACTGGTGATAAAACGATCGGACAGGTCTACTGCGGCCAACAAAGCCTCATCACTAATTGCCACTCGGTGATGGCTCTCGAAACGGTCGCGCAATCCGACCAAAATATCCCTTGTCTGCTCAACTGTAGGCTCGGGCACGAATACCGGTTGAAATCGACGTTCCAGAGCCGCATCCTTTTCGATGTACTTCTGATACTCATATAAAGTGGTAGCACCGATAAGGTGCAACTCGCCCCGCGCAAGAGCCGGCTTCAGTATATTCGCAGCATCAAGAGAACCCTCCGTCGATCCTCCAGC
>JADYXS010000588.1 GCA_021772155.1 Candidatus Obscuribacter sp.
CGAACCTGGAAATGGATCAGTAGTTAGGGCTTGACCTTTTGACGCGGGAGCGTTTTGAGATCTGCGTAATGCTGAAGGAGCGATGGCTGTGCTGGCTTGTCTTTCTGTACCTGGCGCTGGGCGCTGGCGTCAGCTCTGGGAACGACAAGTCGTGTCGCGTCGAATATTGTGACTGAATCTTTGGCTTGATTCGGATTCACTGGCAACGCCATTGCAACTTGAATTCTTTCTCGAGTTACTCCACTGCGCACAAGTAGCCGATGTAAGTCTTCTACCGGTGTGCTGATGGCCAAGCTATTGGAAAGCGAGTTAAAGTCCAAGATAGCCACTACCGCGCCGTCGGATTCTCTAACTATAGGACCTCCGGAATTGCCTACATCAGCTCGCATAACCGTAGTTATCATGGATCGATCTGGATCTTCGCCTTCAATCAAACCGTCGGTCAAAGTGAATTTGTTCAAAGTCACAAGAGCATTCTGGTTCCCGGTCGATACTTTAGATTCGGCGCTGCGCTTAGGATGCCCGCGCGTAAACACGTTCTGGCTGACACCGAGCTCACGACTTGATTCAGCCAGCGTTGCGCTCTTGAAGACTTCCCCAGAAATGGCCGGTTCCACTTGAAGCAGGGCAAGGTCAGATTTGATATCGATGGATTTGAGCTTTGCGGTATGGACCACTCCATTTGACGTGGTGACGGTGATGCCTGCCTTTGGGTCTTTTACAACGTGATAATCAGTCGCCAGAACCCCGTCCTTGGTGACAAAGAACCCGGTACCGGCTGTGGTGTTTTCAGAGCCATCGCGGTTCTTTCCGTGGTCCGTTTTAATAAATGCGACAGTTTCTCGATATGCTTCAGCTGCCAGTCTCGTTCTGGCTTCTTTTAGATTCTTCTCCATCTCGACAACGCTCGTTGTCCGGTCCACGCCGAATAATGGCGGAACTTCCAAAACATTTGGTTTGGCAACGATTACGGGATTGTCTGGCATTTATAGATGGAAAGAACTAATACGTGCTTTTGGCATAATAAGCGCGTGTTAATCATTCGACGACCCGGTAATTACGAAGCGGGCAAAATATTTTCTCTAAGGTTGACCTTCGGAATGCTGAGCTGCCAACTGCTGGCGATACGAGCCGGCATAGCCGACGTAATTCTTCCAGCCGTGGGTCATCTGCTCTTTGTCTTCGGCGCTGAGTTGGCGGACTATCTTTCCGGGCACGCCCATCACAAGCGACCCTGGCGGAATTTGCATTCCGGGAGGAATCAGGGAACCGGCGCCAATGAGGCTCCCTTCGCCGACGACGGCTCCATCCAAAACGATTGCACCCATGGCAATGAGACAATCAGACTTGATATCACATCCGTGCAAAATCGCACCGTGCCCAACTGTGACTCTATCTCTGACGATCAATGCGTGTCGATGAGTGACATGCAGCAAGCAAGCATCTTGAATGTTGGTTTGACTGCCAATCGTTATTGAGTTGATGTCGCCCCGCAAAACGCACTGAAACCAGACGCTGGAATCAGGACCGATCGATACACGCCCCACTACCGTAGCGTTTGGCGCCACGAACGTGCTCTGATCAACGCTTGGCGCTGCTCCGTCATATGAAAACAGATTCATAAAGTGTTGCCTTTCTACATGACCCAGATTCTTCGGGTCCGGGCGGGACCTTGGAGATCATAGAAGTAAGTTTACGCCTAAGTATAGGCTCAGATTCACTTACCGGGCTGCCAAGATGTTACAATTCACGCTGTGGGGAGGTACCTATGACAGCCTATTATGACCAGCCACTACGTAAGCTACTGGGCACTTTGTCGCCGACGATCAATTGGCTTGGGCTAAAAGGAACGGTCGAAGTTAATAACGTTCCTACCGAGCATGTCGACGCGATTAAGCAGCTTGAGCGAATTGGTGTTGTACACAAGCGTAACAACAGACTGTACGAGTTGCAGAAGGTGCGTTTGAAGAAACTGATGGACTCTATGGGAATGGATGTGCTGATAGCACCCCCATTAGTCGAAGCGGTAGTTGCCACTCTTGAGGCACCCGTTGCACCAGTTGCGCCAGCAATTCCTGCCGATCCCGGTTTGAATTAGAGGCGAGCAGCCTCAATAGAATATTTAAGCAAACGTTTTTCTATCGTCGTGATACAAACGTGCGATTTCTTGTGGCCGGCACGGATTTATTTGGTCTGCGGGTGCAACAATACCGCTGACAGACCGTCATCGCCTGAAGAGGTTGTCGTACCGTGGACATAGAGTCCCGCACTAAACGTTCGCTCGAATGGGAGCGACTGAAATCCTATCTGGCAGCTGAATCTTGCTCACAATGGAGCAAAGAGCTTTGTCTTGCGCTGGAGACCCACACGCAACCAGCCGTAGTAGAACGTCAACTTGGTCAGGCCGATGAAGCGCTGGCTATGTTGTCAGCCGGATTTGGGCTCTCGCAGGAAGGTTTGCCCGAGTTGCGCGAAGTTCTGGCGCGCCTACACACCGGTGCGCAGCTAGCTGCCAGTGAATTACTGGACGTACGTAAACTGCTGGTGCTTTCCAAACGCACTCGTTCCCAGTTTAACCAGCTAGGAGAGACTGAGTTTCCGCACCTGCTGGAGTTTCAACCAGAGATCATCCCGCACGACGATCTGGTGGATTTCATCGACCATGTTTTCGATGAAGGCGGTAATATTCGCGACGATGCCAGTCCACTTCTGAGCAAGCTGCGTCGTGATGTTCATCGCTTGAACAATCAATCCCGCGACGAGCTGGCCAAGATCATCAATTCTTCCACCCTGGCAAAGGCACTACAGGAGCCTATCTACACTCAGCGGAACGGGCGCTATGTTCTGCCTGTGCAGGTAACTTCGCGGCACAGCATTCAAGGCATCGTGCACGACAGCTCCGCCTCTGGGCTTACTGTCTATATTGAGCCTATGGTAGTGGTTGAATTGACGAACACGATCCGCATGAAAGAAGCGGATATCGAACGCGAAATCGATCGCTTGCTCAGTGCGCTCACGCTGAAGGCTTACGCTTACGCGCAGGACATGGAAAGGACCAATGCTGCGCTGGTGGAAGTTGATTTCATAGCTGCTCGCGCCAGACTGGCGCGTAAATATAGCGGCATAAAACCGACGCTATCGCAGGACGGATCGCTTTCACTGCGCGCGGCACGGCATCCACTGCTGGTATTGAAGAATTTGCAATCCGGTGACCAGGTGGTGGCAAACGATATTGTGCTTGGGGGCGATGTTCGTACGCTGGTAATTACTGGGCCTAACACCGGCGGTAAGACAATCTTTTTAAAGACTGCCGGATTGCTATCGCTGATGGTGCGTGGCGGACTGCTGTTGCCATGCGAACAGGGTTCAACGGCAGTCATTTTTCACCAGGTGTTCGCCGATGTTGGCGACGAACAATCAATTGAGCAGAGCCTGTCGACCTTTTCGTCTCACATGACGAACATCATTGAAGTGATCAACCGCAGTGACGATAAAACTCTTGCCCTGCTGGACGAAGTGGGTGCAGGCACAGACCCGCGAGAAGGGGCCATTCTCGCTCGTGTTGTCCTCGAACAGCTCAACGCCGTCGGCGCGTGCACGATTTCTACGACTCACTATGGCGAGCTTAAAACGCTGGGATACACCACTGCCGGTTTTGTAAACGGCAGTTTTGAGTTTGATGATTCGACTCTGTCGCCGACCTATCGGC
>JADYXS010000011.1 GCA_021772155.1 Candidatus Obscuribacter sp.
CAGCCGGCCGATGCCAGCGAATGGAAGACTGAGCCATTTGATATGAAGATCGACAATGGCACTTATATCGGTCGTGGCAGCACCGATGATAAGGGTCCCGCCTTGACGGTTTTGTACGCAGCCAAATACGCGCATGACCATAAGATCCCAATAAACATCAAATTCATCTGGGAACTAGAAGAAGAAAATGGCAGCCCGAGTTTCGAGCAGTTTTTGAAAGACAACAAAGAGAAGCTGGCTACAAACTCAGTTGTAGTTTCGGACACAATCTGGATATCTAGAGATCATCCAGCAATTGGCTATGGTCTACGCGGCTTGCAGTGTGTGCTGCTTCAATTGAAGACAGGCGCAAAGGACGTTCACTCTGGTCTTGTCGGAGGGCTTGCGCGGAACCCAATTGGCGAGCTTGCCAAGCTAATCAGCGAATGTTATGACGCCACCACTGGCGAAGTAAAGATTCCAGGATTCTATGCCGACGTGCAAAAACTCGACGCAAGCGAGGCAAAAAACTTCGTCGCTTCCGGATTCACAACTTCGGAATTTATGCGCGCCCATGAATTATCGTCGCTGAGAACCAACGACAATGAAGACGCCACGAAACGCATCTGGGCACAACCGACGTTTGAAGTGCATGGTATCGTCGGTGGTTACAGTGGTCCTGGCGTAAAGACCATCGTCCCGCACCAAGCAGAAGCGAAGATCAGCATGCGACTGGTGCCGAATCAGGATCCGCAAAAGATAGTTAAGTTGCTGACGGACTTTGTAAAATCCAAAAATCCGGACGTGGTTGTTGTAGCAGAAGGCAGCCTGAGCCCGTACCTGGGCGATTTTTCCGGACCTTACGCTCAAGCGGCAAAGCAAGCGATGACAGAAGCATTCGGCAAAGAGCCAGCGTTTGTGCGCGAAGGCGGATCAATCGGTGCAGTAGTAAGCATGAAGAACGTGCTAAACACGCCAATTATGTTCTTGGGTCTATCTTTGCCGGAACACGGTTATCATGCTATCAATGAGAACTACGACTGGCAGCAAGCTTCCGGTGGAATGAAAATGTTTGTCAGCTATTTCAACACCCTCTCAGGTATGAAATAGATACGAGGGGCGGCTCGTGAGCCGCCCGTGCCCGGATGATGCCATGACTGGCAATCAGAAACTGCGGGCGGCTCACGAGCCGCCCCTACAGCAGGAATTGGCACATGAAAAGGCTACTGTGGGCCTTGCTGACGACGACTATATTGAATGGTTGCGGCGGTCCGGGCGTCGTGGCTTACACGCGCGGACTGCTCTTGGAGCGAGAAGCGGACCAAGAGTTTAGAAAGACAGGAATCATCAGCAATGCCAGCAAGGCAAAATACTTCAAAGCGGTCGAACAGTTCAATTCCGCACTGCATTTTGCTCCGGACCATGCACTTTCTTACTATCACCGAGGAATCTGTAGAGCTCGACTGGAGCAACAAGAAGCGGCGCTGGAAGACTTCAGCAAAACAGTATCGCTAGAGCCGGACAATGCCGAAGCGTGGCAAGACCGGGCGAACATATATACCGACATGGGAAAGTTCGAAGAAGCGATCAAAGACTATGATGCCGCCGACAACCTGTTACCTGACCAAGACAGAACTTACGCAGGCAGATCCTACTGCTACCTTCATCTGGGTAATCTACAGGCGGCACTAAACGACGCCCAGAAAGCAGTGGAGCTCGAACCAACAGCGGCCAATTTTTGCGCCGTCGGCAATGTCCAACGCGACATTGGCAATTTCACGGAAATGAACAAAGCCTACACAAAGGCCTTCGTTGCAGATCCGCACAGAATCTCAACTTACCAGACGAGAGGCTTTGCCAGATTCATCATCGGACAATACAAGTTGGCGTTAAGCGATTTCCAGATAGCGCTGAAATTGAGTAATTGGCACGGAGAAGATACACCGTACGCAGTAATCTACGGCTCCTACTCGGCTCGCATGCTCAATCAAAATAGCCAATCCGAATATCTACTGAATGAAGGCGTGAGGCGCCTCAATCTGCCTGTCGAAGTCGACAAGAATGCCCGCAATGCGCAGGTGGCAGACTGGCCCAAGGCGATAATTCAATATCTGCATGGTGACATCAAGCAGGATTCATTTCTTCGCGCGGCGCTCGGAGACAAGAACCGGATGACTGAAGCGCACTGCACGCTCGGACTTGAGGCTCTGCTGAAAGAAGACAAGTCCGTCGCAAAACAGCAGTTTGAATGGGTTCTAGAAAGCGGACGAAGGGATTACATCGAATTTGATATCGCCAAACACCGGCTAAAAGAGATGCAAGCAGCCGACAAGGTGAGCACGCACTCTATTGACTGAACAGTTTCTTCGGGAACATCACGCTCCGTATGCCCTTCTTGGTAGACGATGGGTCTAGTTATGGATTGCCACAGGATGTCATGGATCTCGAAAGAGAAATTAGAGAAATGAAAAAGATCGCTTTGCTTTATAGCAAACGCGGCCGACTGGAACTTTCCTTGGAAATCCTCAAAACCGTAGCGGACATGGAGTGCCGCAGCTATGGCGAGCGCAGCCGTCCGGTGGCGCTAACCATTTATCAAATAGCTGAGACGCGGTGCAACTTGAGTCAATTCAAAGAAGCTCGAGAGAATTTTGAGCAGGCCGTGAATATCTGGCAAGAGCTCCACCCAGCGGACTTAGAGTCAGTACTCGGCTATTCAAATGCTCTTACGCGAATGCAAACGGAAGCAGCTAAAGAAGAAGCAAAAGATTTTTACGATTCAGATGAATCGGCCGCCTAGTTGTCTACTTGCTCGGCTCAGACGGAGCTGCAGGTACAAATTCGATTGAATCAACGGAAGAGATCTGGTTACTTTGTCCGTGCTCGATCGATTTTGATGTGTTGACCATATATTGGCGGCCCTTCCAGCTGACTTTTGTCTTGGAAAGAACGAGATAGGCCGAGTGGATATACAACAGGCTCACTGTCAAACTGCCCAGCGGCAGAAGCAAGAAATGCGCTGGTCCAACACCAAGGTAATGTTCCGCTGTGCGCCGATACCAGGCGAAGAGCATGCCCAGTTCTAACGCCGTAAGTGCTGCCACGTAAGGTAGTGTCGCACTGGTGTCACCGGTGAAAACGGCCCAGATACAGTAGGCCAGTTGGATAAAGGGTCCAACCACAGCCATATTGATCAGAGCAATAACGAGAACTAAATATAGTAGTTGGCACTCGATCAGGGCGAACAAATTCTTTGTCCAGCCTTGCCACAAGGTCTCAAGGTCCGTATACATTCGAACACTGTAGAGTGGTCGACCGTCGGCAGCCATGATGTGGAATCCACGTTCCTTGACGACCCGCGCAAAGCTAATATCATCGAGAATCTGGTCGTAAACGGCATGGTAGCCACCGACTGCTTCGTAGACATCTCGGCGAACCAGGATGTATTGCCCGTACGCATATGCGCGATCGTTGGTTCTATCATTAATGGTATTCATCGGATCGCCGCAGAGGAATGAACCCAACAGCACCGGCATTACGACCTGCTCCCAGAAACTGCCGAGTTCTTGAACCGGCATAAAGGAAATCAGTTCAGCGTTGTGCTGCAGTGCGTATGCAACTGCAAGCCTTAGAGATTCCGGTTTGTGACAGGTGTCAGCATCGGTAAAAACGTACCACTGCCCATTGGCGAACTTGACACCATGGACCAGTGCATTGCATTTGCCTATCCACCCGGGAGGCGCATCCTGTCCACGTACGTGTCGCACGTTCGGATACTTGGCTGCCATTTCGCGGATGATATCGCCTGTGTCGTCCGAAGAACGATCATCAATAGCGATAATCTCGTAGTTCGGATAAGTCTGATTGGCCAGCGATTCTAAGCAGCGACGAATCTTGCCACTTTCGTTTCGTGCCGGCACGACAACTGAGATGAAGGGCAATTTGTCGTCTGCAACTTCCGCCGGATCGACTCTGCGGAAGTATTGAAAATACAGAAACGTCAATCCTGCCAAAATGGCGTCTAGGATGGCGTTGATTAGGGCGATTGTGATTAAGGTCATTCTTGGCTTTCCATGTCGCCGACTTATCGTCCTAAGTTACGCGCTGGCACCACATACGGTGCCGATGTTCCGCGAACACATTCTGAGAACCGATACCGTTCAAAGCTCGATGATCGTACCATTTGCAGCCCACAAACCACAGCTTGACAATGAATTCAATCCAGCAGAATGACGCACTGAACTGCTATGGCCTCACCTCTACCAATCTCACCAAGCCCTTCCATGGTCCTTGCCTTCAAACTGACTCTTTCTTCATCTACTTCCAAAGCCGCGGCCAGTGTGCGTCGCATCGAACTGTAAAAGGGAGATAACTTTGGATGTTCACAAATGATTACGCAATCTACATTTCCAACGGTATAGCCATGTTCTTTAGCAGATTTAACGACAGTCTTGAGCAGTTCGATGCTATTAGCATCTCGAAATGCCTCTTCCCCGGGCGGAAACCACAGACCAATGTCACCCATACCGGCAGCACCAAGAATGGCATCTGCAATCGCATGGCTTAGCACATCGCCATCAGAATGCCCGTACAAACCCGTCTCATTCGGAATGTGAACGCCGCCGAGCATGAGGCGACGCCCAGGCACGAGCTTGTGAATGTCAAAACCATTGCCTATGCGCAAGAAATCTCCTAATCGACCAATCTAAGCAGTATCTGCTTAGCCTGCACCGTGTCGCCGGATTTCACCGACAGTGATTCAACCGTGCCGTCTTTGCTTGCAGTTATTTCGCTTTCCATTTTCATCGCTTCGAAAATCAGCAGCTTCTGACCAGCCTTAACTTTGTCGCCTTGAGCGACAAGCAGTTGCTTTACGAGTCCGTGCATTGACGAACGAATTTCTCCGGAACCACCTGATACCGAATGTGATGCAGGACGCGGACGGCTTACAGTTGCAGTGCCTGAAGCGGCACTGCGAGCGGCAGGAGACGCGGCTTGGGTTAAAGGATCAACTAATTCAGCTACTGCAACTTTGAAAAGCTTCTGGTTTACTTCCACTTCAAAATTCCGTTGGGAGCCACGTTCCAACTGATTCTCAGACAACACATCTCCATTGCCATTGGCGCTGGCAGGCAGCGGCGAGGTAGGCGCAACGAGCGTTTTTTTGAACTCGGCTTCTACGTAACCCGTGTAGATCTCACCTTTCAAGAAAGTCGGATCATTCAAAATTGCCTGGTGAAACGGAATCGTGGTCGAAACACCCTTGATCTGGAATTCTTTCAGCGCAAGTTTCATGCGAGCAATTGCTTCTTCTCTCGTGCTACCCCATGTAACCAGCTTGGCGAGCAACGAATCGTAGAAGGGCAATACCTGATAGCCAGGATATGACGCGCTATCTACGCGCACCCAGGGCAGGCTTGGTTCTTTGTACACTTCTATCGTGCCGGGCGACGGCATGAAATTCTTGAACGGATCCTCTGCATTTATCCGGCATTCCAGCGCATGCCCACGGGATACTACCTGATCTTGAGTGACACTCAATTTTTCGCCGGAAGCAACACGTATCTGTTCCTTGACGATATCAAACCCGGTGATGAACTCCGTAACGGGATGCTCAACTTGCACACGCGTATTCATTTCCAAGAAATAGAATTCGTTGCCGGAGACCAGACATTCAACGGTACCGGCAGAGCTGTATCCGATGTGCTTGGCACCGGTTACAGCAGCTTCCAGCAAGCGTTTCCGCACGTCGGGATTTAGATTGGGCGCCGGGCTCTCTTCAACCAGTTTTTGGTGTCTACGCTGAGATGAGCAATCCCGTTCGAACAGGTGGATCACATTGCCAAAGGAATCGCCGATTACCTGAACTTCGATGTGCCGGGGGCGGTCCAGATATTTCTCCAGGTAAACTTCGCCATTTCCGAAATAACTGCTGCCCTCTCGCTGCGCGCCTGCCAGCGCCTGCTCAACGTCTTCTTCGCGTCGAACTACGCGCAATCCTCTGCCACCACCACCGGCGCTAGCTTTAATTGCCACAGGATAACCGTATTTGGTGCAGAGTTTTTTCACCTCTGCTGGATCAGTTACAGGGTCCGTCGTGCCTGGCACAACTGGAACGCCAGCGGCGTGCATTATGCGACGTGATTCGATCTTGCTGCCCATCTTGCGGATTACGTCGGCAGTTGGTCCGATGAAGGTGATACCGGCTTCGGTGCAGGCCTGGGCAAACTCCGGATTCTCAGCCAGAAATCCGTATCCGGGGTGAATTGCCTCTGCCCCTGCCCGCTTAGCTATATCGATTATCTGAGGAATGTCCAAATAGACCTTACCGGGTTGTCCTTCGAGCATCCATACCTCATCGGCAATTTGAACATGGCGCGCTGCTCTATCCACTTCGGAATAGAGGGCCACGGCTTTGATATCAAGCTCCTGACAGGCGCGAATTACGCGCACGGCAATTTCACCGCGATTAGCTACGAGAATCTTTTTGAACATTTCAACATTCCTTGCTAACTAGAGCTTGCGTCCTGCTTGCCTAAGCTATCGTATCCCGGACATCCAATGATCAAATTAGATCGAAATTAGGACTCATTGCCTACTTAGGTCGTACGATGAATCGACTTAATGCGCGACGTTACCAAGAGATTTCAGTATGCCTTTCTCCAACGTATATATACCGGGTGCCGGGTTTATGGGCTCCGCTATTGCTTTCCTGATTGCCTCCAAAACTGATGCGACGGTCACTTTATTGGATGTATATCCGGATGCACTTGAGCGTGCAAAAAAAGCCGTAGACAAGTACGGAAAGTCTTCGGTAGAAAAAGGTTTCTTACCTCAAGAGAAGCTGGATGAGCTAAAGAGTCGTATCCATTACACGGACAACAATAAAGATGCAGTTCACGCGGATCTGGTGATTGAAGCGATCGCCGAAGATGTAAAGGTAAAGCAAGAGCTCTTCCGTCATCTCGATCACACTTGCAAACCGGAGACGGTCTTTGCTTCAAATACTTCATCCCTTTCAATCACGACGTTGGCGGCAGCGACAAAACGTCCGGACAAGTTCGTCGGACTGCACTTCTTCTCCCCAGCTCACGTCATGAAGCTGCTTGAGATCATCCCCGGCTTCGATACATCCAAGGATACCCTCGACCGTGTCACAGCTTTCGGACAGCAGCTTGGCAAGACAATAATCACCTCCAAAGACATGCCTGGCTTCATTACGACCAGACTCGGGCTGGTTCTTGTCAACGAAGCGGCGTTTTGCTTGATGGAGGGACTTTCAAGTGCCGAAGAGATCGATACGGGCATGACGTTGGGCTATAACCATCCGATGGGTCCCCTGGCTTTGGCAGATTTCATCGGTTTAGACATTTGCCTTCACATTATGGAGACGCTTTACGCTGGTTATGGCGACCCGAAATATCGAGCCTGCCCGCTCATTCGCCAACTTGTTGCCGCCGGACATTTAGGCAAGAAGACAGGCCGCGGATTCTACCAATACAACAAGAACTGAGAATCTCAGATAGGAAAGGCGGATAATTCAATCCATACTATGCATACAATCGATAAAATAATCGCCAACTTTTCCTTCGTTGACATCGAGGCAAGCGTCTCAGTACGCTTTAATTAGTACTTAAATACGCGGAGGCACGCCAGACTCGAATGACGTTTGGAGGAAAAGACAACCGAGGACCAAGTATCGCTGAACTTCAGCGACACATCCGTGACAAGGACTCGATGGTTTTCGTGCTGAATACAGGCGAAGAAGTGGTCGGGCTGTTGCGGTGGTTCGACGAGCACGCGTTCTCCGTCGCCACCGACGGTGAACAACCGTTTACAATTCTGCGTTCTGCAGTTGTTGGATATCGCAAACATACAGGGCAAGCCGGTCACACGGCTTCCGCGGCACCTAAGCGTGGGCAAGCAAGCGCCGCAGCACCAGTCGTAGCGGCATCGGAGCGAGCTGCAGATCGGCAATCGGAGCCGGTCGTTGAACCACAGAAAGATGCCGGCGCCGAAGATTTTGCGTAGCACGAAGTAACGCCAGGAAGCCCAGATAAGGCAGCACACTAGGAATAATGATGCTAATATTTAGGCGGAGAGCTTGATGCCATGTTTTCTCAAACCACTCACAGTAAGTCGGAGTACGGCGTGTCCTTCCTCAAGAAATACTTTGTCCAAGAAATCGGAATTGATCTCGGCACAGCCAACACGCTGATTTACGTCGGCGACCGTGGCATAGTGCTGCGCGAACCTTCAGTGGTGGCAGTCGACGACGTAACTAAGGTCGTCCTGGCCGTCGGAGAAGAAGCCAGGGCGATGATCGGCAGAACGCCGCAAGGCATCAAAGCGACACGTCCACTGCGGGACGGAGTTATCGCCGACTTTAAATACGCAAGACTCATGCTCGAAAAATTCATCGATAGAGTCGTTGGCCCAAGAAATTTCATGAAACCCAATATCGCCATCGGCGTTCCGTCCGGAGTAACTGGAGTTGAGCGCCGCGCCGTCCGCGACGCCGCTTACAACGCCGGAGCCGGGCAATGCTACTTACCGGAAGAACCAATGGCAGCGGCTATTGGAGCCTCCCTTCCTGTAACTGAGCCTACAGGCTCGATGATCGTTGATATCGGAGGTGGTACCACGGAAGTGGCTGTCATCAGCTTGTGCGGTATCGTCGTTAACGAATCGATCCGGGTAGCCGGCGACGAATTGAACGAGTCGATCATTCACTATATGAAGAAGGTACACAGCCTTGCCTGTGGCGAAAGAACCGCCGAAGAAATCAAATTCCGGCTCGGTTCCGCCTATAAGACACAAGATAACGACAAGTACGATGTCCGCGGCCTGAACCTGATCAATGGCCTGCCCCGCACAGTAACTATCAGCCGCGGTGAGGTGCGAGAAGCACTTGCTGAGCCTCTTTCGGCCATTGTGGAAGCAATCAAACGCACATTGGAACGCACTCCTCCAGAATTGGCAGCCGACATCTACAACCGTGGAATCGTGCTGTCCGGTGGCGGAGCGCTTCTCCAAGGTCTAGACGAACTGATCTCCAACGAAACTGAAGTGCCTGTATTCATCGCTGACGATCCGTTGTCCTGTGTGGCAATTGGTACCGGCAAGATGTTGACAGATCCAGCTTATCGTCGCGTTCTCGAGCAATCTCTGTACGAAGCATAAGGTCCGGGGAGCTATCATGCCGGGCCCATCACAGGGACGAGTTTCATCAAGCAG
>JADYXS010000589.1 GCA_021772155.1 Candidatus Obscuribacter sp.
ACTATATCGCGGTGCGTGATCAGCAAGCCAGGCCAGCCCGTCCGGCCGAAACACCGGCACAGGAAATCATCGGCTCGGGCACGCCGCCGGCAGAGTCACCACGCTATCAACAATTCGCAGCCGAAGTAAATGAAACGCTTGGTCGCCAACTCGACTGGCCTGCGCTGCAGGAGCGACTCATAGCTGCAATTGCCAATCAAAACACGCCCAGGCAGCAAGCAATCGAAAGCCAAGTTCTACGCGCGATGCAGACAGCAGTAGATACGGTCACCCAACGACACGGATTGCCCAGAATCACCATTAATTTGGTTGAGAATGCTGGTCCTGGTACTGGGGGAAGCTATGACCCAGGTCGAGGAATAATCAATATATCCCGCCGCGAGCTCTCGCGCCTTGAGTCGCCTTCACGCCTGCTAGTTCACGAGCTTACGCATGCAATTCCGCAAGACATGCTGGTGGTCTGGCGTCTGGCCGATCAGCTGGCAATCCCGCAGACGGCGTCAAGAGAGCAAATGGATCGCCTTGTCGATCGTATTGCGGATCACGCTGGAAACCTGCCAAACCGCGAGTTTGTGGCAGCAGTGCTCAGTGCTCGGTCCGGACGAACGCTTTCTGACGCTGGCAGAACTAGAGCAAATGCCCTGATCGAGAATTATGCCTTTCATGAAACGCGATCTTTTATCGCCGAGATCGCCACCAGCCAGCAAGCAAGGACGCAGTGGTTTCCTTCAGGGGTGCCGCAAGAGGTTCAGCGGCTGATTGAACTGCACAATCGCATCACGCGCGGTCAGGCGCCGGCCATCAGCTGGGACAGGCATGCAGCTGCAGAAGCGTTGCACGCGGCCTTGCCACAACGTCGGGTGGCACTCAATGACGCCCTGCACGAGCACTATCTGCAGTTGCATCGGGAAGTGGAAGCGAGAAACGCTGAAGGCCTGGTTAATGCCAGAGCTGGTGTACAGACAACCGCAGAGTTGCCGGGTCATCGTCGTGAAGGGTCGCTGACCGAGCAACAGCGTTTCGAGGCTAGAGCGGCTGCCAGTGCAGCTGGAATCCCACTTGCAAGCGAGCAAAATATGAGGGATTTCGTCAATCGCTTGACCAATATCATCGCTGACCAGCAAAACGGCTGGAGCGACAACCTCACCGCCCGCTGGGAAGCTGGTACTACTGCACGGGCTGAAATTCAACAGTCCTTTGACCGTGTGTTGGAACTGGCAAGACAACATCTACGGGCTGCAGGACAGCACGGTCCCCAATTGGAGCAAGCTGCCAGACAAATGGTTGAATCTCCTGGCGCAGACATCCTTAATAACAGACAATTTACCGCTGAACGCGATCAGTACCTGCAGCGTCGCACCGAGTATCTTCGGGAAAACGGTGCCATTCACCAGGTATTACAACAAAGACAACAGCGATTGCAAGAGTCGCTCAACCAATACTGTCGTGACAACAACTTACCGCCAATCAGGATTCGATCTACAGAATTCTCCAATGCAACCGGCGGTTACGAACGGGGGAGCGGAACTATCGGGATCAGTCCCTCCGAGTTGCTTTCGCGATCTCAATCGCCGCAAACGGTGGCTCGAATAACCGCTCAAGTCGTTGCAGCACAAGCAGATCGACAGATAGTTCGCAGTCTGATAGATCGTGTCAATGGATCACCGGCTCCGGGTCAAGCACTATCGGCGGTGCAGACCGCAGACATTCGCAGGCAATATAGAGACCGCACAGGCAGTGATCTGGCACCGGCATTCCTTGAGGCAGTAACGCAAAATCGGAGCGCCCGGCTAAGTCCAATTGAAGTGTCACGTGCAGATGCTCTGGCAACGTCTTTGCGCGATAACCGAGCTGTTGCTGTCAATTACGAACGCACAGGGCTTGAATTACGGGCCATTCAAAGCGAACTCAACGTGTTGCGGACTAGCAGCAATCCGCAGGCCGCTACCGACTTGATGGCACGACTGAGACCGCCGACGGGAGAAGCTTTGTGCCAGCGCTGGTTCGGTGTCAACAACGTCAATGAATTGGCGGCCGGTCATCCGCTGCGTACCTTGATGGAAAGATACATGGCAGCTAGCAGTAATGGTTCGGCTTTGCCGGCTGCGGAAACTGCAGCATGGTCAGAACGAACGGCAAGGCAACAGCTGCTTCAAGTACTGGTAACCAGAGAAAATCAGCTCACCGAACAACGCGCTCAAATTTATCGTGAATACCAGGGCAGTGGTTTGGCAACAGAGACCGCGTCGTTGTCACTGGATGCGCAAGAGCTCAGCAGTCGGAGACTTGCAGAATTGCCGGCGCCCGCGCCCGCAGCGGGAACCAGCGAATTGCAAATGGCTGAACAAGGCATTCGGCTGCGCCAACAAGAATCGCAGTTTTTGGATCTTTTGCATGCTCGATTACGTGAGCTGTTTCCGAACGTCAATGTTTCGGATTTGAGACCGACGCAAGTGCGGGAAGGAATGGTTCAGCTCGTTGAGAGTCTGGAACAGGTAATCGACACTACTGCGCAGATCCATGGTGAGCAAATGACAGCCGAGCAGGCACGGCAAAGAGCTGCGGCCGGACAAAGAGTTATGAGCGAATTTTCAACGGCTCTGGAAGGTCCGTCCGGTAGCCCGCAGGCTCGTCTGGCATTGGAACGTGTCCAGCAACATTTAAATCCGCCTGCCGCGCAAGTGCCGTCTTCAGAGATCCCGCATCATTTAATGTCTTCAACAGCGGAGTTGGCTAGATTGAGCACCGGGCGGCCGATAATCGAGTACGACGGCACCAACGCACGAATCCGCAGGGAAGGAGCGCCGCAAGAAGTCGCCCGAGAGATAAGCGATCAAGATATCAGACGTGGAATTGACCAGGAGATTAGCCGCCTTGAAGACGAATCTCGCAGACGCGAGCTGAATCCCAGTGAACGCGCTGTTTTGGAGCAGTTGCGCCAAAGTAGCGCGAGGCTGACCGAGCCGGGGGCACTGCAAGCAATCAGAGAGAATGCCAGACCACTGTTTGGCAGAAGCCGAGCAGCGATCGGATCGGCAATTGGATTGATGATTATTGTTTCGGCAGCCCTTGGTTGGCACGTAAGGACACAACATGGCGGTCGACGACCGGCGGGATTGTCCTATCTCAGTTTGCCGGGCTGCTAATCAAAGATAATATTGAGACTGTATTGAAAAACAGGCGATATCATATCGTCAGAGGTGAGCATTTATGGATAACAACACGACGGCTCTACGTGAACTGACCTTGTGCGACTTTGACGAGCCGATGTTGTTCTCTCAAGGTCCATCGGCACCAGCATCTGTGCTTGCTATATCTTGCCATTGGCAAGAAGGCGGGGGTGCTTATTTGACGCTGTATGACAAGAGCGTGCAAGGCAGTGCTGACTTCTCCATAAAACGCATCTTTCGTTCGGCAGATAGTGAATGTTATCACCTGCTCCTTGGACTGCTGCCGCGGGAAGCTGGCGATTGTGAAAAACCCCCGTTGTTTCTGACTCTTGTCGCGAACCCCCAGCGTGTGATCGTTCTTGGTCTGCCTGACATTGAAGCGATCCTACCGTTGCCAGCTCTCGACGCAAAAGAGCGCTGTGACCTCGGTGTGTTATCCGCCGTTCTCGGTCCCGTTCCAACATGGGAAGAGCTCAAGCGGCGTTCTGAAGCTTAACTTGGCCGGGTACGTCAGGCTCAGAAGCGGCGCGTCTCTAAGGTGGCGCGCCACTACGATTTGGCATACGAGATGGCATGCATGGTCAGGCGCGCCGCGCCCGCCTTCGTCAACGGCCGCCTTACGATGACGGTAATGCTGATACTCTGCGTGGTTAGGACTTAGTCAGATGCGACTCCTAGAATGGCGTAGCTTGTGCTGGAGCTAGCCAATGGTCGAGACTTTCGAAACTGCCGACAACGCCTATCAAACCTGCGACATGGCCAACCATGCGCTAAGCGATGAAGCGCTGTCGTTGTTTGGACCACCGCCAACGCCACGGCCAAGGGCCGAAATTGTTGAAAGCCCTGCGGCATCGCCGGTAAGGGCCGAATCCTTTGTTTGCGCAGAAGGCGACGTTGCCGATGCGGAAGCACCTGAAGGCGGCAATGCCAGATTGTTACTTGGTGTTATCAACAATCCACAAGACTCGGCCGCCATGTTGGGCATGTTTGGCTTGTTCTCGACGCTGAGAAACTTTTTTGGAACACGTCCGGCCGGTGCATCCAGTGATCTTGTTCCGCACTTAAACGGTCAACGGTTCAATGTACCGTTGGGAGCCGAAGTCACCCTCAGGAGCATATCAGGCGAGATATCCTTCTTCGATGGCGCAGCGACCGGCGCAAGCACAGAGATCGCCGTTTTGTGCCGCACCGAGCGCGGCTGGACGGTCAGGTCTGTTGGCAGCGGCTTTTCTCACCAGCCGGAAGGTTCCACCGAGTTCACGCCGGTTCGGGCAGGAACTTCGGTCGTGCTGGGAGCAAATGATCAGATCAGGCTGGGATCTGAGGAAGCACGTATATTGACGTTCCGGGCCGAAGCGCAGCCGGCGCCAGTTGAAGCCGGACAGACTCAGATGCGCGTTACGACTAACGGCCGACAACGTACTGTTGAAATTACTCGCCCTGATGGCACCAGAGACAGTGTGCAACTGGTTTGCTCAAGTGGGTGGGCAACTGCGATGGGGCCTACCGGCTCGCACGAATCACCGATTAAAGTCCATATTGGTGTGCAGAATGCCACTGATTTGGCTCGTATTCAACCGGCCGTAATCGATGCTTTGCGAAACGATCCTGTGCTGAGGAGGCTGGTCACCGGCTGGAAAACTATGGATCCTTGTCACGCCCTGAACGAGACCGCTCGTGTCTACGGAGTCGCTCCGAGCGGACAAGGACAGGGAGCCAAAGGGTTTACTATTTACTGCGCGAACGCTGAAAATGCTCTTCTCATCCAACAACGCCTTTCTCAAATCCTCGCCGAACGAGGGCTCGGTTTGCCGGCGCCTGTCAGAAGCGGCAATGTCGATAGTGTGGATGCTCTTACTAATCGGGTTGGGGTGGTGCGCGATTCTTGGCCAATCACTTCAGACGCCAGGGGACAAGAAGGATACCTTCTGGATGTCGAGCTGTCCAGGAGAGTTCATGACCACTTTCAACGCGGAAATGGTCAATTTCTCAGCGCGGAACAGCGTCGGCAGCTAGAGCGAGACCTCGGTCTGCGCCCCAATACGGTTACCTATGATCATGCAGATAGGCTTATGATGAGGGCAACCTCGACCAGCCATCTGGCCTACCATGGAGCTGCCTATGCCACCGAATCCGGTGCCGTTACTGCACAAGGGTTGGCGGACAGACCGGCCTTGTATGCACTCTATCGACGGTTCCAACTCGATCCGGCAGAGCAAGCTAGAGCATCTAGTGATCGCACTGCCAGCCGCCCAAGTGGTGTGCCAGCGGAAAATTTGCAGCGAGAGTTCACTCAAATAGCTGAGCGCCTCAACACTGATCCGTTTTTGCGCAATACGGCGATCAGCGAATTCTCTCGACGTATGACAGCGTTGGAGAATCAATTGCGCACAATAAGCGATCCAGCTGCAAGAACCACCGCCATCCAAACCTCTTTCCAGCAGTTGATTCGTGACGTGGTGCCCACAGCGAACGATTCTTTCGTGGCGAGGCTTGGTCGCGTAACTGTAGTTTCAGCGCCGGAACTCGACATGAATGGTGCGCCGCAAGGAAGGCAAGTGATGAGGCTCCGTGACGGCACCGTCATTGAACCGATGTATGTGGATGGCAACGATATGATGACCCGGTCTACAGATTTATACGGTAGACCCGCAAATCGACGTGTTCCACTGTCTAGCATAACGCTCGAGCTGCAAGTACCTTCCTCGACCATCTCTGCTGATTTGTCTACCGATGCAGGTGCCGGACAGTTCCGTCGCATGGTCTCTACCGTTTACGAGCAGCTAGATCGGACGCATCGCCTTGGGTCTCTCAGTCGGACCGAATCCACCAACCCACAGCTTCTGACTGCTATTTCTGGCAGCGGTGATGTGATCGGCGATTATCTTCACCGTGAGCTTCACTCCAATGGCGCCCCGGTTCGACCAACTGATCTTCGGGCAGGTTCGATGACCGAGCAACAGCGTATTGAGGCAAGGGCAGCTGCCAATGTAGCTGGAATCCCACTTGCAGGCGATCAAAATATGAGGGACTTCGTCAATCGCTTGACCAATGGCATTGCTGACCAGCAAAACGGATGGAGAGACAACCTTACCGCCCGCTGGGAAGCTGGTACTACTGCACGGGCTGAAATTCAACAGTCTTATGACCGTGTGTTGGAACTGGCAAGACAACATCTCCAGGCCGCTGGACAGAACGGTCCCCAACTGGAGCAAGCTGCCAGACAAATGGTTGATTCTCCTAGCGGAGACATCCTCAACGACAGGCAGTTTACCGCTGAACGCGATCAGTACATGCACCGTCGCACCGAGTATCTTCGAGAAAACGGTGCCATGCACCAGGTATTGGAACAACGGCAACAACGGTTGCAGGAGTCGCTCAATCAATACTGTCGCGACAACAACTTGCCACCAATCAGGATTAGATCGACAGAATTCTCTGATGCAACCGACGGCTATGATCGGGGTACTGGCACTATCAGGATCAGTCCGTCAGAGTTGCTTTCGCGATCGCAATCGCCGCATACAGTGGCTTCCATCGCCACGCAGGTTGCCGCAGCACAAGCAGATAGACAGATAGTTCGTAGTTTGATAGATCGTGTAAATGGCTCACCTGCTCCGGGTCAAGCACTATCGGCGGTGCAGATTGAGCTGATTCGCACGCAGTATAGACAACGTACCGGCGGTGATCTGGCACCGGCTTTTCTGGAGGCAGTAACCCAAAATCGGAGCGCCCGGTTAACTCCAGCTGAAGTGGTACGTGCAGATGCAATGGCCACATCCTTGCGCGATACCCGAGCTGCTGCTGCTAACTACGACCGCGTCGGGATTGACTTACGCGCTGTTCAAAGTGAGCTCAACGGGTTGCGAACTACCACCAATCCCCAGGCCGCTACTGACTTGATGGCACGACTGAGACCGCCAGCCGGCGAAGCTTTGTGCCAGCGTTGGTTTGGCGTCAACAACGTGAATGAACTGGCGGCCGGTCATCCGTTGCGTGCCCTAATGGAAAGATACATGGCAGCTAGCACTAATGGGTCGGCTTTGCCAGCTCCGGAAACTGCTGCATGGTCGGAACAAACGGCAAGGCAGCAGCTGCTTCAAGTACTTGTGACCAGAGAAACGCAGCTGACAGAACAAAGGGCTCAAATTTATCGTGAATACCAATCAAGCAGCTTGCAAATGGAAACCTATTCGTTGTCATTGGATGCTCGAGAGCGCAGCAGTCGTCGACTGACCGAATTGCCGGCACCGGCGCCAACAGCGGGAACCAGTGAACTGCACACTGCTGAACAAAACATTCGTTTGCGCCAACAGGAATTGCAGTTTTTAGATCTTTTGCACGCTCGATTGCGTGAGCTGTTCCCGAACGTCAATATTTCAGATTTGAGACCGGCGCAGGTCCGCGAAGGGATGGTTCAGCTCGTTGAGAGTTTGGATCAGGTAATCGACCCCACTGCGCGAATTCATGGTGAACAACTGACAGCAGAGCAGGCACGTCAAAGAGCCGAAGCCGGACAAAGAGTTGTGAGCGAATTCACCCGGGCCATGGAAGCTCCGTCAGGCAGCCCGCAGGCTCGTCTTGCATTGGAACGTGTGCAGCATCATTTGAATCCGCCCACTGCGCAAACACCGTCTTCAGAAATCCCGCACCATCTGATGGCTTCAGCAACCGAATTGGCCAGGTTGGACACGGGGCGGCCGATAATCGAGTACGACGGCACCAACGCACGAGTCCGTAGGGAAGGAGCCGCCCAAGAGGTCGTGCGAGAGATAAGCGAGCAAGATGTCAGACGTGGTATTGACCAGGAGATTCGCCGCATGGAAGAGGAATCTGGCAGACGCGAGTTAAATCCTAGTGAACGCGCTGTTCTGGAGCACCTTCGCCAGACCAGAACGAGGCTGAATGATCCAGGAGCAATGCAAGCAATTAGAGAAACTGCCAGACCACTTCTTGGCAGAAGCCGAGCAGCGGCCGGATCGACAATCGGAATGATGATTATTATTTCGTCAGCTCTTGGTTGGTACGTAAGGACACAGCACGGCGGTCAACGACCGGCGGGATTGTCTAATCTAAGTTTACCGGGCTGCTAATGGAGCGTAGAATCACGCCGGTTCGAAGTGTTGGTGGCAATACTCTTCCACTTGCCGATAAGCAGCCTCGAATGCCTCTTTCAACACGTGCCGCAGATCCTTATTCTCAAGCTCATCCTGCGCTTCCCGACTGATGACAATATCTTTACCGGGCAAACTGATATTAATGGTGATGTCGAACAAGTTTCCAGTTTTGTGGCGACGATGAGGAATCGCTACCGTGACGTGGCATTGGATTATTCGGTCGCAGAATAAAACAACGACGGCCTGCTCCTGTTTCGAGTGATTCAATGTTCGAGAAGATCCACACCATCAACAGCTGCGCACGAAAAGCTATGGAGAAAAAAGTCCTCGGTGACGAGTCATCATGCGTTCATAGGGTAGGCGATCAGTGGATGTCTGCCTTAGCATCGCTTTCTTGTTTTGACTTACGACCTACACCCAATGATGGTTTGTCTTTTAAGCTCCACCACTTTGCCCCCTCACGCAATTCGCGATGTCCCGCTAAGTGGTGCTTTTGTGCAGGAATGATGCGCTCATTTTTTGGTATTAGTCCGTTCTTCAAAAATTCACGTTCATTGCAGCCTTCTCCCATTTTTAGCCTGAGGAGTCGCTTTGGTGCAGCTTACCGCCGGATCACTCAGCGCAAGCAAAGTGCAAAGTTTCCATCTTGGCACAAACGAATCACCTGGGAAATGTAGCTGAACGTATTAGAACCCTGGTAGCCGCGCCACAGCCGCTGGTTGGTGGCCGTGCGACCGAGAGTGCCAGGCAAGGGCCGCTGAGATCAAGATCATCGAGCCTATGACCGTGCCGGCTGCCGCCCTGGTTCTGCCTAGTGTCGGACCAGCGTTAGCTCGAATGGCGTCCATGGCGCCAAGCTGATGGAGGTTGTCTCGAGTATTTCGCAGAGCCCGCAAGACTTCGCGCTCAGTTTGGGCTATCTCGCCACTTTGCTCACGCAGTTCCAATTGTCTGATGCGCTCGGCTACGGTTTGCCTGATCTGTTGGTCCGTAATTTCTCTTGTATTAGGCTGTCCGTCTTGGGTAGTGACGCGCACTGCTGTCTCGCTGGCTTCAGTAATCTGTCTGCTTGTGCTCAGCCTGGCTAAATCAGCAGCCGCAGACGCTACATGCAGCGAAGCTTCCTGATTGCCAGGAGTTGCCGGGGAAATGTTGCCATGCCGCCGTATTTGTTCGATTATGGAATTGGCTTCGGGCGGCACGGATGGAGCCATCGTTCTGGCCACTCGGTCCAAGATACGCTGTCCGACTTCCGCTTGCGCCTGCGCCTCTGCAGCTGTCAATTGCTGGCCGTGAAGGTTGGTAGGTTCAATCACCTGGTTCAGATTTTCCACCAGTTCACTTACACCCTGGCGAATTTGCTCGGCTGAAAGATTGGCCTGGTTAATACCCTGAAACGATTGCCCGAGTCTTGTACGCAATAGGTCCATGAACCTTCTTTCCTGGGTGACAGCAGTGGCCGTCGCATCGGAAGTGGCATGGATAGGAGCCGTCGTGGGAAGTTGGCTGTCTGGCCGTGGATTGGCACCCTGGTGGTCCCATATTAACTCTTGTCGGTCCACCTGGTGCGCACCTGGATTCTGGTGCCTCGCTCGTGCCGCTGCGATCGCCTCGTCGCTTCGAAAAGCCTCTACGATAAGTCCGGCAAAGTACCAAGTTTGCCTCCTGAGTTGCTGCGCATGCTCCCGACTAGCTGGATCAACTGGCCCTGTTGGATGATTGACAATTGGGTGCCCTTGCGCTCCGATGTCCAACTGCTCGCCAGACATCATGTCGGTGAGCCGGATCTGTACCATTTGTCCCGCATCATTGGTGACCATGTCAAATCCAATTCCTGCTCTTGCTAAAGTTTCGTTGTTAGTTAGTAGAAGGTCTATTAGATGTCTTCGGTCGGCTCCTGGAAGGGAGAGCCAACCGTTCATATTCTCTCGTGCCCCCTGGGGCTCAGTCTGTGTCAGCCAGTTGGCCCAATTCGCACTGTGTGCTGTTGGTACAATACGTCCGGCCAATTGCCGACTGAGCCTGGTGAGTTCCTGCCGATAGTCTGCATCCCCGGGAGAAACCGTTCTGGGAAGATGGAGAATTGGTAGTTCACCCTCTCTTAGCTCCATGCGTTGGCCAGTTCTCAGGTCAGTGATGACACCTGGGCCGGAATGGGCGTCACTGGAAAAAATTCGGCTGCTTCGTCCATCGAATGCTCGGACCTCCAATCCTGCCCTTGCTAACATTTCAGCGTCCGCAATGAGAACTTGATCTACGAATTGGGACGCCTCATAGTATTGTCTCTCTAGGACCGTTTGCATATCCGTGCGCATCGAAACCGTATACGGTCCAGGAAATGCCAGTCTCCCAGCATCCGACAAGATGTTGACGTTAGCCAACTGCGCTTGCGACTCAGTCGATGCAGCATGACGACGGAGCGGCGGGGTTGTAATGGCTTCGTTGCCCTGTGGTATTGACCACCCGAATATTTCAGTCAGTCCTTGCATTAACGTTTGCGAGTGTGCCGCAGGCGTGTCGACTCTACGCGGATTTGTTGTATTATCGTTTTCAATATCTGGCATAGAATTCGTTTACTCCCGCTGAAACATGCATGCTTAGCTCATTCAACTGTATGTTCCGCCAATTGCGACGACTCTGGTGGTGGCACGGTTGTTGCTGTCACCATCGTGTGTTCATTGCGAAACGATAACAAAGTACAGTTGACCAATTCCTGACCAAGTGACTTTCATAGGACAGGGAAATGCCAGCTTGATATACAATTGCTCGCACCGAGCATGGTTCTCGCTAAGTGACTTCCGAAGGATTGCGCATAGATTACACTCGGCTCGGCCGAGGTGAGGGGATACCTCCATCCGCGCTACATCCGGAAGGGCATCCACTGCGCTTAGAAAGTCATGGTGCCCTGGCATCGGAAGTGGAAGTCGGTGGTGGCACGAGGCGCCGCCAAGCAACTCATCAAGATATTCAAACGGAACTTGCTCGCTTTTCCGAACAGTTTATGAACCGGGGCAGGGAGCATGCCTTTCTCGAAGCACTTCGTATCGCGCAGAGCACCGAAGGTTTTCCTGCCAACTTGCGCATCACCCAACAGGAAGTCCAACTCGAACTTGGCAGACTGCAGGGGCTGACAGGACCAGCAACAGAGACCATGTTGCGCCAGTTCAAGACGCGAATTTCCAGCAATGCTCATGCTCCGGCAAGCTTGGACGGCTCACCGGAATTGACTTTGCCAGCCCAACGCTAATTGTCGATGGCGTTAGGGTGAATCTCCTCACGCTGGAGCATGTGGGTAACAGCAGAGAAAGCATTACAGCCCAGAATGTAACCGTTGCGGACCTAGAGCTCAGGCTGCAATCCAGTTTCTCAATGAGCTGCAACAGCAACAACAGGCGGTCAGAACGTTTATGCAAGTCCTGCGGACTCAAGCCAGTCGCGAGCTTAACCCTGGCGCGGCACGAAATCTGCAAGCCTACGCCCAGGAAATTGAAGGACGGCTTCTACGTGAAAGGAATGGCTTAGGCTTCTTCCCAAGAACAATTCAGCAATTTCAAAGCATAATTTCTGCGCCCTAGCCAATATAATCAGCTCTATAGCAATATTTCACTCCACATGTTGCTGTAGATCGATACCGTCCTGGCGATAAGACTTGTACGATTTTCGTCGGATAGAGTCATGGCTATGCCGGTTCGAAGCGTTGGCGGCAATACTCTTCCACCTGCCGATACGCAGCCTCGAATGCCTCTTTCAACACGTGCCGCACATCTTTGTTTTCAACGTCATTCTGCGATTCGCGACTAATTGCAATCTCTTTGCCAGGTAGACTGATATCGATAGTGATGTCATACAGATTTCCACGTTTGTGATGACGGTGAGGAAGCGCTACCGTGACGTGGCATTGTGTTATTCGGTCGCAGAATCTGTCCAGTTTCTCGGACTTCCGTTTGATAAGCGCTACTATTTCTGGGTCTCGTTCAAGATCTCTGAATGAAATTTGCAGGGGTAAAATCATCACTTCAGCCCTTTAGTCGATGAGGTGTATGTCTTATATGGAAAAATTAGGACGGGACTAAATTAAGTCAGTTCCTCGGTTAGCTCATCGTTGGTGCGAAAAAAGAGAGGCGTGCTTAATGCACGCCTCTCTTTCTAATTGTGATTTAAGTCTTAGTGGTAGCCGAAAAATCCGCCGCCCAGAAGACCCGTTGGTCTGTCCATTCTCCAAGAGTCCAGCTCAAGGCCTACTCTATCCATTGCTTTGTATAGTCGACGGCTTTCTCTGACGTCGAGTAATCCATCTGATCTCCACTGTACTTCTGCTGCACCTACCTGAGCAAGTGCGGCAGAAAGACTTGAGCCGGCAGGCATAGCGCAGGCTCCGCCTGCAGCGCTCAAGCGTCGGGCCAAATCTTCACGACGAATGTCCAAGTCGCTTGGGTATTTCGTGATGATGGCTGTGCTGCAGGCAGCAGCCGGTGCCAGGACTGTGGGCAGTTCTAGGATTTTAAGGCTTGTTCCGTTACTTCCGAACAAGGGAGCAGCGCAATTGATCGATGCTCTGCCGCCTACGATTGCCGGCTGCGTCAGGACGTTTGTTGTGGTGCCCAAGGCCCCGCCTAAAAGACCACCCAAGAGACCGGGAGAATCATAGTCGTAGAGAATGTTGTTAACGTCGTTTACCACATCGCTTGCAAGCGATGCTTGCGATGAAGTAAGCATCAAGCCGAATGCAGCAAGTACTAGTGCCAGTTTAGCGCGCATGTCAGGTGTCCTCCGAATATTCATTGGGCGAACCGACGCCCTGGCGGTCGATGAGGTTCCGCATTGCGGCAACATTTGCACCGGCAGTTTTTGGTTAAAGTTTCCTTCTTAGGCCTCTTTGTCGCTCGTTCCTTTCTTACGAGGAAGCAGCAGCGAGGCGGTAATGGATATCGCCATAGTGCAAGCGATAAACACAAGAGACCAGAGCATAGGCACTTCCGCAACGTCCTTGGTGAGCATTTTTAACCCGACGAAGGTGAGGACAGCAGCGATTCCATGCTTCAGGTAGTGAAACTTGTCCAGCGCGTGTGACAAAAGGAAGTAGAGTGAGCGCAGTCCTAGAATCGCAAAGACGTTCGATGTGAAAACGATAAACGGATCTTCTGTGACTGCGAAGATAGCCGGAATCGAATCCATGGCAAACACCAGATCTGTGAATTCTATGCAAACTAAAGCAAGGAACAGAGGCGTTGCTGCTCTTCGTCCGTCACTTTCTCTTTTGATGAAGAACTTCCCGTCGTGGAACTCACTAACTACAGGCATGTGCCTAGATATGTATTTGACGATGGGATTATTGTGCGGATCAAGTTCAGAATCTTTGTCTGTGACCATGCGAAATGCAGTGAAGAGCAAGAATGCACCGAAAGCGTAGAAGATCCAGTGAAAGTTCGCTATGAGCCAGGCTCCGGCCGCAATAAGCGAGCCGCGCATGAGAAGCGCTCCGAGAATCCCATAAAATAGAAGCTTATGTTGGTAAATCTTTGGCACACGAAACGCGGTCATCACGAGCACAAAAACGAACATATTGTCCACAGAAAGCATTTCTTCTATGAGGTAGCCTGTGGTGAACTGCAGTCCTTTCTCCATTCCAAGAAAATGGTAGACGCCGGCATTGAACACGGCCGCCAGAGACACCCAGATGGCCACCCAGGTGGCGGCTTCTTTTGGACGCACTTCATGGGCACGGCGATTGAACACACCGAGATCCAATGCCAATAACACAACTATGAAAACGGTGAAGGCAATCCAAGGCCAGATTTCGTCCATGACATTCCTCTCAAGCTGCGAGGTCTCACCTCAGATGTTCATCGTCATGCCGTTAAGCTGACGCGCTTTCCTGGCCGCGAGTGCCATGTGTAAATGGTTCATGAAACCGACAGTACATGATGCTCGTCTGGAGTATGTACTGATGGAGGTGTGTCAGATGAATGTTTTGAGAAGGTCGTACGGTGATTTCTTGCATGGACGACCGGCTATAGGATTATTGATTTTTCGTGTCGTCACCGGATTGGCATTGATGATTCACGGTTATCCGAAGATGCAAAAGCCCATGTCTTGGATGGGCCCTGAAGCTGCTGTTCCGGGTTTCATGCAGTTTTTGGCGGCAATAGCCGAGTTTGGTGGCGGGCTGGCGTTGGTGCTCGGATTCCTCACACCTCTTGCCTGCTTAGGTATCGTTTTTGTGATGCTCGGAGCTTTGCTGCTGGTCCATATACCAGCTGGTCACAAGTGGATCGGCGGTGGTGGAGGCTCGATGGAGCCTGCAATCGGCTATATGACCGCTGCGATATTGTTGTTCTTTACCGGACCAGGAAGCATATCTTTAGACCGCCGTATCTTCGGGAAGCATACGCCCAGTGGTCTGTCAGTAGTTAAGCGCAAAGAGCCTGCATCAATTAAATAGTTTCCGGGAAAAGACTGGTATCGCATATGGTGTTACCTGCCCGGGTGCCGCTATGGGCCACCTGGGCAGCGTATGGCGTTGCTGCCCCTACGATGAGCAAGCGATAGAACGTTAACTAGCTTGTGGCATTTCTAAGAGTCTCTTGAGGTCGCGCACTTCGTGCTCACGCCGGAAAAGCGTCTCCAGCAGCAAACCTCTTTGTTCCTCTGAAACGTCAATAGCGCCTTCTACGACCGCAAACGCGAGCGCTACTAAATCAACGAAACTGAGCTCTTCTAATTGCGAAGGGGTGAGCTCCATGGCCACTCCTCAATATTGGGACATCTATAACCTCGACGGGGCGGACTGTTAAACGTTCCCGTCGCCTATTGTCATTCTACGCAACAGGACCAGTTTTGGTCGTTCGGACAATGGCGTCGTAGATAGTTTAATGCAAGAAATAATCTACTCAGTCGGTTCTGAGCCGTCATTATGTATCGTCATTAAATGGCTGAATCCGGCAGATGATGATCCGGCTTTATCCAGCGGATAGACAAACATTTGGGCTTCACCGGTCCCGCCTTTCTTTGCCGGAGTGGTGACCGTGATGTTTATCTGCTTGGTATATGGCATATCTTCTACTGTACCGATGTATCCTTCATTCCCATCCGGCGCCATTACGACCTCGACTTTACTTCCCTGGGCGGTGCCGGCAGAGTCCAACGCGATGGCAGAAACGCTGGTCGGGCCACCGAGTAGCCCTTCGGTGAAGGCAGGGCCTTTAAGCATCACACGAATTCCTTTAGATGATGCGCCTGTATTGACGACGGTATCATTGAGGTTTACGTCCGTTCCTGAATATGCCTCTTGTGGAATTGCAGCCAGTTTGTCAGTTATCTTTCCAAATTGATCTGAGGCCGGCTCCACGCGTGTTCTTTGTTCCGCGCCGAAGCTAACGAAAACCGGAGCTTTCGGCGTGGGAGGCGCGCTGCTGCAACCGGAAATCACAAGCATGGAGATGACCAGGAGCGGGAAGTTGGGCATTGCGCGCATAAGAACCTCAGTTGGCGGATTAAGTGCTAGACAATTTTACTTCCTAAGGCGGCATTGTAAGTGTTCGCAGGGCATATTGTTGATGTCCTCCGGAGCGGCAATGTCCATCGAACTAGAAATTCACATCAAAGATGGAACGCGTGCCCTCTTTGATCTCCATGATCCAGAGCGAGCTGTTGATGAGTTTTCGCGGGCCTTGTCATTGGATCCTCAGTGCTTGGTCGCTTTCGTTTACAGACACCTTGCTTATTGTGATTTGAAGATGTGGACCAAGGGTCTGTCTGATTTGAATCAAGCCTTGAGGCTTTGCCCGGATGACCACAGGCTGTTCGCTTATCGCGCCGAGATTAAAATCGAGCTGCGTGAGTACTCCAGCGCTTACGACGATCTATGCGACGCGATGCAGTTGGATGGTTCGTTGGAGTTACTCGGACGGCGTGGTTATGTGGCGCTTAAGCTTCGTAGATTAGAAAGAGCGGTGGAAGATTACACCGAAGTTGTTCTGATGACTCCCGATGATGCGTGTGCTTTCAACAACCGAGGTTTGGCGTACATGCAGCTTGGAATGCTGGATAAGGCGCTCGTTGATTTTAACCAATCACTGCAACTGAATTCTGCACACCCTGATCACCATAACAGCCGTGCTCGAGTATATTTGATGCTGGGCGAAACAGAGCTTTCTATGAATGATAATCGCAAGGCACTTGAAGCTTGCGAGCACATTTTTGATCCTGATTTGAGCGATGATGTAGTGTGGAACGATAGGGCAGAAGCGCTCGTACGACTCGGTCGCTATGAAGAGGCGATTAAGACTAGCGAAGATGTCTTGGCGATCAAGCCAAATGATCCGGAGCCATATAGGTTCATTGCAGAAGCTTACTGGGGCATGGGACTGGAATCTGACGCGCTCAAGTTCTTTGATAAATCGATTGAGCTTGACCCGGATCCAGAAGTTTTGGAGAAGCGCTCGACACTTTTGGATAAGCGCTAGGTCTGTGTGTTAGTGGAGTCGCTAATTGACTAACGGTGCCGATCTATCCGAAATGCTACGGACCTGGTGTATAGGTATTTAGTGCAGTCAGCGAGCTATTAACCTGGGCATAGGCTCCAGTGATGCCGGAAAACAGGGTGCCATTTGCAAAGTTGAAGAAGAATGCGATGATGCACGCCACGAAGGCAAGTACTGCCGAGTATTCGGAGATTGACTGACCGCTTTTTCGGTTTATTTTGGTGCGCATAGAAGTATCTCCACGAGAGACTTTAGATACAAACCGAGGCGGTGGGTATCGTTGAATGTTTCAGAGCAACACGCACTGCTCACATCACAGGCATACCGCGACGGCATTTCAGTATTGTTTCAGTATGCAATATGTTGCGAATTGTGTGTCAAACAGCCAATTTGCCTGCCAATTTTTCCAGATCTTCTGCTATAAGCTCGGCCGTTTTGTATCGTACTTCGGGATCAATTGCAGTAGCTTGTCCAATCAGGCGATCGAAATCTTCCGAGATACCGGGTTCACTCTCACGGGGATGAGCTTCAGATATCGGCTCTGGATCTACTGCTGTGAGGATATAGAAAAGAGTTGCACCCATTGCATAAATGTCGCTCTGGGTAGTTGGCATGCCGCGAAACTGTTCCGGTGGTAGGTAGGAATGCTTTCCAACGACAGTACCTGTTGCGGTAGATTCCGTCTGTTGAGCAACGTTGAAGTCTACCAATTTGAGAGTACCGTCTTTGCGCAAGATCAGGTTGTCTGGAGTAAAGTCTCTATGCACCACAGGTGGTGTCAAGCCGTGCAGATAGCCGAGTATTTGGCACATTTGCACTGCCAACAATCGGGCCTCGCTTTCGGGCAGTTTTCCATTCTGTTCGACGAGTTGGCGAAGTGACGCTCCATCGATGTGCTCGAGAACTAGATAGCCACGATGGTCCTCGACAAAGAAGTCGACAAGTTTCACGACCTGCTGATAGTCCAGTTGTTTGAGAATCTTCGCTTCTTTCTCGAACTTGTCGAGGGCCTGGCGACGCACTGAGATGTCCACATAGACAGGAAGGATAAACTCTTTCAAAACGACGCTCTGACGCGCGTCTGCGATGTCGTAAGCAAGATACGCCGTCCCTTGTCCACCCACCCCCAGCGCTTCGGCAATTTCGTATCGACCTTCTCGGAGTCGAGACCCGAACAATAGCGGCTTTAGTTTTTCCCGTTTGGGCGGCGCCGACAAAGCCTTCATCCAAAGCTCTGTGTAGCTGTGATCCGCGGGAGGCTCCAGCGCTTGAATCACTTCCGAATCGCGAGCTATTTGTGGCGCCCATTTTTCGACTGCTTCCAGAACGTGAGCTCTGTCTTGCGTGGATAGGAACGCGCCAAGCCGCAGCTTCATCAACGGAACACTTCCTGCCAACAGGCTTATGTAGTGCTGATGCGGAGATGGTTTGTTTGCAGGACGAACAATGTGCAAGCGGCTTATTTTCTCCCAGGGAATCAAGTCTGATTGCTTGTAATTGAGTTGAGCTCCCAGGAATTTGTGGTCAAAAATAAAGCGAACGCCTCGATCGCTGAGACTGAGATGCGTTGGTCGAGTGTAATAGATGGCCATTGATGCGGCAACCATGGCGAACATCATGGCGTAAAAGTTGGCGACCGCTGATACCGTCTGACCCAGAGCTCCGACGCCTGCCCCCACGACACCGCCGACAACCAGCGCTGCAA
>JADYXS010000590.1 GCA_021772155.1 Candidatus Obscuribacter sp.
GAACTACGATAGAAATGCCTTTTATGACCGGTGCGGACAGTTTCATGCTGACTGTGCTGATGTCGACCGACTCCAACGAGCCTGTCTGGACGTATTTTCGCGGCGACGATTCGCGCGCCGAAATGATTTGGCGCCATCCCACCGGCGACGTGAACCTGGTTCTCAATCTTTGCGCCAGTGAATCCGGCTCTGCTGATGGTTATCAGTCTGTTGCTCGGACCCAATTGCTGCCGCACCAATCAGCCCCGCAAGCGCAGCCAGGCAATGCTTCCTATACCGACCTGCGCAATGTTGGCTCTGATTCACAATCCGGTAATCGTCCGCCATTATCATCCAATCAAATCACCAGCCCCGGTGCCGGTCGAACGTCAACGCTGGAAGGCAATCTGTCGAACATGCAGATTCCGACATTGTTGCAATCGATCAATATGAGCAAAATGACCGGCAAACTTTGCATTGAAGACAAAGGTCAGCAAGCGTCCATCTATTTCGTCGATGGCATTCCGAACCACGCTATTACTGAGGAAAGTAATGGAGATCTGGCGATCGTAGAGATGATCACCTGGGAAGAAGGGCAATTTCACTTCTATCCTAACGAGCAAAGTACTGAAAAATCAGTGAAGCGGCGCGTCGATTCGCTACTCATGGAAGGAGTAACGCTTCTTGATCAGAACAAGTTTGTCAAGGAGCGAGGCGTCAAGCCGCAGTCTTACTTGATTCGCATTAATGAGAATCTGACGGAAGAAGAGTTCAAATTGGCTCTTACTCGCGGCGCTCCCATAGATTTCGAAATTCAGAAGAGATTCTATTCGACTGTGGACAATGGCAGCACGTTCATGGACGTGCTGAGACGAATACCTATGGTCAAGAACGATTGGGTTCCATTGATGTTCAACATGCTTAGCTGCGGGCTACTGAGCGTCTCGGATATTGCGCCGCAGACTGTCACTGCAGCGCCGCGAACGCTCTCAATTCCTAGCTTTGAAATCGATCGTCAGGCTATCCAGGCGGTAGCAAGATCGCTCACACGTGCGGAAACTGGGATTCTTACTTACCCGGCCTTCTTGTATTTCCTCGAGCAAGAATTTGCAAAATGTTCGGCTATGGGCATGCCGCTTTCGCTGGTCGTGTTCGAATTTGGTTTGCGGGTCGGCAACGAGAATCAACCGATGCCGTTGAATTATGCTCGGGAAGTTCTGCGGAAGCTTGAATCAGCCAAGCGACCTTTTGATGTTCTTGGGCACTTCGAAACCTTCTCCTACGCCTTGTTTTTGCCTAACACTCCAACCATGGGTGCAAAGGTATTCGCTGTCCGCTTGATGGAAATGCTAGCTCAAGACCCAGGTATCCCACGCCCGGCCGGTCAACCGACGATGACGATGGGCATTTCCGCTGCTCCGGAAGACACGATGGAGCTGGCGCTTTTACTTTCCGCTGCCCGTGAGGCAAAAAGGCGTGGAAGCGAGTCTGGTGCGAGCGTAACCGTGTTCCGGGAAGTCAATCCGCGCTAGGTTAAATGAGCTTGACAATCGCCCTAAGCAATTGCAGAATAGCATTCCAAGGTTGATAAAGTTCGATTAATATTCCGGCTTGAACTTGGTATCGCAGCGAAATCGCGCGGTTTATTGGCTAGGCATTACCTCCAAACTTACTCAGGTATCTAAGGCAATATGGCGCCTTTTAGTTCAGGATTGAATGCGTCCTTCAAGGACTCTGTCCGCTCCTCAAGTGAGGAGAGCGCTCCTGACTGGCTGAGCTGGCTGGACGACGAACCGGATGGTTCGCAACATTCAACTGACAATTCATCGGCTGCCTCGCAGCAAGATCCTGCAGACAACCGCTCGGCCGCTAGCTTGGCTGCGATGACAGAGGTTCTTAGCTCTCAGCGAGAACAGCTCCGCCGGTTTGTATTTGATGATCCAATTTCCGGGCGAACTGAAAGTCGTGCCGAAAAGCGCACGGAGAATGTACCCTCAATGACGCTTGTGGCAGACAAAGCCATTGCAGCAGCGATCGAAAGTTCAGTTCGGCCATTCTATAAACCAACCAACCTGGAAATCACATTCAGCGCGGATCAGTCTTTCTCGCAACTGAAGCAACTGGAAGATCCAAGCAGCGCCTCATCGCGTTGGATGAACAACAATCGTCCGGATTTGGCTCGGCAATTCAATTCCGATGCCTGCGGTTTGCAGATTGGCTCACAACCGGACGGCACAGTTTTCAAAATACTCACCAGTCCTGAAGGCAATCGCTGGATGTTGACGGCCAAGGGATCCGCGACTGTCGAGACGCTAGCCGATCCCAGCGGACAGGTGCTTTTCAAAAACTCCGGGCGCACAGCGGCAATTGCCTGATCGTCTAAATCACCAACAACAGTAGAAAACCTGTTTGCCCTGCACTTTGTCCGTGCGACATTAGGCACCACAGGTAGTATTGCTACGCTGAATCTTGAAGGTGGTATGACCAGGCGCTAAGCACCGTATTTGGTGCCCTTGAGTAAAGAACGGCTGATGGTTGGTCGCAAGAGTTCGCTGGGCAGATCCGCATGATACGGCTGACGACTGTCAAAAGCCGGCTTCTTTTTTCATAATGAAGTCCACACCAGTGTAGCCGCCGTCTACAACTATCGTGGTGCCTGTAATGAAGCTTGCCTTATCCGAAACTAGGAAGCTTACCAGCCGGGCTATTTCTTCCGGTGAACCATTTCTTTGCAATGCGCTCATTTTTGCCGCGTCAGCTGAAACCTCACTGTTCATACCAGTGTTGTTAATCCAGCCGGGAGCCACAGCAACCACTCTTATCTGGCGCGGTCCCAATATGTTCGCCAGGCTCTTAGTGATGCTCATCAGACCGGCTTTGCGCAGCATAAGCGATACTGTTGAACGAACCCGTTAGACCGTCGGTGCTTGCTATGTTGACTATCGTGCCACCATCTTTCAGAGTGTCTTTGAGCTTTAGCGAAAGCAAAAGTGGTGCCGTTAGATTAACCTCAAGCGTGTCGTCCCAAATTGTCGAATCATAATCGTCCGGACTTTCTGGTTTGAAGATCCCTGCGTTGTTAATGATTGCATCCAATCTAACGGAGCGCAGTTTCTCGATTAAAGCGAGCGTACTGGATCGCTTTGAAAGGTCAACTTGAAAAATCTCAACATTGCCGACGTCTTCCTTGAGCTGCTTGGCTTCAGTTTCCCCGCGGTTGTATGTTCCGTAAACGGTCATACCTTCTGCTGCAAGCTGAACTGCAATGGCTTTGCCAATGCCTTTTGAAACGCCTGTAACCAGGATCGCCTCTACGTTTTTGCTAGCCATCCAATCCTTTGTCGCCTCCGTCACCAATTGTATTGCTTGGCAATTTTCAGCGAATTGAGCTAGTGCGCAGCAGATCGATGTGCGGCGGGCGAGCTGATTTTTGGAATGACAATTAACGGCATTTCTGCCAGCGCCTTGTCCTCCAGCCCAGTGAACTTGACCTTTTCTGTCTTGGTTACAGCGGAAATTTTGTCGAAAGTGGTTGTTTTCGAATCGTAGATGACGATTGCCCAATAGGGTTTGTAGATTGAGACGTCCGCTTTCAGAACGCCCTTGGTCTCTCGCATTGCTTTTGCTACACGACGCAAGCAGGTCACGCAGCTTGCGCCTTCTACTCTGAAATCTGCTCGGTGCAAACTTGCCTGCTCTTGCTTGGTGTTTGCTGCAAAAGTGTCTGAAAGTTGAAGAACACCGAATAACGAAATTGCTGCTGCAATTGCAACTGCGCTGATTCGCATTGTGCACCGTCTCCTATTGTCAGGGATTGAATGTTTGCTGCAGGACAGCCCGCACCGAAAGAATCTACCATATTA
Source organism: Candidatus Obscuribacter sp. (assembly GCA_021772155.1). Classification (GTDB taxonomy): domain Bacteria; phylum Cyanobacteriota; class Vampirovibrionia; order Obscuribacterales; family Obscuribacteraceae; genus JADYXS01. The sequence continues at coordinate 3,843 of JADYXS010000590.1, forward strand.
ACTGTATCTCAACCAATCAAAAAATGCCGTTTGCTCTAGTTGCATCAAACGATTCAAAGTGCGATTGCCTTGTATGCTTCGCGACTATGAAAACCAAACAATTTGCCGTCGTTACGGCCGCCCTGCTGATGGCTATTGGCCAAATGACCTTGATACCCGCTTTTTGCGCGGACAGTGGCGAGCGCAAAGCTGTGCGCCGGCTGGCTCCCTTCGTCAAACCAGAGCTCTACGACATTACTTTGCGACCGAATCTGGAGAAGAGCACCTTTTCCGGGACAGAAACGGTGACGATTAAGGTCGACAAGTCAGTCTCGTCTATCTGGTTGCATGCCCTCGAGTTGCGCATTGATTCTTCTTATCTGACTGACGCTGCCGGTAAATCGCTCTCGACCACTATAAAACGTAATTTAAAAGAAGAGATGGTGGGTTTCTTTTCGACGCGCCCATTGGCGCCAGGGGTCTATAAACTTCACACCACATTCAGTGGCACAATCAACGACAAACTGCGCGGATTCTATAAGGCGAGCTTCAAGGATACAAGCGGCAAGACTCGAACCATCGCATCGACACAGATGGAGCCGGCTGACGCTCGCCGCTTGATTCCTTGCTTCGATGAGCCGGATATGAAGGCCCGATTCAAGTTGACGCTGAAAACACTGCCAAAGTTTTCTGCGGTGTTTAATGCTCCCTTGGTTCAGCAAAGCGTCAAAAATAACGAGCGGACCATCGAATTTGGCGTCACGCCTCCGATGTCCTCTTACTTGCTGGCTCTGGTTGTTGGGGAGTTGGAAGCGACGCCGGAAGTAATTGTCCAGGGCGTTCCAATTCGAGTCTGGTCAGTCAAAGGCATGTCTCACCTGGGCACATATGGTCGTGACGAAGCGGCGCGCATTCTGCCTTACCTCAACAGTTATTTCGGCATTCCCTATCCATGGAAGAAGTTAGATTTGATCGCCGTTCCGGATTTCGCAGCCGGCGCCATGGAAAATCCCGGTGCGATAACTTTCCGTGAAACGCTGCTGTTGCTTGATCCTAAGACTGCTTCCACGCATGCGCAAAAGTCAGCAACCTCAGTTATCGCCCACGAGATGGCCCACCTCTGGTTTGGCGATCTAGTTACGATGAAGTGGTGGGACGACCTCTGGTTGAATGAAGCGTTCGCCACATGGATGGCGACAAAGACGGTTGATGCTGTCAGGCCTGAGTGGCAGATGTGGAAGGAATATGCCGACGCCAGAACCGCTGCTCTTGACACAGATTCATTGCACTCGACTCGATCGATCCACTCGGAGGTCAAATCTCCTGAGCAAACCCATGAAATGTTTGACGTGATTACCTATGAAAAGGGTGCCTCAGTTCTCAGGATGCTTGAGCGTTACGTCGGGGAGCTGGTGTTTCAAAAGGGCGTTCATTCTTACCTGCAGTCTCACGCATTTGGCAATGCGACTACTGGGGAACTATGGCAGGCCGTAGGCGCTGCCTCCGGGTCACCAGTCAACGAAATCATGTTCAAGTGGGTTCATCAACCCGGTTATCCACTGATACGCGTCGAGCAGTCGGACAAGCCCGGTACTTGGAAGGCGAGCCAACAGCGATTCTTTGCGTTGCCTGATGGCAAACCCAACAATCAGATCTGGGATGCGCCAATTGGTCTGCGCTCCGTTTTGAAGAACGCTGACCAGAATGGACAGAGCCAGGCGGAATGCTATGAGTTGCTGCGCAAGCCTTTCGGCGACATTCTGATTCCGCCTGATCTGCTTTTGCCCGAACGTGACAAAGGACAGGAGCCTGTGCTTGCCAACGCTGGCGGACTTGGTTATTTCCGCGTGCGCTACTCGGACCCGATCTTCGCTGCCTTGATGCAACAGCCCCGGCTGAATTTCGATCCGGCCGAGCGACTTTCATTGATTGATGACAGTTCAGCCTTGATGGTCGTTGGCTTGATTCCCGTAACCAGGCACCTGGAGTTACTCTCGCGTTATAAGGATGAAACTGACGAGGCTGTCTGGAGTTCGATAATCGGAGACTTGCACTTTTTCGATCGCTATGTGGGCAAAGATGAGCGAAAGGCTTATCAGAAATTTGCCCAAGCTCAGTTGGCGAATGTCTTTGCCCGACTTGGTTGGGATGGCAAAGAGAATGAATCGACGCAACTGCGCCAGTTGAGGGCAAGTGTTATTGGTGCCCTGGGGACAATCGGGCAAGATCAGTCGGTGATTGCCGAAGCCCGCAAACGATTCGCTGGTTACTTAAAAGACAGAACTTCTCTGGACAGAGATCTTTTGTCGCCTGTATCAACCATCGTTGCCTACAACGGACAGAAGTCCGACTACGAGGAGTTTCGCAAACTCTCGAAGATGGCACCCACGCCGGAAATTCGTGTTCGCAACTTATTTGTGCTAGATGAATTTCAGTCTCCGGAACTTGTGGCTAAAACTTTGGATCTGGCCCTCAGTAAGGACGTTCGCTTGCAGGACGCCCCCCACCTTCTCGGTGGTCTGCTGAGCCACAGGCAGATGCAGAATCAAGCCTGGAACTACATTACGA
>JADYXS010000591.1 GCA_021772155.1 Candidatus Obscuribacter sp.
GAACCTGTCGTCAACAAGCCTGCTGTCGGCGAACCTGTCGTCAACAAGCCTGCTGTCGGCGAACCTGTCGTCAACAAGCCTGCTGTCGGCGAACCTGTCATCGCAAAGCCACCCGTCCAGGTTGACGCCGTGGCACGCCTCGACGCGCAAGCAGCGAAGAACATTCGCAATGCTCAGACTATTGAAGAGATAGCTCGTGAATCGCAGCGGCTGGAAAAGAGCGTCACCAGATATTTAAGTGAAGAACTGAAAGCCGGAAGAATAAGTGGGGAAGACGCCCTCCGTATTCAACGCGGAGTCAGGACTGCAGCAGACGAAGCGAAAACGGTGGCAACAAATGCCCTGCGCGAGAAAGCCGCTTTGCCGAAACTCAACGCTGACAGAGTGCCAGACGCCAAGCCGGGCGTCGAACCAACAAGACCAGCTATCGAACCGACAAGACTGGTCGCTGAGCCAAAACCGGCGATCGATGTGGCTAAACCGCCTGGTGGACCACGCCCAACCGTTGAGCCGCGTCCAGCCGTTGAGCCACGCCCAACCGTTGAGCCACGTCCGACTGTTGAGCCACGTCCGGCAATTGAATCCAGACGAGTTATTGATCCACTTAACCAACGCCTGATTGAAGATGCGTTGGGACCAAAAGCAGTAGAGCACACCGCCAAAATCGATGCGGCAACTGATGCTTACAAGAGGATGATTAACGCGACAGATGAAGCTCAGCGTGCCCGTGCCGCAGCCGATTTCCGCTTACGCGCGACTGAAGCCAACGACATCCTCAAGAACTCTAACCTCAATGCACCACAGGTCAACCGCCTAAGCATTGATGTGCAAACTTCGCTGCACAACGCTCGGACAGCCCAGTTGGCAAATGAGCTGGACAACGTAAGTGCCGCCAATAGAACCTTCGTGAGGACAGCAGATCGCGCAATCGCCGACGCAAACATATCTGATTCATTGAGAATCCAATTACGTGCTCAGGTGCATACACTCGAAGCGCACGCTAACGGATTAACTTCCACCACAACTCAATGGGGCACAAATGCTGGAAACCGTGCTTTCGCAACGCAAGTTACTGAAATGCAAAAGGCTTTCCAATCCGCTGGAGTGGAATTCAGCGCGATACGAAACCAGATCGCAGGAATAGAAAATTCGTTACAAGCATTCCGTGCAGCACAGCAAACCGCATCCATTGGCAATACCTGGTTTAGCCCTGCCAACGCGTTCTTATTGAAGCACCCGGTACTTGGAAAACCGCTGGATTTCTTGTGGAACAACCCCACGATGCTAAAAGTGTACATTGGGTTGGGCGCTGACGCGTACGTCGGCAATCTATTGAGAGCCGGTAAAGCAACGGCCGCCAATCTCGAAGAGCAACGAATACAGAAAGAGAATGCCTCGAAAAATGGCACCACTTCTGGTGGCACAAGTTACAAACTGAAAGAGAACGAGTCCCAGCGCACAGAGCCAAAGGAAAAGGCAGCGCCGCGGGATGCCGCACCGGAAGCGAAACCAGGCGCTGATCGTCCGAACGACAAACCAGCCGCACCTGCAGAGTCCGGACGATCGGCGCAGTCCATTCCGTCATCTGGCAGACAATCAGAATTGGCTTCTAATGCGTTTTTCAGCTTGCCGATGTCACCAGAGCAACTAAAGAAACGAAATCGTCTATTGCTCGGCGGTCAGATTATCGAACACATTTTCCAGGCTGGACCTGGAGCATCTGTACCGATTGAGGAATCTCGCCCGGTACTGGCGGCACAGACGCACTGGAATTTCCGGACAACAAGCATCGAAATACCGGAACGCGCACGTCCTGTAAATACGCGCTTCAATTTCCAAGTCGCCACCAAAATCAATCTGGCGAATATCCGCCCGGATGGTTTCTATGGATCGAGCTCTTATGGCTCGGCAGACGCCCGCGGAACAACCAGAACAAGCATGACTAGTGGCCCTCAAGAAGATTCACAAGGCAACGGCAGCGGTCAGTTTGCTAAGCGTTACCCATTCCTGGCCAGCGCTGCAGAAGCAGTGAAAACCGGTCGGACTATGGCAGAGATCGTCTCCGAAAACGCTGAAGCCCTGAACCCAGACAACGCCACTTCCGGTGGCACAGCCGGCCAACCGATCATGATGGCAGGAAACAACAACTACAATGACCCATCAAATGCTCAAGCTAAGCAATCAGCATCGGCAACACCACTAAATAACCACATCCAATCAGAAGACGCCGAACCGGTCGTGATGTCCTAATTGAGCAGTAAGTTTGTAGTGAAATTTCGTTCGCTATTACAGTCAACATCAAACCAATCTTAAGTAGCAGGTCAGGCAGCCGCTGCGCAGTGCGTGTTCCACCTCTTCCAAAATCAAAAAATTTGTAGCTAAAGCGCGGTTGCTCTAGCAGTCGATTTCGTCGCCACCACAGACGATGCCTTGATGAGCATCAGTCCAAGCACCAAACTCATCATCAGATCCATCGAAACAGCCACTCGCCCCACTAACTGGACAGTCATCTTGATCGTTGAACGCAGCGGAATCAAACTCAGAGCCGGCTTGAAGACTGGCAAGCGCGGCTGAAGACAACAACCCGGGTAGGGTTCTGATACCACTTCCCGTCTGATGGATCAGCTTGGACTGACGTTCCTTGTCCGCTCGAACGTTTCGATGGAAGGCTGTATCTAGCTCTCGTCCAATTTCTTTGTAATGGGGCTCGTGCTCAGCCACCAATTGCCAGAATCGTGGACTGTGATCAGTTTCTTTGACGTGAGCAAGCTCGTGAATTACCAAGTATCTTCTGCCACGCTCGGGCACGTTTTCAATAGCAAATCTTGAAAACGTAATAATGCGCGACTTCAGGTTGATCTGCGCAAGCCGCGTGTAGCGAGCTTCTCCGATGCGAACACCACCAATAACGACATTGAATGTCGCCAGATTGATACGGCGAACATATCCGACCATAAAAGACTGGTGGATTTCAAAGGACATGGCGATACCATAGAGCAGAACACAACATTTGCACAAGTAAGAAACACGGAATTAAAGTGAGAAATCTAACTCTAATAACAGGTGGAGTGCGTTCCGGCAAGTCGCTGTTTGCAGAATCGCTCGCTCGAGCATCAGCATTGCCGGTCGTATACATCGCGACCATGCCGGTGCTCCCGGAAGATTCTGAACAACAAACACGCATTGAAAGACATCGGTTGAGAAGGCCGCTCGAATGGTGCACAATCGAAGCACCGTATACACTACCGGAGTCCATACTTGGGCTTCCCACTACTCCGACATTCTGCCTGATCGATTGCCTCAGCGTATACGTTAGCAACCTGATTCTTGGTGACACTCCAGAGAAAGGTCCGCCCGATCCTTATGCTCAGGAAACGAAACTCTTCAACGAGATAGACCGAATAGTTGCTCTGATTTCCCAACAGCAAAATACTAACTTCGTGATAGTTACCAACGAAGTCGGCTCGGGTGTCGTGCCGGACAATGCTCTCAGCAGAGCCTATCGTGACTTTCTCGGTCTTTCCAACCAAACGATGGCACAAGAAGCGGACAACGTCTGGCTAACCTGCTCTGGTCTACCACTAAGGTTAAAACCGCAAGCCAATTTTTAGATGCGCCAGTTTTCCAGAACTATGTGCAAAACAGGATCTTGAGATGCCTTTCCGGCCGCATTAGCTCCCGTCTTCTGGAGGGCAGCCAGCATTTCTGTGCGAGTTGCATCGTTGGCAGACTCCCAGGCAACCTTGAATTTAGCCCATGACAAATCGAAGGCAGCCATGGCAGCTTTATCCTTATCGGCAGGTGCATTTCTAAACTTCTCACAGACAACTGAAGCGAACATCGCGCGGTTGTCAAAAGCATTGATTGATTTGCCCGGATTGCTTTGTTCATAAAGGAAACAGGCCATATCGGCATAAGCCTCTACCGCTTCTTCCGTGAAATCCGGCGATCCGGCAACGGCAACTTTCTGCGGGCCAAGAATCTCCGTAATGAAGGCCGACTCTTCCTTCTTCTGAGGAGCTAGTGCAGCGCTGTCCGTTAAACTCACCAAAGTGCGGGCTCGCCAGCGCAGTAAGGCACGCAACAAATCTCCGTAGTTCTCCGTTTGCTCGGGTCGCTTCACGAGATAATCAGTGACTTTTGGCCAAAATAGCAATACAGACTGACCTTGCGAGGATCGCTTGGTCAGCTCAACCAAACGCTTGTGGTCACTGTCGTTGAGCTTCTTGCCGGATGCCAACTGATAAATTTGGCTCCAGCACTCGACTGCGAGATCCAACTTAGTGGCACCGGCCTTGGCTGCGCCCAGACCTTTCGGTACCATCTTTGGTGCTCCCATCCCAGGAACCATTGAGGTTGGAGCTGTCGCGGGCGCCTTAGATGCCAGGTTGGATTGCTGCTTAGCGGTACTCTTAATGGCCGCTGTTGGCTTGACCAGCGGGAGCGGACGAGCCCCTCCCCTACGAGCGGAAGGCACCGACCCAGGTTTCGCGGTCGGCTTTTGTCCGTTAAGCGGCAGAGCGACCGCTTTTGCCGGTTGGACGTCCTGGTCATATCCAAAGTCGTCGGCAGCCACCGGACTAGCGATGAGCACTAAGGTCAACGCAACCGTTACATCGTGGAGACGTCTTTTCATTCTGATACCACCTGCATTTGCACTGCCCTAGCTTATTGATATCACGCTGATGAGCAATAGAAAAGCAACATATAATAGGCTTGTCGCCGAAAAACTTGCCAAGAGCATGTTAAAATAGTCCCAGAAAACGGCGACCGACTTGGGTTATCTATGGCTAAACTACAGCTTAAATATTATCCAGCCGAGGTGCTGAGACAGACTGCCAAGAAGGTTTCTCGCATCGACGCTTCGGTAAGAAAACTGGCTCAGGATATGCTTGAGACGATGTATGCCAATAGTGGTGTGGGCCTTGCCGCACCGCAGGTAGGTGTGTCGAAACGAATGATGGTTATCGACGTCTCGCACGAAGATGAGCCAAATAAGCCAATTGTATTTATCAACCCTGAAATCGTCGAAAGAGAAGGGGAACTCGTCGGGTCCGAAGGCTGCCTCAGCTTTCCAGGCGTATTTTTTGAAGTTCGGCGTTGCAATAAAATCACCGTTAAATACATGAACCTGTCCGGAAAAGAGCAGAAGATGACCGCCGAAGGTAATCTTCTTTGCCGGGCCATTCAACACGAACTTGATCATTTGAACGGCGAGCTGTTCATCGACAAGCCTACCAACAAGCTTATGGCTGACATTGAAATGACCAAGCATGGCTTCAACGGCGAGAATGTCGAAATCAGCAATGGCAGCCCGATGCCAATTCCCTCTGGCGAAAGACAGCTCGTAGGCTAACAGTGGTCTTCAATCTGAGAGAGACAGTGAGCGGAATCAAGCATTTGCGCTTGAATTGGACGCGCATTTTATCGAATCGCCCGGACACATGGTTCATCAAGAACTACGAAAGCCGGGGGCTCAATGTCGAGCGCTTCGCTGAACTCGATGGCCTACCTGCTATCTGCTCGATATGCGGTTACGCAATGATAAGACTGCAGTTAAAAAACGGTTGGATTGTGGACACATGCTCGGCAATGCCCGTACTGTCCGGCTTGGAGACGAAAGAGTTTGCTGGCTGGGTAGATTCATTGGGCCCGGTCAAATTGCCAACGTCCCGCGTTTAACAATATACTGCAGTAGACTTCGGACCAAAGGCGACCAGCTTTACCATGAGCAGCAGTTCTAAGAACAGCAGTTCCAAGGAGCGTAACGGCAAGACCGGCCCGCTGCAAGTTACTATGACGTCCTTTGGATACAAAGAAGGCGCTCCTCCTGCGGCCAATATGGTTTTTGATGTTCGGTTCCTGAAAAACCCCTACTGGGTAGAAGAGCTGCGGCCGTTGTCTGGACGCGACGCGGCTGTTCAACAGTATGTTTTTGAGCAGCCGTTAGCCGAGGAATTCTTAAAATCTCTTTTGCATATGCTGGATGCTTTGCTTCCCAAGCTCCAAGAATTGAGCATTCCGGACTTTTCTATTGCATTTGGCTGCACCGGTGGGCGCCACCGCTCTGCAACAATGGTCGAAGTAACTGCATCCAGACTAATTGAGAGATACCCTGAATTTAAA
>JADYXS010000592.1 GCA_021772155.1 Candidatus Obscuribacter sp.
GCCAATCTCCATCTCACTGGGATTTGAGCTTTGTTTTCCCCAAAACCTTTTGCTTAATTGCGCCCGATGTTTAAACGACAGGCGCAACTGACGCGAAACACGAAAGAGACCCGGATCTCGCTCAAGCTGCTGATCGATGGCGGAGGGAAGTCATCGATCAAGACGGGGATTCCGTTCTTCGATCACATGCTGACCCTGCTCGCCAAGCACGCGGTGATCGATCTCCAGTTGCGCTGCAAGGGCGACTTGGACGTGGACGGTCATCACACGGTGGAAGATTGCGGCATCGCGCTCGGTCAGGCCTTTCGCGAGGCGTTGGGTGACAAGAAAGGAATCCGCCGCTATGGAGCGGGGTTCGACCCGCGCAATCCATTCACCGGCGAAGCCCATGTGCCTATGGATGAATGTTTGGGGCGAAGCGTCGTCGATTTCAGCGGCCGGCCCTATTTGGTTTGGCGTGGTCTGGATAAAATGCAGTACAAGAACCTCAGCCTCGCTGAAAAGCGGCAGGACATGTCGAGCGCCTTCCGCTTTGGATTGGCGCGTGAATTCTTCCAAGGATTTGCCAACGAAGCGCGCTGCAACCTGCATCTGGAACTTTTATACGGAGAAGAACCACATCACGTCGTGGAGGTACTTTTCAAAGCTTTCGCGAAGTCATTAGATTTTGCGTGTCAACGCGATCCGAGAATTGCAGGACTGATCCCATCAACCAAGGGAGCGCTGTAAGCCGGGCTGAATAAGCCCGGATCGACCCCCGTCCAAACATGGCGACGCAACCGGAAAAACCCGATGTTCCTGACGACCGACTGGTGCGTCGAGCGCAGCGTGGTGACATGGTTGCGTTTGAAGAATTGCTGAGGCGGCATCGGGACAAGATTTATGCGCGGGCCTTCAGCATGATGCGGAATGAAGACATCGCATCGGATCTTTCTCAAGAAGCGTGGGTGAAAGGCTGGCAGCGCCTGAAACAGTTTCAGGGCGATTCAAGCTTCGTAACGTGGATGACGAGAATAGTGATCAATTTATGTCTCGACCAGTTGCGAAAGCAGAAGCGCCAGCGCGCCGAGTCCATCGAACATCTGGACGAGGAACTGGGCGGCGTAGAGCGGCAGATGCCGGTTGTCACTGTGAATCCCACGGAAGGTCTGGAGCGCGGCGAGTTGAGGGCGAGAATCGACCGGGCGCTGGGGCTGCTCAGTCACGAGCATCGGACAGTTTTGATTTTGCACGAGTTTGAAGATCTCGAATACAAAGAGATCGCAAAGCGCATGGAATGCTCCATCGGCACCGTCATGTCGCGCCTGTTTTATGCGCGACGGAAAATGGCGAACTTGATGGCAAGCTACAAGAGAGAGGAAATGGGTTAGAAAATGAACTGGGAACAACAGCTAGAGTTACAAGCATGGGTCGATGGTGAACTGTCGGCGGGCGACGCGCGACGAGTGTCGGCCTTTGCCGACGCCCATGCGGACGCCCGTGCCCTGGTCACCGAACTTCGCATGGCCAAGGCGTTCATTGCCCCCAACGAATTTGAAGTCAAAGTCCCGGACACCCGGGAATTCTACTGGAGCCAGGTCCAGCGCCGCATCGAAAGCGCTGAATCTGTGCGCGAAACCTCCCCTGCCCTTTCATGGCCGTTCGTCTGGCGCCGTTTGGTCTCTCCGCTTTCGGGCGTGGCGCTAGTCGCTTTTCTCGCTGTGGTTTCATTCAACACCTTCCGGGGACCGGCCATTGAGGACGGCTCCCGCCACATGGTGGAGGTGGAGAATCTGTCCGACGATGTCGGCTCGATTTCCTACCGTTCACAGTCGGAAAACATGTTCGTGGTCTATCTTTACAAAAAGGATCAGGACAGCGAGGCGCAGGCGGAGCCAATGGACGATTCGTTCTTTCAATGAGCCATAGCCTGTTTTCGCGCCGGACAGCACGGTGCCTTCTTGCGTTGCTCCTGCTGACCGGCAGCACGGTGGAGAGCTTTGCCGCCAACTTGAGGCTGGAAGCCAAGCTCATCTGGGGCACCAACGATGAGAAGTCTCCTGATCCGGCCCACAAGGAAGTCGATGCAGCGACCAAGGAAAAGCTGCGCAACGTCTTTAAGTGGAAAAATTACTTTGCCGTCAACCGCGTAACCAAGCCGGTTCCGTCCCGGGGAAGCAACCACTTCAAACTGAGCGACGAATGCACCATCGAGATCAAAGAGCTCGAAGGTCCGACCGTGGAAGTGAAGCTCATCGGCAAGGGCAAAGAGGTCCACAAGACGACGCTGACCATCAGCAAAGGCCAGTCGGTCGTTTATTCCGGAGACGACAAGAACCAAAGCGCTTGGTTTGTCGTCATCACCGAGCTGGGTGAAAAGTAAGCGGAGCAAGGTTTCGGGTTCTTCTCAAATCGTCCCTCATCCGAGACTTTCATTCATGCAGCGGGCGTCTTCCGGTGAGGTCAAACTTCTTCCCGCTTCTCACATCAGGTTCAGGTTGGCGAAGTGTTCGCCATCCACTTCAGACGAGGGTGCCTGATGCCATCTCCCTCCACGCCCCTTCGTTCCCATCCACCCACAGAGCACCGTTCGACGACAAAGAAAACGCCCCGCAATTTGCGGGGCGTTTCTGTTCTCAAATGACTGCCAGGTTTAGGCGCTGGCCAGTTCCTCGTTCGTGGCCACGTTATAGATCTTGAACTGCTCGGCGTGCATCGAGGGTTCGGGACGGAACAGCAGCCGGCCGAAGTAACGCTTCTCGATCTCGGTCAGCAACTTCTCGTCCTCTGTGCGGAGACGCTGGAGCACGGCGGGATGCACGGCGATGCGGAGCTGGAAGTCCGATTCATCACGCGGACGCTTCTTCAATATCTCGTTCAGCTTGCGCTGGATTTCCACGCTCATGGTCTCGGGGCTCTTCACCTTGCCCTTGCCCTTGCAGTACGGACAGTCGTCATACACGGCCGCACGGACGCTTTCGCTGTGGCGCTGGCGGGTCATCTCCATCAACCCAAGCTGCGAGATGGGCAAGATGTGGGTCTTCGCCTTGTCGCGCCGGAGGCCGTCGCGCATTTTCGTGTACACCTGCTGCTGGTCGCGGCGAGATTTCATGTCGATGAAATCGAGCACGATCAGGCCGCCCATGTTGCGCAGGCGGAGCTGGCGGCAGATTTCCTCGGCGGCTTCAAGGTTCACCTTGAGGATGGTGGATTCCTGATCCTTGCTGCTCTTGTGGCGTCCGGTGTTGACGTCGATGGCGACCAGCGCCTCCGTTTCGTCCACGACGATGTAGCCGCCGCTCTTCAGATGCACCTGCCGGCTGAAGGTGGACTCCAACTGGCGCGTAATTCCAAAGCGATCAAAGATCGGCTGGTGATCCGAGTACAGCTTCACCTTGTCCGCCGAGCGCCGTGAAATCTTGGTGATCATGGCGCGCATCCGGTCATAGGCCTGCGAGCTGTCCACGACGATTCGCTCCACGTCCTCGGTGAGGAAGTCGCGCACCGTGCGCTCGATCAAGTCCGGCTCCTGGAAGACGCACGTCGCGTTCGGCTGCTTCTTGATCTTGTCCTGAATCCCGCTCCATTCCTCGAGCAGAAGGGCGAGGTCGCGGACGAAGTAACGC
>JADYXS010000593.1 GCA_021772155.1 Candidatus Obscuribacter sp.
ATGTGAATCCGCGACCACTTCTGGTGGCGGTTAATGTGAGTCCGAAATGACCGATGATGTCGCGCCCAAGTGATTATGATTTCGCGCCGCTACACCTAGCGAGATAGTCATTTGCCGCATAGCCACGTGCAGGCTAGTTCAGCGAACGACACTACAGTTCAGCAGTTCCAGCTAGGCCCTGACTGCACTTCGACACGCAGAGTTGAGATGAGGATGCCTGCTCAGTTGGATCCAATCAATGGCTCGGACGGGCAAGGGAATTCACACATCGGCACAACATAGCGAATAGGAATGCTTTGTCGGCAGCTGAATTTGAGGGGCAGGCGTTTTCCATAAACGTTATGGACGATGAACGGTCTTATTTCCACTGTCGTTGTAACGGTCGCGGTGCCAGTGATCACACCGCCCGGATTAACTGTCTTGCCGGTCATCTGATCGCGATATGGTATTGGCGCTGCTTCTATTTCGGATTCGACCGGTCTATCAAGAGCAAAATGTGAAACCAACTCTCCGGTCGTGCGGCTATTCACTTGATTGAGAACTGTTTGAGCACGATACTGCGCCTCGGCGGGCTCACCGGCAGCTGCTGCTTGTGCCGCATTGTGGCAGGCCGTATCATTCAGTTGCACGCCGTAGATAACTATCGCTAGGTCGACAAGGACCAACAGCACAGGAACCAGCACCACAAGACCTGCGGTGAACTCAATTAACGACTGTCCAGATCCTCTTCTCACAGATCAATCTTCCGGTTCGGGTGAGGCACCACTTGTAATACCAGTCGAAACAACGCTTATCGAGACCTTATTCGAGCCATGTGGACCGACCAACGCATCCATAGCGCATGATACGTGGACGGCATTCGGGATATGCTGGATTGAGTTAGGTGACTGCTCCCCACTCTCTACAACCTTTCCGTATGGAACGAAAACATCCGAATTGGTATTGCGTGGCTGAGGGGTAATCATCTTTACCGACGCAGGCAGCGCGGATAATTCGAAAGAGAGATCTGCATCGGAACCGGGAAGCCTGGCGTTGAGGGGCGCTTTATACAGGGCAGTCTCCGGGTCGAAATAGTCTGCAAGGTAGTCGTGATAGGCCAACTCACTAAAGACTGTCTGGCTCCGAACGCTGGATTGCACATCCTTGATGGTGCCGAGCGCAACGTCGGTGATGCGCGGCTCATAAGTCTGCAGCCAGTTCAGGGAGAAAGAACTGTCAGCACTACGATCGCGGTTATAGCGAGTTGCTGCATCCTGCACTTCATTGCATATCAGATTAATCTGATTCTGACGCTCCGCTTCCACCAGCTTCTGTCCAGAGCGCGCGTCGCTAAGCAACTGGTCGCAAAGGGCGGTCATATAGCCGCAGTCCGCGGCCGGGCACGCTATTTCAGTTTGCCGCGACACGTAAACTAGCTCGCGACAGCGGTCTTCGAGCTCATTGATTTGACCGACTCTATTTCCTGCATTGATCAAGCGCGCAAACGACAGCGCCATCGCATCGACTTTATCCTGGCTGCGAGAGTTCTGGAACAGCAAGTTGTTGAAGATGATTCCGATGACGGCTACAAGAACGATGAGTCCCATGCAGAGACTCACAAGAACGATCATGCTGCCGCTCGACGTACGATTTCTTTTCATGCTAAGTTGTTATCGTCAAAGTAGGATGATTATCACACGTTGATGTACGGCCTCACATCCACGGCTAAGAGCCGATTCAACAGGACTGAGTCCGGCAGCGTGCTGACGGACTTTTCCGCCGCATTAATTCTTCTTATCTTTCTCGTTTTCGTGCCGTTAATCGACCTGACCATTGTGCCGATTCGCTGGATGCTGGCCCAAGAGCTCGTTAATGGCTATGCTAGAAGATTGTCCCTTTGCGAAACTTTCAGCGAATCCCGTATGCGGATGGACGCCGATCCGTCCCTGCGAACCAAGTTGCACAACTTAGGCGGTGTAACCACCGAGTCCATCAATTTGCGTCTGAGGATCACGCGCATCTTTCGATACCCTCATGCTGAGGAATTCATTCTGGCTGAAAAGCCGCGCCAGATTCCAGCAGACTGGTTGCCGAACGGCGCCAAAGCTCCTTGTTCATATCAACTTGAATTAAATGTCAGATCTCAGATGTCACCAGCGATCCTGTTGCCGCTGAAGGGCGTTTCGATTCCTGGATTAACCAAGCCAATTCCATTTTTGATTTCTTCTTCACATGAATGGGCAAATTGCAATCCAGATCCAGCTACCGGAACGTTCTTCCTCAATGAGTGAATGCCGTTGCCCGGCGACAGCGTATGCAATTTTGCATGGGCAATCCAAATCGTCGTAACTCCCGCTAACTTTAGTGCAGGCACAAGTAAGTTTCTCTACTCCCTGAGTCACAACGGAGATGAATTTTCATTTGCGGGCCGCTCACTTGTTTCATGGTGGAAGAGAAGCCATAACGCTCAAGATTTGCAAGAAGCGGATCATATTGATCGGGCGGTACTATCACCGCACCTACAACAGCTCGCTGCAATTGGAGGTTAACCAACAATCTGACCAGCGCGTCACTCGTGGACGAAATAGAATTGAAATGATCAGCGGCCTGTCCGATGACAATGACTCCGATGTCATTTTTGTTTAGGTTTATCTCTGCGTTGCGTCGCAATCCTACCGGCTTTCCGTCGTGATACCAGAACTCGTCGTAGGTCTTGGCCGGCCAGTTGACAGGGCGACCGTCGTGAGGGAAGTATCTATATCTGATCCGAACTTTCGTCAGCGGATGGAGGCTAGAGCCAGGGTAGTTTAGGTAATGGTTTACCTCGCATGAATCGATGTACATCGCCCACGCAAATTGAGTTTGCAGATACGAATGGGAAAGTTCTGGCTCGAATTCGGCGCCGCAAGGAAGTTGGCAAAGCAAGGCAAGACCGACCAGGACCAGTAAGAGCCATTTGGCATTTACTGGTCCGACGCACCTTCGGCTTGCGTGGTGCTGGTCTGAGCGCATCGCTTCTCCTATGGGCAGGAGGCTGGAGGCGTGGCTGGACCTGTGTACGTGACGGCGAGAGTGCCACCAAATACCTGACCAGCGTTCGGTTGTCGATCGAAGTTACACCCGGAACCTGCTGTTGCGGCGCAGAACTGTTTGTTTAGAACATACGGATCAGCAGTATTAGTGCAGGGCGGATTAGGATCAGGATTGCTGGTGCAAACTGTAGCACCGTACGGAAATACGCCGGCTCGAGAAGAACCCGGGATAGCGGCGCTCGGGTCGATGCAGTTGTCGTCACAGGAAGCCTTGACTGTGGGAGGATTTACCAAAACCCATGAATTTTGCGTCGTGAAAGTAGTAGTCGCGCTTTGGCTACCATTTCCCACGTTATAGGTGAAGTATGGACCAGCGGCTGGCGGCGTCATTGTCACGCTAAATATCGCATTCGAGCCATTCACGCAAGTGATGTCGTAAGATTCATGAGGGTTGTTGCCGAACGCCAAGTTGCACTGCAACCCTGGCAGGTTCAGGCTCGGCTCGAATGCGGTTGAGCCGTTGGGTACCAAGGTATAAGTTGACGGGGTATCGTTGTTGTAAGTGGGAGATGTGGGATCGGTGTCAGGAAATCCATTGCATAAAAAATCGCCCGGCGGAACAGGCACTCCAGGGGTCTGGAAGTTGCAACCACAGTTGGCGCCCCAAATATTCACGCCGAATACGAGTCCCTGCAAACAGCCATTGTTCAAACCCGTGTAGGGGTTGGTCATGTTGTTGAAGACTTGAAGTGTGTGCCCGTTTTTCCAGAGATACCAGCCGTTCTGAGGTGAAGTTGACGGCCATTGGACGAAGGACCCCGATTGATTGGTGGCCAGGTCCACTACTCCTAATTGACTGACGTTAGAGGGGCAACCGTCTTGCATAATTGAACCGGCAACGCAAGGTTGCAATCCGCTTTGCGTTGATACGCAGAGGTATACGTCAGTGCCGGAGGTGTTATTAAAAGTAAGGATAGTGGCACTTGCAGGTGATGGAGGAACGAATGGTGCCGGTGGTGCCGGTGGTGCTGGTGGTGCTGGTGTGGGCACCACAACACTGCCGGTAACCTGAAGCTGGGGGGCAGGCGCAAAGCCAGGTATCTGGCTCCACCTTCGCCAGTTGGCCAACCAGTAAAGGTTCCAGAAATACGTCCACTGAGCCGACCCTACACGAAGTCCCTTACGTTTCCGGGACTCTGCTTCTGGGACACATAAAACGGAGAGGCAGATCAAGGCGGCTATAGCCACCGTAATTAATTTCTTCAATTTGAACATCCATCGATTGCCGAACGAAAGTCAAGGAATTATAGGGGGCATCTGCGGCCACTTGAGCAACAAGAGGGAAGATGGGAAATTCTAAATGTTCGTTCGGACCTCCCGACATCCCAAGACCTCGGTGTTAAAATGTGACGTCCCATAAATCAGACAGATCCTGTTTACTGGTTAAGAATGAGTACTTCAATGTTGTCTAGACTATTAATTCGATCCTGCATGCTGTCATTGATCAGCTTGACGTTGCTTTGCACCAGTCCTGCTGATGCAGCGGATATTTCAAACCCTGATCCGCTGATTAAACAAGCATTCCAGCTCTGCAAGCAAGGCAAAGTGCAAGAGGCCAGAGAACTCGCCGCGCAAGCTGTTGGCAAAGACCCCAACGACTGGTTGGCGCATGAATCTTTATCATATTTTAGTTGGCTTCAAGGCGATGTAGTGCGAGCTACTGCCGAAGCACAGAGGGCTGCGGTGCTCGGGCCCGACCAAGAGATTGTATTCACCAACCTGGGTCAAATTTACGAGCAGCTCTACCAATATAGTAACGCAATTCCTGAATACGACCGGGCCACAAAGATTGCGCCCGATGATTGGATACCCTGGATTGGCTTGGCGCGATGTTTCGTTCTGAACAATAACGCGCGCGATGGATATGCCGTTTTGCGTCATATGGAGTCCCAAGAAGGTCAACGCTTCGATTGGTACTATCAGATCGGCCGAACATATCTGCACATGGATAGGGCTGATTTAGCTGTGGTACCGCTGTCCAAAGCTAAGAGCCTCGCAACTACCAAGCAGCAAAAATCGGATGCTGCAGTCCAAGATCTCTTGGCGTTGCTTCGGAACAATCAGAAGCCCCGTGTCAGGACCACAGCGGACGACATATTTAATACTTATCATCCTCAGGATCACGAACTCTACATCCGCGGTGCGTCTTTGCTGTTAACGCCAGTCGACCCTGTTTCTGGAAAGCGTTTTCTAAAAATGTCCATGAAGAATCTCACTTCTGCCAAAGATAGTGACGCCTTCTTCAAGGTAGGACAGATCTTCGATGATAAGGCTGACACGGTATCTTACGATGCGGATGCACGCAGGCAGTGGCTTAACAATGCTGAATCAGCTTATCGCCACGCAATTGCTTTAGATCCAATACGAGGTAGCTATCACCTGGCCCTAGCCGGCACTCTGGACCGGCAGTTAAAAGCCGCGGAAGTGGTAGAAGAGCTCACTAACGCACAGTCGCTAGATTCAACAGATAAATTGGCACCATTTCTTTTGTCAGGCTCAAAGATAGGTCATGACGATAAAGGCTTAGAAAGCCAGCCTGACGTCAAGAAAGAGTGTTTTCACAACATCAATTTAAGCGAGGTCCGATTCAATATTGACGGTGTGGATTGTGGATGCAAGATGAAGCTGATCCAAAATGCTCTTGAGAAAGTCAGCGGCGTGACTCTTGTCAGTATTGTTTCTGAAAAGCCCTATCGAGGGAAAATGCTCATCGATCAATCAGTGACACCGATCCATGATGCGCTGCTTCAGGCGCTGAAGACCGTTTTTCCATTTGAGTATAAGGACAAAACACGAACTCCTGGTATCAAGGCAGGAATGTATTCTTGCCGCCCAGTGCAGAGCACAGCAGAGGCAGTGATTCTGGCGCGAAGCATGAGGAACGGCGACCCGCTTCAATTTGCAAAGCCTCAGATCAGGAGCGGACTTGGAATCGTGCGGTTCGAGTTAGCCGAAGTTGCCGCTAATCAGAGACCTCGCGCCGGCGAGAGGACGCCTCTATGAATAGCGCTTAGCTACTCGATCGCGGTTAATCACGCTATTGCTTGCATTCGTCTGAATTGGTCGCGCGCTAACACGACCAGTTCGGCAGGAAAATCGGTGCCCCTATATATGGTGCTAACTCAAATTGGGGTGTGAGTTGCAACGGACCGATTATGGAACGCGTTCCATAATCGTTCCGTTGCAACTGGGACCCCAACAACGGCGTGTAAGCTCACGATATCGCACGTGCCTGGCCAGCCTACGAGGTTGGAGCCCGCTATGGACGATGCACGCTTAGCGGTAAGCGTCATTGACGGACACACCAGCTGGCAATTGGTGGCGCGGGTGGCATGAAGCATATCGGAGATTATTAGACGGTCGTATCCCCGCCACCAGCAAACCACTTCTTCCACCACGGCTATTCGCCAGCGGTGAACAGCCGCTTAAACCAGCTCGGTTTTGGTTTTTGCAATTCGAAAACTACTTTCTCCAATTCCGCCAACTTAGTAGCGTTTAGTACAGCTTCCTCATACTTCTGCTTCAGCTCTTCGTTCTCAGCTTCGAGGGCCTTTGCCTCGGCTTCCTTCTCGGCGACCTTAGCGGATTGCGCTTCAGAAACCTTGCGCTCGGCTTCAATCTCTTGCTGCATTTGAACCAGTTCTGCTTCTTTTGCTTTAAGCTCTTTGGCCTTCTCGGCAGCCAAAAGGTCAAGAGTTTTTTGACGGGCGAGGGCTTCATGGACTTTCAATTCGGCGGCAGCTGCGGCCTCTTTTTCTCGTGCGGCCCTAGCCTGGAAGTCTGGGAGGAGTCGAAGCTGAAGCTTCTGCTCCTCGATTAAGAGGTCTTTCTGGACGTTTTCCTTGCTTAGTTGCTCGACCCTATCTAACAAGGGCTTCATAAGCCACTCAGCCGTTGCTGCATTTTGTTTGCCCAGTTGTTCACCAAGCCAGCTCCGGTGTTCACCTCCGGAGGTCGAATCAGCAACCTCCGCACCCTCGGAATCAAAGATAGATGCCTCCGCAGAATTCTCTAAAACGGTAGCGTCTACTGTCACTTGTTCAAGCTCCGGCTCCATAGTCATCGTCTGATAAACCTGGTGCGGAGGCTGTGTCATGGTCTGCGCCGGAGGCAACTCCGGCTGTGCAAAGGTTTGATTTATCTGGCTCATACCTCTTCGGGCAAGTTCAGCGTCCAGTTCACGCTGATGGACAAACCATTGTTCTTTATTACCGACAGGTTTTTTGACGCCCTTCAGCGTATTAAGCGCAAGCTTTTCGCGAACAGACCGTTCGTCGATTCCCAAAGCGGTTGCAACTTGTTTCACAGTCAGCAGTGATGAACCTTGCATCTATACCCTCTATATCCAAGAGATATTCCCGGAACCCTGAACCCGTGAGGATTATACGCTAAATAGATTGCCTCCGGAAGCACCACTTTGAAAACTCCGAGACGCCTCCGGATGCTAGTTCTCTCACCTCCGGAGCCAAATTGTTTAAGGCGGACTGCCAATCTTCGATGCTTCGTGCGAATCAGTTCAAAAGGGAGTAATGGTGCCATCTGTACCTCCGGAGGTTGGAACAGGGCGGTTATACCGTCAGGGTTGCCACCGGCGGCGCCTCCGGAGGCGAAGGTTCGGAGTTGGATTGCTGCCTCCGGAGGCTAAAGATTTCACCTCCGCTTACCTCCGGAGCTTCGCGGAGGTTGCCGATGCTGCCTCCGGAGGTGATTCGGAGGCTTCGATTCGTGTGAAAACATGCCGTTTTTCGCAATTGCAGAATTTCAGCCGGAGGCTTGGCGGAGTTCCACCTGTCTTGGCTCCGGATGATTGCAGAACTGAAAACCGGAGGTAGGCTTGTATCGCCGCCTACCTCCGGCACCTTTATTCTCAGCCTCCGGAGCCTCCGCTGTTTTGAAGATCTAGATCTCTTGCCGTGTTTGATCGATTACAGGGATTGCACACATTTTATGCACCATGTATAGTAATTTCGCGGTATCACAGGCGGTGTTTTCCGCGAAATATCGCAAGCATATACAGAAGGCATTGCCTTCCTAGAAAGTCCACCAAAGCTTCTAAAACAAAAAACACTGCCAGTGGCAGTGCCTTTCGCAAAGACCTCGCGGCCTTTTCCTATTCATTTGTGTCTATCAGGTTTGTCGAATTTCCTGAATATGCAATCAGAATAAGTGATTGGGTCGGTTAGGTCAACACGTCTTCTTTAAGGAAACGGACACCTGACTAGCTCTTTATCAGCATGTGTGGCTTTTGACAAAGCCACCATTTACGATGGCGCGCGACAAGAATTTTTGTCGCTATATCCGAATCGCCACCAAAGTATATTGAAGCCGCGCGGCTGTAAGACTTGGGTGACGATGAGCCGCCATGCGCCGCTGGTTGACGACACAATCTTGAGCGCTATTGGATTGCAGGATGATGCGATCTGGGGTTGCCGCTGGGGAGAGCAAACGCGCTTTGCCGTCCTCGATATAGACGAGACAAGCCAATATCACAATGAGCTAGGACTAGCCAGGCTGAGGCATTCGCTAGCTTCTATCGGCTTGAATAGCCCGCAATATTATCAATCAAGTGACAGTGAAGGCTGGCACTTATACCTTTCTTTCTCTTCCTGGGTTGACTGCCAGACCGTACACAAAGCGCTCAAGCAGTGGCTAACGGCAGAGGGCTATGAGATCAAACCAGGACAGCTAGAAATATTTCCGTCAAACAATGGTTTGAGATTGCCATTACAGCGCGGCTTTGCCTGGCTAGATGACCAGGGCGCGGTAAAATTGCGCCGGGAAGAGCTAACTGCAGATGAGGCAATATCCAGGTTTGTAGAGGACCTGGAGGTGTCAGCGCACGAGTGGACACCAGTACAAAAGCGCATAGATAGTCGATTAAAAGAGATCCAAACCGCCGCCGCGGCAATACAATCGCGCGAGTTCCAAGCTGAAGACATAGAAGAAGACGGCTTTTCAGCCTTTTTTACTAACGCTGGAATGATCCCCGAAGTTTATAATTGTGGTCGCGCTTATTGGCTAAACGGGCTAACGGCGCCAGCTCAGCGCCATCATGCCGTGCTCTGCGTGGGGCATTATCTCTGGTATGGAGACGAGAGAGAAGGAGTTAGGGCGCTTCCTGGTGTTGGCAGGGCCGACCAGAGAGTGCCCGCCATCGAGGCTTGGCTGAGAGAAAAACACAATGGGTTTTCAAAATCGGTTTTAAGAGGCGATTGGAAAGAAATAGGTACGGACATAAGGCGGGCGTGCAATTGGGAGGCTAGAGAGGGCGTAGAGCGCCAGCGCGCAAGCTACCCGCTTACCGAGCGCGCGATCGATCGCCTGGAAGATCTCAGCAAAACAACGGGCCGCGTTTGGTATCCCGAGGATTTCAAAAAAGGAAACATCGGGCGCGAGGAAACGGCAAGAGAAAAGATCCGGGCCGCTCTTGTCAAGCTAGTGGAGACCGGCCGCCGAGTGACGTTAAGGGGGCTGGCGAGACTGTCCGGCTGTGACCATAAGACTATCCGCAGGCATAATGACATCTGGGGCATTTTCGGGTTGTCACGCGTGGGAGGCGATCTTAGCTTGCGCGCTCCGGTTGTTGCCGCTGTCTTCTGTCCTTCTGGCTCTGAAGAAGTTCAAGAAAAAAATGAATTCATCGTTTTTAGTCAGTCAGAGTTAAAACTGCCTGTAGCTGCCATAAGTTCTTCTGGTGTGTTGGGCTTGGTGTCCAATGAGCCGGCACCTGTAATCGACTTGATCCCATCAGCATTAGACTCATTCGTTGTGGATCTAGCGTCTTTTGTTTCTATGGTGTTTGACTCCCTCCGCTTAAAACACTTCGGAGCGACGGTGAACAACTCAACGGTAACTACGGCTGAGTCCTTATCGCCGGCACTCACTATGAGACTAGCTCCGGGGTCAAACACTGGCGCACAAGCGTGTCGGTGGGTTAAGCCTTGGGACTTGGTTTGTTCCTTAATCTCCCCTAGTTCCGCAGAGCCTCCGCTGGGTTCCCGCCATTTACCGCAAACCAAGATGTTTTCTATGGAAGCTTTGGGCGCCACTCTAACTGCAACTGTCGCAATTTCAAAAGATGATTTGCGTGGTCCGGGGAGCACTGGAACGGTTAGTAGCGCTAGTGTTCCCGGTGCGGGCGGTGGCGTCCGTCTGACGGAGGAGAGGGGGGCTATATTACGTGCACACCCGCGCCAGCGCGCGTTTGGCAAAATTTAGGCGCATTTTGTGCCATTAAATTGGTAATAATAGTAATAATAAAAGTAATGGTAAAGATAATAGCTATGGTAAAATAATGGAATAGGCAAGAGAGGTGAGTGCTATGGCACGCAGGCGGGCGATAGCGGCTGATGAGTTATTCGAGACCGCGAACCGGCTCCAGGCAGAAGGCAAGGAAGTGACGGCGGTGGCTTTGCTCGATGCCTTAGGCGGGGGGAGCTTGCGAACCATCTATAAGCTGTTAGAGGAATGGCAGCACCGGCGCCACGCCGTGGTAATAACGGCACCTGAAGAAATCCCGGCAGGAGTGCAGTGGGCTTTTGCTAATGCGTGGCGGCTGGCCACTCAAGAGGCCGGGCGGGCAGTCCTGGCGGCGAAGGAAAAAGCAGCCGAAGATGTTGATGCCGCTTTGAAGCAGTTTCAGGGAGCCCTGGACGCTATCGGGAAGCTTGAGGCTGAAAGCGAAGCGGACGC
>JADYXS010000594.1 GCA_021772155.1 Candidatus Obscuribacter sp.
ACGTCGCCTTCGCATACCATATTGTCTGGTTTTTCTACTGACATGTCCTTTCTCCAATTACAAGCGAGAGCGGTGTTCGGCTATACCGTTCTATGTATCTTTAGATGATAGAAAATTGCCAAGGGATTAGGAACGTGTAATTGTCCGGGCAGTAGTGCACAATTGTGTAGATACAAGTGAAAGCGTCACTAGCAGGCATCCCGAGCAACCTTAAATGATGGCGGTCACTTGGGCAAAATTGCAGCAGGTCCATAATTACCGTATGGATTTGCAGGCGCCTTAGGCCGTTTCATTTGCTCGGAAATCAATTTGGTATAGCGATCGCGGGCATTAGGTCCGGCGGCCGCCTTATCCTTCACGTGTTCTTCTGCGGTCGGAAAAAACCATTTGGCATCTTTAGCACCGCGTTCGATCAGTGTTTCAGCAACAGTGCCAGGCAACGCGCTATTGCGTAGCTTCTCGGTAAATTCCGGATAAACCCAAAGGTTCTTATCATACGAACCGGCTAACAACATGTACTCAGCTCCAGCTAAGTAGCGTTTGTCAGCTTCCACCTTATTGCCTTTGTCGGCCAATTCTTTGCCCCAGCCGATGAAAAAGAATCCAGCCATAGCACGGGTTTCGGCGCGCAATCCGGGATTATTTATCGAGTCGGCAATATTGATTGCTTCCGAATAGACTTTCAGCTGCTGTTCCGGAGGAAGACCTTTCATCAACACTTCTGTGCGCCGGTCTTTATAGGGTTTAACCGCTTCGTCAAGAAGATCGCGTGCAATCTTCGCTTCCGTGGAAACCTGTCTGGCGTCGCCACCATCCGGACCACGTTCACGTCCAGTTTGAATTTGTCTTTCGCCCTGAATGCGTGCCGCAGCTGCAATTGCATTAGATAGATCTTGTTCGCGCAGGGGACCTTTTTGATGGTGCGATGGAGGCTCCGGAATTACCGGCGTGCTTCCTTCCCCTTGTTTCTGATTGAAGACCATCGTGAATGGTGTGCCGTATTTCTTTTCGATCGTCTTAAGGGCATACTCACCAATCGGCGAATTGGGATCGACCTTGTCCAGATCGACGAACATGAACTCAGCCGAGCCGTTGGCTTGCTTCTTGGCGCGCTCGATTCCTTCCTGGACTTTGACCATGTTCGGGTCGCTACTTCGCCCGAAAGTCATCACAATCGGTTTCTTCGTTTCGGCAGAGCCGAAAAGGTTATCTGCATAGTTGCTTTCTGTTATCTGACGCGGTTTTCCAAAGGTCTGCTCAAGCTTCGTTTCGAACTGAGCCTTGTCGAAACGCGGTTCTATCCTGCCGCTGTCTACACCGCGCGAGCCATTGTTATTGGATGGCGGCTTCACGCTCCTGTCGCCGCCAGGTTCTACACCTGCTGGGATTACGGCGCGATCAGCATCTTTGGACCTGTCAGGTCTCACTGCATCTTCTGGTGCGTTTCGACGACCGCTCGGACTATAAGTCAGTGACGTTTTGCCTCTTTCTTGCGCGTAAAAGACGCCTGTCTGTTGATCGACTTGCATCCCCCCTTGCATTGGAGTGCCGCGCTTCTGTTCAACCCAGAGATTGTCCGAGTTCTTCTTCCAGACTTGCAAACCGTGGGTTTTAGAGTCAACAACCATCTTGTTCAGCGGGTATTCGCCGTTGGCATCTGGTGTGTTGCTCGAATATTCGAAACGACGCGAACGCACATCGCCACTGCGATACTCCATGTCACGAAGGCGGCCATGGCCATCGCGAATAGCAGCGACGTTTCCATTGCCCAGCGACTCTCGCTTGGCGCCTGGCTCTTTTAGAACAGACACCTGCATCTGCGAGCGCTCTTGTTCCACACCAGTTCGGAAACTGGCGTCAGCGCGTCGGGCATTTTCTGCCGCTTCTCTTTCTCTACGTTGATCGTGGATGATGGACCCGCCATCAATAGGGGGACAAACCCTAGTTCCTCAACCAGTTAAAATCTGCCGTTCAGACATTTTCTACTCCAAAAAATTAGTAGGCTTATCTAGACTAGCGGTTCGGCAACAGCTAAGGAACGTGGAATTAGGCTCTTATGCTGCGTTATTATGCAGTGACACGGTTGTAAGAGCGTGCGCCCCTTTACGTCGTTGCCTGTCGTTGCCGCAAGTCCCGCAACTTGTCCAGAGCCTGCTCGGAAGCCGTGTCGCGCCCCTGGATGATGAAAAGGTCCAGGGCATTTTCTAAGTCTTCGATCGCCGCGTCGTATTTCTGGAGTTCGATGTGAGCCAATCCACGCATGTAGTGAACATCAGCGTCTTCAGGGTTGAGACGAAGGACTTCATTGTAATCGGTGATGGCCTTTTCGAAATTACCTAGTTTGCTGTAGACCCAGCCTCGGTTGTGATACATGTCCGGGTCCGTAGCGTCCAATCGAATGGCTCGATTGAAGTCATCAATTGCCCCGTTGAAATTTTCCAGCTCGCGATAAACCACGCCGCGGTTGTAGTAGAACACGCCATCTTTGGGATTGAGGCTAATTGCCACGTTATAGTCGGCGATGGCCAAATCATATTGAGTCATCTTGTCGTAAGTGAGCCCGCGCCCACAGCGAGCATCAGCATCACCGGGATCCAACTCGATGGCTTTGTTGTAATCGACAATGGCTTCTTCGTATCGATGCAGTTGCCGCAAGGCCCGGCCTCGATTGTAATAAATGCCGGCCATGCTTGGGTTGAGCCCTAAGGCAGCATTGTAGTCATCTATTGCTTCGACATAACGACCGAGCCTGGCAGAGGCCAGACCGCGTCCCCAGTATGCATTCGCCAGGTCCGGATTGAGCCTGATAGCATCGCTGTAATCTTCGCAAGCGCGTTCGAATCGCCCGAGGCGATCGTAAGCAAGTCCTCGTCCGTAGTATATTTCAGCGTCGAACGGGTTGAGTCCGATTGCTCTGTCATAATCCTCGATTGCTCGCTCGTAGCGCTCCAGCTTCCCATAGGCCCAGCCGCGATTGTGAAAGATGTCGGCGTCGTGCGGGTTAAGGCGAATAGCCTCGTCATAGTCATCTATCGCTCGCTCATACATTTTGAGCTCGCCATAGGCCAGTGCGCGATTGTAGTAGACGTCAGGGTCATCCGGATTCAGCGTAAGAGCAGCTTCGTAATCCTGAAGAGCGCGTTCGTACTGCCCAAGCTCACCGTAAGCGTGGGCGCGAATGATGAACGCGTCAGCATAGGCAGGTCTCAGTGAAATAGCCACGTTCAAATCTTCAATTGCTTTGTCAAACTTCCGCAGGCGGCCCCAGGCGCACCCTCGCAGGAAGTAACTATCATAATCCTTGGGACGTAATCGTATTGCCTGATCAAAGTCTTTAATCGCCAGGGCGTATTCGCCTAGGCGGCCGAAAGCGCACGCCCGACCGAGGTAGGCATCAGCATAGTTTGGGCTACGGGTGAGGACTTCATTGAAATCCTGAATAACCGGATCAAAAGTGCCAACTTCATCGGCAAATATTCCGGCACCCGGAGCTTCGTCCTCCATTCCTTTAATGCAAGTTCTCCGGCTTAGTGCGTCTACTCATACTTACCAACCAGTGGAACCTGACAAACGTTGAATATTTGCATCCGGTTAAACAAGCGGATGGACGCAGACATTTGGTTTACCATTGGGCAAATCGGCATCAGGAGCTTATCATGGCCTACCAAGATCTGCGCGCATTCCTCAAAGTGTTGGAGCAAGAAGGCGAACTGATGCGGATCAACGCCCCAGTGTCCACAGATCTTGAGATTGCGGAAATCTGCGACCGGGTCAGCAAGATGTCGGATTCAAGCAACAAAGCGCTGCTTTTCACCAACGTGAAAGGCTACGATATGCCAGTCCTGATCAACGCTTTCGGCTCGATGAAGCGAATGTGCATGGCATTGGAGACACCGTCTCTAGACGACATCGCTGATCGTATCAGGGAACTGATCAA
>JADYXS010000595.1 GCA_021772155.1 Candidatus Obscuribacter sp.
CGCAAACATTGGCGGGAATATGATGTAAGCGCGACATTAGTGACAGGCACTATCGCCAGGAGCGTAGAAAATGACCGAAGACCAGAACAACGCCGAAAATCCACCCGAAGAAGAGAAAGCTTCTTCTGCAGGAAAGGACCCGGCATCCAATTCGCCTTCGGAATCCAAATCACCAGAAGATGCACCGACCAAAGAGGAGCAGGCTCCATATATTCCTAATGAAAGGGACTATAAAAAACTGAAGGAGGCTGTTCCTCTGTTTAAGGCAAATTATTCAAGAACGGACCTCGAGGGCATCAGAGATAACGAACAGTTGGATGCTGGATGCCGGAAACTAGCCGGTTATCTGATTGACAATTTTGACACTATCACGTCGATGACAATCTACGGCAAACCAGGTCTGGTCCATATAAAGGACGTACTGGTGGCCGCTGCCGCGACCAAACCTGAGAAAAAGAAAGGCATTTCCTGGTTCGATATTGAAGCAATTGGCTTCTTCGGTGTCATGCTGCCTGCAATTACGCTCGGCATTGAGGCTGTCTTCCATATGTGCGGTGGCGTCTACGTAGATCCGATCCCCTCATGGTGGCACATTGGAGCCATAACCTTCGTTGCAGTGGCGAACTTTATTGTCTGGTTAAAGGCGATGAAAAAAGACGTCACTGCGCCCTGGCTTCCGTTTATGCTCGGAACCTCAATAGGCGTATCGATTTTTTATGCCTTGATTTTTCTGCCACTCGTTCCAGTATCGCTTATGTTGCTTGCACTTATCGGATTCGGGCTGCTTCCACTGTCTCCGCTGTTCGCATTTCTCTCAGCAGTCAGGCTTGCCTTCATCGTTAAACGCATGCGGAAAGAAGGCGCCACGCCACTTAAGATGACTGGTGTTTTCAGAGGGATCGTGACGGGCGCAGCCTTCCTGGTCCTGGCCGAACTTCCCAACGCCGTCACAGATATTGCCTTGCGCCAGGCAGCTTCATCTAATTCCCAGACGAGCAGGGCCGGAGTTAGATTGCTACGAACATTCGGCAATGAACAATCGTTGTTGCGCAGCTGCTATCACCACAGCGCTTCGGTTAGTGACATACCAACTCTAGTGCTGACCTACCTGACGGACAATCCAATCTTCCGCAACACCCAGTGGGAAATCAATCGTAGTAATTTTTCTGTTGAGGATGCACGTAACATCTATTATCGAGCCTTTGGACGTCCTTTCAATTCCGTTGCCAGACCTTCCTTCGGCAGTGGCTACCGCAACTTAGGCGAAGACGACATGGCCTTCCGGGATTGGGACTGGGACCGGGACGTGGAACTTGCAGGCGAAGACGTTGGCGGACGAACGGTCGGCGTCTCATTAGCGAAATCCGAATTATCCACGGCCGTAGATCCAAATGCTGCAACGAGCTACAGCGAATGGACCATGGTCTTTAATAACCGAAGCTCCGACCAGCAAGAAGCTCGCATGCAAGTTGAGCTACCGCCAGGCGGAGTTGTTTCACGAGCAACACTTTGGGTGAATGGTCAGCCACGGGAAGCGGCGTTTGGTGAGCGCGGGCTTGTCCACAAAGCCTACCAGTCCGTGGTGCGTAAAAAACGCGACCCACTGCTGGTTACAGCCGTTGGTCCGAACAAGATAATGCTTCAGTGCTTTCCAGTGCCCCCGCAGAAAGACAAACAGCCAGGCGAGATCAAAGTGCGAATTGGAATCACGGCACCATGCCTGGTACCGGAAATTGGTCAAGCTCAGTTGACTCTGCCACGCATTGCAGAACATGGATTTCCGGTCAAGTGCAAGCATGAGGTAAGAATCGAATCTCCTCAAGCTTTCACATGTTCGGCAAAGAGCATGCATCCTTTAGATGATGCCACCACAAAACGGTTGATCGGCTCCATCGAAGACGCTTCGCTTAGTGATGCTCCAATTACAATTCAGTCCCCGCGTGATTCGACAGTGTCTGCGCTTTGGTCGGCAGCGCCGCTTTCCGGCGGACGCTCGTTCGTTGTAGAAGAATTTAAACGCAACGAAACTACCAAACCTGAAAAACTCTACGTTGTGATCGATGGATCCAGCGCGATGGCAAAGTATATGCCTCAAATTGCCGAAGCCCTGGCAAAGATTCCGGAAGATGTGCCAACTGAAGTGGTCTTCGCATCCGATGAAATCTACAAACTGGTGGACTCCAAATCCAAAGTGGACCTTAAAGTTGCGCTGCAAGAGCTCAAGCACGCACCTTGTGTCGGCGGGCCCAACAACGAAACTCCGCTCGGCCAAGTTTGGAAGAAAGCTCTTAAGCGACCAAACAGCGCCGTCCTCTGGATCCACGGTCCCCAGCCGGTGCTTTTCGACCCCTACGGAGCACTGTATGCATTTGAACCGCACGGCCAGAACTTGCAACATTTTCCGGTCCTGTACGATGTGGAAGCTTACCCAAGCCCGAACAGGCTATTGGAGAAAATGCCGCCGAACGTAACTGTTCAGGAAGTACCAAGACCAAGTGACATCAAAAGTGATCTCGAAAGATTCATCTCAGGACTGTGCGGTACCGGCCCAGCTAATTATGTAATCGCCCGCAATACGACGACGGAAAAGCCGCAATTCAAAGAAACGATCCCTTTGATTTCAGCGCAGTTGGTAAGCCTCTGGGCGTACGATGAAACATTGGATATGCTACACAAAGGACAGAATCCGGCAGCAGTCAAACTGGCTGCACATCATCGCCTCGTCACGCCAGTGACTGGAGCGGTGGTTCTTGAGACCGACGAGGATTATAAGAAAAACGGAATCGATCCGACAAACCCCGACAAGAA
>JADYXS010000596.1 GCA_021772155.1 Candidatus Obscuribacter sp.
AGTAGCTCGTAAACCTTGTCGTTTAGCTTGGCGCCCAGGTCAACTCCGGTGTGGAAATCGCCTCTGCCAGTGACGGGATGGACGCGAAATCCGGCTCTGGAGGTGACTGTACCCATCCCTGCCGGCGTGTAGACCTGCTCATCGCGCATCGGGGAAATAAGACAGACAGGAACGTAGTAGCCTTCAAAATAATATGCCGGTGCTGGCAAGGTGCACAACAAGAGCGCCCCGATCAGAACTGGTGCAATTTGTGCTGAATAAAAAGAGGGCGTTCGCCTCATCAAATCCGATTTCCGCCGACTTCTGATAAACAACCTAACTCAACTTACCACACAAATCCCCTGGCGAATCTCGTGATTGTAGGCGGGCAGTGCGCTGGCAGTAATGTCAGCCTGGCTCGATAGCCAGCTTCTCATCGAGGATCTGATTGATAACCTGCGGGTTACCCTTACCCTTCAACGCCTTCATCGACTCACCGAAGAAAAACTGACGAATCTTTGTCTTGCCGCTGCGGAATTCAGCCAGCTGCGAGGGATTGGCGTCCAGAACGCCGGCGATTACCTGCTCCAGTTCCTTGAGATCGGATATTTGAACCAGTCCTTTGGCTTCAATAACCTTTGCCACCGTAGATGGTGCTTGTAAAAGCTCGCTCAGCACAATCTTAGCGGAGGTAGAGTTGAGCTTACCGGAGTTTGTGGCTTCAATCAGATCGCGGACGTTTTCCGGCGTGATGTCGGTTCCGGCAAAGTCCTTTTGGGACTCCTTCAAATAAGCCATGGTGGGACCGATGAGCAAGTTGGCAGCAGCTTTTGCCGGTGCGCCAAGAAGCAGAACTTTGTCCAAGAAGTCACCCATTTCCTTGCTTTCGGCAAGCACATAAGCATCGTCGCTAGATAATCCATGCTCATTTACATAGCGTTGGCGGCGCGCTTCCGGCAATTCTGGAAGCGTCAACCTGACTTCTTCAACCCAGGCCCTGTCGATAACAATGGGCATCAAATCCGGGTCTGGGAAGTAACGATAGTCGTGGGCATCTTCTTTTGATCGCATTGAATGCGTGGTTTGAGTGGCCTCATTCCAGAGTCGCGTTTCCTGCACGACGCGTTGACCGCTGTTTACAAGGTCAGTTTGGCGCTCAATTTCGAACTGGATGGCGCGTTGAACTGCCCGGAAGCTATTCATGTTCTTCAGCTCAGCTCTGGTGCCGAGCTTGCTTTCACCTTTGGGTTTGATTGAGACGTTGGCATCGCAGCGAAACGTCCCCTTTTCCAGGTCGCCGTGGCAAACATCAACATAACGCAGGATTGTGCGCAACTCGCTGAGATATTCACTGGCTTGCTCTGGGCTTTCAATATCAGGGGCGCTGACGATTTCCAGTAGAGGAACACCAGATCTGTTGTAGTCCACCAGGCTGTAATCGGAACCGTGAAGACCGGCAGCTCCAGAATGTACGAGCTTGCCGGCGTCTTCTTCCAGGTGCGCGCGAACAATCCGCACGGTTTTGCCAGCGACGGTAAGATGCCCGTCAATGCAAATCGGTTTGTCGTATTGAGAGATCTGATAACCCTTCGGTAGGTCCGGATAAAGGTAGTTTTTACGATCAAACTTCGTGTGTTCAGATATATGGCAATTTAAAGCTATACCTGCGCGAATGGCGAATTCCACCACACGTTTGTTGAGGACCGGCAATACGCCTGGCATGCCAAGGCAAACTTGGCAGACGTGATCGTTGGGCGGGCCGCCAAACTCTGTCGGGCAACCGCAGAAGATCTTGCTTGCTGTCTTCAGCTGAGCATGAACTTCTAATCCAATAGTCGGTTCGTATTCCATTGGATACTCCTACTATGGCTTAACGGGCGTTACTGGCGTCAAGGGGGGACATGGCACAGTACCAGGCAGCGTTTCCGTTTCGGGCAATTTGCCTGGTTTTCCAAACAACATCTGCAGCAGCGGTGCGCGTTTTGAAAGTATTTGCTGAACTTGCTTGGCCGCCTTGTCAAGATTGGTTGCAGCGGTTCTTACCTTGCCCATTGTTCCTCTTATGTCATTCTTGAACTCGGGATCGCCAAGCAGGTTGTTCGCTTTGGACAGGGCCTCTTTCGCCGATCCCATAATTTCCTTAAGATCACTGCGTAGCGCTTGATCAGAAGAGATTTTGTTAGCGATTTCCAGAGACGTGCGAATGCTGTCAGTTGAGTTCTGCACGCGTTGCAATATCGCCACCACTTCATCGCGCAGTGGTTTGTCTTTTAGCGTGCTGTTGAATTCGCCCATCGCCTCGCGGACGACCTCGGCTGTCTTACGCGCTTCCTGCATTGTCTCCTTCAAGTCGCCGCTGAAGTTTGGATTTTCCAGGAGCTTGTTGACACGGCCGCTGGTGCCGCGGAAATCGCGCGCCACCAGCTGAATTTCATGCATCGTGTCGTTGCCTGTACCGAAGAAAGTACTTGCTCTTTCAGCAGCGATATTTGCATGTTCCGCGGTGCGTCCGAACTTGCCGGAAGTGCTGGCAATGCTGTTGGAGGCATTCTGCACGCTATCTGCAGCAGAGCGCAAGCGGTCCATATTCTTGTTCAACTTGTTTGTGGCGTGATTCAGATTGGTCATTGTCTCATTCAGTGCCACTGTATCTACTGCTGTGACAATCTCCTCAATGCGAGTGGCCACGCGGCTAATCACAAGCTCGGTGCGGATTGGGTCTTGAGCGTCAGGTGGTAGAACGATGTCATTTGCGGTTAAAGGCGGTGCATCAAGTGGTTTGCCAGCTGCATCCCGGGGAATCATTACTTCAACGTACTTGGCGCCGACCAGTCCAAGGGTTTGAATACTTACCTTTGATCCTTTAGGTACGACAACCGTGGGATCGGCAATTTTGATGTGTACCAAGATTTTCTTCTGCGGCGTGAATTCCATGAACTCAACAGTTCCAACACGCACGCCCTGTACGTTGACCAGAGCGTTACGACTCAAGCCCGCCACGTCCGTGAATTCCGCTGCAAATCTTTGCGGCTGCTGGAAAAGCGAAAAACTCTTCAGCCACGTCCATCCCCACACCAACAAAATGAGGGCGCCTAGCGCGAATAATCCAACTCTGACTTCGTAATTTGTTTGCTGCATCGCCGTTGCCTTTGCCTGTACACCCTTTCAATCAAACAGTGGCCATGGGGCCATCACGCGTTGCATAAACGAATTGTCGGATGAATGGATTGTCCGAAGTCTCGGCTTCATCCGGTTTTCCGTGCCACACAATTTCGCCGTCGTGCAGCAAAATAATTCGCGACGCGGTTCGTTTCCAAGTGGAGTGCTGGTGAGTCACCACAATGGAAGCGGCACGGAGCTTATCTTCCAACTGGATCATATAATCTTCTATGACGGTAGACATTACAGGATCAAGTCCGGTAGTTGGTTCGTCATAAAGGATAATCTTTGGCTGGTAAACCACAGCCCGGGCGAAACTTACGCGCTTTTGTTGCCCGCCAGACAGCTGGCTGGGGTAAGAATCAATAAATTGCGCAAGCCCGACTAAAGACAAAGTGTCTTCGATTTTGGCGTCTTCCACGTCCTTTGGCAAACGCTTGGCACGTAGAGCAAGAGCCAGGTTCTGGCGAACTGTAAGCGAGTTCAGGAGCGCGGCTGCTTGAAACACTAATCCTATGTCGTCGGACTCGGTGAAAACTTCTCCACTGTCAGCAGGAATCAAACGGCATAGAAGCTTGAGGATAGTAGATTTACCACATCCGGAAGGACCGATGATGCCCAGCGTTTCACCAGGCCAGACTTCAAAACTGATGCCCTTCAAGACCTGCCGGTTGCCAAATGACTTCTTCAGGTCTTGCACCCGGATCGTCGGTTTTTCCGCCTTGTCTGCTTGCTTGCTCATCACATCACCGAGGCGCGTAGGTTAGTGAAGTGACTATGTAATTGAAAACGAAGATCATCGTCATCGTCCAAACGATGGCGCGAGTCGTTGCAATGCCGACGTCTTCTGCGCCGCCACGGGTGCTAAGGCCAATTGCGCAGGAAAACATGACGACGATTGTGGCATTGATAAAGGATTTGATGAAATGGACGGTGAAGTCGCGATCCAGAATCGTTTGCTTGACCGAATCTAAGAAGGTGGCCATGGGTACGTTGGCGGCGCTATTTGCAATTTGGATTCCGGCAATCAGACCGATTGCCATCGCGTAAATCGAAAGGACCGGCATCATGAACATCCCGGCCAAATAGCGCGGCACGACGAGGAATTCCACAGGGTCCACGCGCATTACATGCAGAGCATCGATCTGGTCAGTTATCATCATGCTCGTCAGTTCGGCGGCAATTGCGGAACCGACGCGACCGGCAAGCATGACTCCGGCAGTAATGGGACCGATTTCACGAATTAACGCAAGAGCGACAACGCCACCAATGGCGGTATCAGCACCGAATAAGACTAACTCCCTGGCAATCTGCAAGGACATGGCAAAGCCGGTAAAAAGAGCAGTCAGC
The DNA here is from genome assembly GCA_021772155.1 of Candidatus Obscuribacter sp. GTDB lineage: Bacteria > Cyanobacteriota > Vampirovibrionia > Obscuribacterales > Obscuribacteraceae > JADYXS01. The sequence continues at coordinate 4,489 of JADYXS010000596.1, forward strand.
CCAACGACAGCGAAAGACTTGATACCGATCATGTTGCATTGGCGCATAACTTCCGGCCAATCAATGCGTCCCATCA
>JADYXS010000597.1 GCA_021772155.1 Candidatus Obscuribacter sp.
GACGGGCGAGTTCTTCGACGCCTACGACCACCTGATCGGCTCGCACGACCACGACTTCGACCCCAACATGCCCACCCCGGGCGCGCGTTGGAGCGAGGTGCAGGACCTTCGTGCGGCGGCCAAGGAGGCGGACTTCCAGTCCAGGGAAATCGGCGACATCAATCTGGATTGGTTGTTCGACCGATCGGTGTACAGCGCTGGCTGCGCCGAGCTGGCCAACATCCTGCGCGCTGCCGCCGACAGCATCGACAGCTCGAAGCTCGGCCTGAGTCCGCTCCGAAAGGGACTGACGATGCCGACCGCCAAGTGCTGGGACAAGAAGGTCGGCACCAACGCCATCTGGTGGAACGGTGAGGTGTTCAAGTTCGGCGGCTTCTACGTGAGCCGAACCACGGTCGGTCGCATGATCGTCAACGCCCTGCTCCGCCGCGAGGAGAAGGTGTTGGTGGGCGAAATCGAAGTGACGGTCAGCTACCTGGTGCAGATGTGCCGGGAAGTCGGTCGCCACGGAAAGTTCGCGCACTTCCTGGACGATGGCGAATCGACGCTGAACGTCGCTCCCGACATGGGCGCGGCGGACTGACAAACGCCAGAGGCAGCAATTGCTGCCCCTGATGTCGACCGCCACATGCGGTAAGGAAAGGCGCCCGGATGGCGCCTTTCCTTTTTTTGCACCTTTCCTACTATCTCTTATACTATATAATTCAAGAAAGAAAAGTTGTGTGCATTGACGTTTGAAAATCCGAAACTAAATTTGTTCAGCTGGGCATAATACGGCTGTGAATGTGTGTGTTGGGAGAAGGGGTAATGGCAGATAAAATGGCTTCGCGGATATCGCTGGGTTTGCTTGCGGCAGTAGTAATGAGCTTGGCGATACCGTCAGCGCTCTTCGCGCGAGACGGGTTTGAAGCTGGCGGAGTTGGTGCGCGCAGCGCTTACATGCCTGGCGTCAATCAAGGCGGTTATCCTATCGGGACACAATCGTCAGGCCAATATGCCGGCAGTTTAGGTGGTGGCTATCGTGGCGGGTCTGCCGCCTGGTGGCAGGGCGCTGGGTACGGCTACGGCGGGTACGGGGGAGGCGCCTCATATGGCCCCGGCGGCGTGTACGGCGGCATGAACAACTACTCCAATCAGCTTCTTTATCCGACAGCAGACGGACCCCAACCAACAACCACGCCAGTACCTGACTACCAGACGGAAATGGCGGACACACAGATTACGAACCATGCCGTGGCGCATAAAGACGGACCGTCGATGGGCTTCGAAGACGAGACGCCGGACATGCCAAAGGCCTCCAGTTACTTCGCCGGATTTTGGAATGACATCAATGCCGGTGGTGCTAATTCGGCAGTATCGGCGCAGGTAGCAAGCAACAATTCTCCGGCTCCAACTCAAGGCGTCGCTCGAAATTTCGATCACCCAGTTGTGCAATCACGTTTATCGTCTGTACAATTTAACTCTTCTATTGCCGTGCGCACAGAGTTAACGCCTCGTCTTCAAGAAGTTGCACAGATGTTCCAAGACCTGAAAACCACCAATAAGCTCGGAACATTTGACATTGATCCTCTGGAACAACAACTGACCGAACTTCGCCGCCGCGCCAAGGAAGTAGTCGCTATCCAGAATTCGGTCGAGCAAAAAGCAGAAGAAGGCAAACTCCTCAACTCTATTTCGGAATTCGAATATCAACTAAAGCAGCATATCGACACAAACTAGTGAGCAAATCTGATCAGCGAAGAGCTCCTGCAACTGCAGGGGCTCTTTTCGTTTTGAAAACTTGCTACAAACCGAAAAACATCGGCGCTCCTGCCGTGAACTTCAAACAAAATACATTCCAATCTTTCCGGAACGCTTTCCACTTACCTGGCGTCACGTTTGCCACAGATCAGGTTCAAAAACGCCAAAGCCTCGCACACGGGGGGAGGATTCGTATGCACAAAGGAATCAGCAAAACACTTACCGCACTGTCATTGCTGTTGGTAGTCGGCACAACGACAGGTTGCACCACCACCGGCAGTTGGGATTTCTTATCCTTTAACAAAAAACCGCAGCAGAAGAAAGTGAGCCGCGAAGTAATCGTTTATTCACTGGAAGAATTAGATCACCGCGTTGCCGACCACTCCAGCCCGGACGCGCTTGTCTATATTGCTCCCGGCTACGATCCAAACCAGCCAATTCATCTGGTGGTCTACAATCACGGCATGATGACTAATTTAAACGACGTCGAAAAGCAGTGGGAAATCTCGAAAATGATGAAGGACGCCGCACCAAATACAGTGCTGGTGGCTCCTGAATGGGCCGTCAATCCCAAGGCGTTAAGTGACAAGTCAGGTGACTTCAATAAGCCTGGGTTCTTCAACGCAATGCTAGTTGAGATCTTCGCGAAGACTCCCGGGTTGCAAAAACGCAGCCTCAATGACGTAAAAGATATTCGCCTAACAAGCTTCTCCGGCGGACTTTATCCACTTGTTGCTGAGCTGGAAAGAAACGGCCTTCAAGACAAAGTAATAGGCATCACCCTGTTTGACTCTCTGTACAAGGGGTTCATGCTGGACAACTGGTTGAAGAAAAATATCGCTCTATTAGGAAGCGGTGAGAAACAGTTTCACAACTTCTACTTCCACACCTGGCCTGCGAGTCTGCAGCAGATGCAACGAGTGAAAAAGATGCTGACTGCCGCTAAGGTGAAATCACCCGCCACCAAATTCGATACCGCCGATGCATACACTGTGATGGATGCCGAAAAAATCGCCAGCAAAGGGATTGTGTATAAGTACAGCATGGCTGGGATTGACCAAAATTGGATTGGACACAACGCCGTTCCGAAAGTGTA
>JADYXS010000598.1 GCA_021772155.1 Candidatus Obscuribacter sp.
GAATCAGCTGGCTTAGTGAAGCCAGAGTAGCCCGTCCTGCTGTAGGTATCGGCGAGGGGAAATCGGCTAACGATACTGGTTTATTTGAGTCTCTGGGAACTGGCGATGGGAAATCCGCCAGTGATATTGGTCCATTTGACAGCTGAGCTTCGGAGGCAATCGCGGCAGCGCCGCCCAGCGCGGAGATTCGACAGGCACGAGCTATTTGCTCGTTGCGATCGAGTTCCGACGGCACGGAGAGCCACGGCAGGAGCGTGGTCAAAACGACTATTAAAGTTGGGAGGCTGTGGCGCTTCATGGGTTGGGTCGTTTTGGCATCCGAATGGTTTGGCTGGATCGTACGTTGGCTATGGACTATATATGTTTTGTACTGTAATTGATTCTTGGAAAAATTTGCAAGCTAAGCACCGTATTTGATGCCTGAATGTAAGTAAATTGCCTCCTGATTCTTATTCCACGACTGATTAAGTCTCAGACAGTGGCACCGCATGCGGGGCCAGCTTATGGTCTACGAAACTGCCGTCCACCGCCTGCCGGAACGGTTCTTGCTAGTTTGTAGTCTGAGCCTGTACTGGGCGAACTTGCACCACATGAATCGGTTCCGAAGCTTCTTCCTCAACAAACGGTTTCCAATTAGTGAAAATCGGTTCGTGAGCTATTGATCCCGGTGCATCAGCCGTTTCTTGTACTTGGCTTTTTACTTCTGGTAGCGGACCAATAATTGGCAAAGCGGCGACAGTATTTTTCTTATCCGGCGCGTTGGCCGAGGGCTTTGCAGCCGGTAGTGGCGGTTTTGGTATTTCCTCTTCTTCCATCAAATCTTCGCGAATTTGATCCATTACCGCGGTTAGCGGTCGTTTTGCGATGGCGGTTCGAAGTCCGAAGAATAAGCGGAAGTCCATGCCGGCAAGTCCGGGTGTTTGTCTTGAATGGAAGTTGTAAATCGGCTCGGCTCTCATGAACGCTTGCACGCCGGGTAGTTGACGGAACAACCTTCGTGAAATTTCAAAGTCGGCGATCCATGTGTAGTTGTTCTGCCTGATCAGGGCATTTTGGCCGAATGGTTGACGGAAGTTCTGCACCAGTGTGCCGGTTGCGCTGAAGCTCCAGCCGCCGCGGGAATAGAGACCGCCAAATGAATAGAACGGATCTATTTCTCTGGTCGGAGCTTGCATCAGTTTCTTGCCCCTTAATTGCAGAAGTGTATTGGCAAACAGTACTGTGCGTGGGCTAAGCAGGTAGGTAAATGTAATTCCCGGCAGGAAATCGAATAATGGCCGCTGACGCGATTGCCATAGTTCACGCGTTTGAAAGTCCAGCTGCAAGTTCCCTCTGGCGCCCACCGGGACGTCCCGTTGAATGCCGGCCGAAATGGAATTCACTGTGGTGCTCAACGCAGAGTTGTCGTTGGCGGTATCTCGGAGCAAAAAATGGTTCCCAAATACGCGCGTCTTATTGTTGAGTGCCCAGCCAACTGTGGTGTTAGGCAAAACGCGGAAGATCAGCTCTTCGTTGGCGACTCTACTTAGCAGGGTGTTAAGTTGATCTCGCTGCCCAGCGTTCAAAGTCAAAAATTGGGCGGCAGTCGGAAACCGTTTCAGAAGGACCCTTTTCTTCGGGAACTGAAAAGGGTTGGTCTCATAACGCAGTGAAATTTCTGTGGAGTTCGTAAAGTACAGTGCTGCCGGAAGGTTTTGCAGCATCCGGATGTTGAAAGTCTCACCGAGGGTGGTGCGATCCTCACCCAATGAGGTTGGGTTGATATCCGTGGGCAGTATTGTCGGGTTCAATGTCGCCGCGGTGGGAGCAGGTATTGTGACTGGTTCTCGAACGGCAGGCGTGGTGAGCTGAGCAGCCACGGGCTGGATCGATGAACCACATACGGTGGCGGCTAATCCGATGATTCCGAGGAACATCTTCCGTCGCCAATATGCATTGCTAGCGCAAAGGACAGCCGTATCCGCGAGATCCTCGCGTAAACGTGTCGGCATGTTTTAGTCCCTTCTAGCTTTTCAAAAGATAAACTTGTTCCAATATCAGAGTATCCGATGAAGGATGGAAGGGCAACACCTTTTATGTACCTTCGGATGCATTTAAGCTATCGAATGCCATGCGGAGGGCATATACGCTGGGCGCTCTTTGCGCTATCTATGGTGCCTGCACCGCTCGTGGTGCTAGGGATGGTGTCGCAGGCAGTGTCGGTATTGAGCCCGGAGTACGAACCGGGCGCCCTATATTAAATGTTCAAGATCGTCGATAAGCACTGATGGCCCATGGCAACCGTTGCTGTTACGAAGCCAGTGTCTTACCTGTTATCGGTATCCAGAACCAGAAGGCGCTGCCGCCACCGGCGGCACCATCGACGCCGATTTCGCCACCATGGGCCTCGACAATCGCCTTGCATATCGCCAGCCCAAGTCCGGTGCCTTCAATTTTTGCACCAACGAATATTTCCACGCTTTTCCTGGTGGACGGCAACTGGAGAAAACGCTCGAATATCTGAGCTCTTTTGTCGACAGCGATGCCTGGGCCTTGATCGGATACCGTCAGCTTCATTTGTGAAGCATCAATTTCTATATCAACCTTTATAATGGATGACTTCGGTGAAAACTTGAGAGCGTTGCCGAGCAAATTGATCACGACCTGGGAAATCCGCTGTTCGTCCAAGTCGAGGGCAATTTCGGTATCAGGCAAGTCGATGGTGACGTCTCGGCTCTCGGCAATTGGACTTACGGCGGCGGCACACCGATCGAGCATTGGCTTGAGAGCTGTCTTTCGGATTTGCATTTGCATGGTGCTGGTATTCATTTTTTCCAGGTCCAGCAAGTTATTAATCAATTTGATGGTGTGATCCAGATTCCCCTTGGCGCGACTGACCTTGCTGACTGCTTTTTCGCTGAGCGGTCCATAGACGTTTGCGGCAAGTAATTCAAGCGTGCTTTGCACCGCCGTCAGTGGGGTGCGCAGATCGTGGCTGATCATATTGCTGAACTGCTGCTTAAAACGCTCGGCTTCCAGTCGCTCCGTCACGTCGTAAACGACGCAAAACAGCGAGTGATCGGAGGCAGACCAGTGGGCGGACCAACGCATATCAGCTAATGCACCGTCTTTTCGCAGCAGTTTGATCTCCAGAACATCATCGCTTCCCGTTGTTCGAATGTTCTTTATGAATCTGTCGAATTGCACGGCGTGGTCTGCGGTAATGACCATCCGCCAGTCCTTTCCTACCAGCTCGGTCGGGTCGTAGCCCCAGAGCTTGATTGCCGCCGGGCTCACGGAAGTGAACGTGCCGCTTTCGCCGATGGAACAAATGACATCGGCGGCATTATCAATCATCGCTCGTTCTTTTCGCGCGGCTTCTGTGAGCGCATCTACGGCATGGTGGAACACTCGGTCAATGCGCGCAATTTCGTCATCGCCGCTGAGCAAGGGTGCCAGGCTCGTTCCCGCGCCCAGTTGAACGCTGTTGTGCATAAGAATACTGAGGCGCTTGGTTGTTCCAGCATTGAATCGTGCCACTAGAAGCAGTGCGATAAGACCGATGATTGCCCCCAGCAGCAGAAGCACTTTGGCAATTGCTTTGAGTCTTTCAGCAGCCTGGGGGTCCCTTTTCTGAGCGATTCGCGATTCCTCTACTATCCCATCGAGCTCATGAACAATGGCATCAAGTTGGGCACGCAATCCAAGCGCTTCGGAAATATCCAAATGCCCGCCGCGTTCTATCGAAGCCTTGCGCGTCTCCAGAATGTTTAGCGCCGTTGCCGTTTTTGCTCGAACTTGCTTAACGATGCTAGATTGACCGGGATCGTTGCTGACCAAATCCTGCAGCTCTTGCAGCCCCTGCGGCAGTTCGGACATCACATCGTTCAGTCTCGTCCCGAATAGATCGTTGGTTTTAACGTCATAAGCGACATAGGCAAATCCGACGTCGAAAAATTTCTGAATAACATCCTCGGTCTTGGCAATTATCACTTTAGCGTGTTCTGCCTCGGTGGCTTCCTGTTCCGACATATAAAGGAACCAGGTTACAGCGGTCAGAAGGCACAGCTCGCAAAGGAGCGGCACTGCGACATAAAGCAGTGCCTTTTGCAGAAGAGTGAGGTGCAAACGCTTTTCGGTCAACGGTAACCTAGTGTGGAGTGAGACCAAGCCGCCAGGGCGTTCATTGTATACTATCGGGTTTCCATCAGAGTGTTCGAAACAATTGCCTTCGAGAAGTGAGCCTGATGAAGATATTAATCGTCGAAGACAACTCGGAGCTTTCGGAAAACATTGTCGATTGGCTCAGCAGCGAGCAGCATATAGCTGATGCCTGTGCCGACGGTGTTGCTGCGCTTGCCTACATAAAGACTTATGAGTATGACGTTATCGTTCTGGACTGGGCGCTTCCGAAGATGAGCGGGCTGGAGATATTGAAGCAGATTCGCTCTGAAGGTGTGGTCACACCGGTTCTTATGTTGACCGGGCGGCGGGACATCGATGATAAGGAACAGTGCCTGGATGCCGGCGCTGATGATTACCTGACCAAACCCTTCGAAATGCGCGAATTGTCCGCACGGCTCAGGGCCTTGGCTCGGCGCGCGGTAGGAGCACCGACCGATACCTTACGGTCAGGCGATCTGGTTCTGGAAAAGCAATCTAAGCGCCTTAAGAAGAGTGGTGTCGAACTCAAGTTGATGCGTAAGGACTTCGCCATTCTTGAATTGTTCATGAGTTACCCGGACAAGATCTTCAGTGCCGAAATGTTGATTGAGCGAATTTGGGATTCGGACTCAAGTGCCACTTCCGACGTTGTGCGAAAACATATAAATAGGATTCGTTCGGTCATTGACAACGAGGGCGAAAGTTCGTTGATCCGCACCGTTCATGGCGTTGGTTACTCCATGGACAGCGGCAAATAGAACTGGTTTTTTGACTGGGACGCCTGCGCTCCCAGCGGCCAGTTTTTTCTTCAGGGACATTTTGGGGACAAACGCGGAACAGGGGTGGCACATCGCTGACCTAATCTTTCAACGTGTTCAGCAGTTGGGTGATGCACCCAGCCGAAGTACTAGAAAGCAAATTAGAGGTTATGAAAATGAGTCTTATCAAAACATCATTCGGTGCAAGTGCAAAGCGCAAGCTCACGATGGCTGCAGTTCTCATGCTTGCTACATCGAGCTTGGCGTGGCCGGCATTAGCTCTTCCTGACGCTGCCAGTCCCCAACGTGGTCATGTTACTGCTAAACCAAAACCTCCTGTTCCAAGGGAGGACATTCTTTTGATCATGCCTAATGCTAGCGCCGATAAAGATGAACTGAGCGAATCTTTGAAAACGGTTAACGGAGAAATCATTGGCGAAATGGGAAGTGGTACTACCAGGGTTCTTCTTGTAAAGACTGAACACGGAAAGGCTGATGCCGCAGAACGTAAGCTAAGTGCTGACAGAAAGAACTTCAACCTGGTAAATGCCAACCACAAAATCTACGCCAACTATATTCCGACTAATCCGGACCCAGCATTTGGTAAATCCTGGCACCTCAGTCGGATGCACTGCCCGGAAGCATGGGACTCTATCGGTGCGCGAATGGTAGAACCGATTGCTGTATTTGACACTGGTTGCCAGATATATGGATCCGACTTAAATGGCATCGCCAGCCATGGAGCAGACGTCAGCGGAGAATTCAAAGATTTTGGCAAGCTGATGAAGTTCTTCACTCTATTTGGCGGGCAGGACATGGAGAAGTTGGACAAAACAATTCAAGGAATTGGTAATCGGATCGAGGTGCTGTCGATGGGGATGTTCGACAAGCACGGACACGGCACCGGTGTTGCTACTGCGGCGTGCGGACAGCAGAATGATAAAGCATCATGCGGTGTTAACCCGAAAGCGCAAGTGTTTCCGATCAAGATATCTGACGGTAAGGCAGGTGGACCTGCTCCCAGTGACGATCTTGCCATGACCGCGGCGATGATGGTGATGTATCAAAAGGGCACCCGGATCATCAACATAAGCTACGGTCCGTTGATGGAGCAGAGTGAACATCGGGTTCTTCATGCGATGTTCAGAGATTGGTTCGAAAGAAAGGACGGCCTTGTTTTTATCTCAGCTGGCAATGCCGGTGAGAAACTTGGCTCAAGAGATGAGGCTTACATCAACGTTGTCTCTGCCATGGGCAAAGTCGATAACGAAATGGTGCTGGCGAACAATGGAATGTGGTCCTCGGCATCCGGTCCTTGTGTCGATTTCACCGCCCCAGGACAGGGCATTCAGTGTGCAAGCCCTAGTGGCAGGTCGATCTCCATGGACGGAACATCGCTTTCCACTCCATTGTGCTCCGCTGTTGCATCGCTAATCTGGACTGTAAATCCGCGCCTAAAGAACACTCAAGTAATAGAAATCATGCGCCTGGCCTGCGTCAATACCACGGTGGGACGCAATAACAAGTTCGGTTATGGCATGCCTGATGCCGCTCGAGCCGTCAAAATCGCCGAAGCTTCACGCTAATAAAACTAACGGAGGGGAATGTCCTTGAGACATTCCTCTCCTGCCACCAAAGAGGAACGACCATGAAAAACCTAAACCAAATAAACAACCTGATCAAGACCGCGCTTATAGCCTCGACGTTGTTGACTTGTGTTCTAATGCCTGCTGCGATGGCAGATGACGATAAGTTTCAAAATGACTGGCTGATGAAAATTCAAACGGAGGATCTGCGGAATCAGTTCAAATATGCAGGTTCCACGCTCACCAAAGTGGAAAAGGTGACGGTAAAGTATTCGCGAAAGTTCGAAGCTGACCAGGGGAAAACCAGGCCTTACGAGTACCTCTGGTATCACGCTGGGAAGCCTATCGGTCTGGAGCGCCTGGGCAAGCTTGAAATGACCAGAGGGGAAAGTGCGGCCATCCAGGTCGTTAACAAAGGAGAAAAGGGAATTGAGCAGGACAAGGCTGCGGCTAATGCCATCCTCCGCATGATGCTTGATGCTTATCATAATTCCAATCCGATAATTTCGATTCGAGTGCCTGCCGATTGTTTTGATTCTGTCATCGGCGAATTGCGTAAGTTGAATTGCGTGGACGCCACGCATGGCGCAGACGAAGAAGACCACTCCAAGATGTCCTTATCCTTGCAGTCCGAGCCGAAAGGCATGTCCCAGCAACTATATTTTTATTGAGTTGCTGCGACATCCTGGCTTGTCTGTGGTGCTTTATCGACAACTAGTACTTCGGTACGTTGGTGCGCTTGTACAAATTGTAGCCGTCCAGCGAATTGGGCACTGTCGACTGGTAAACGTGCATGCCGTACTTGGGGGCGCGTTCGCTGTAGCTGGTTTGAAGCTCGGTATAGTTTGCGTCAAGCGGCAAGTCGATTCCCTGCACCCCCGCATCGTATCTGGTGGAGGCAAAAACAAGTGTGTTCATACCCGCGCGTCGGATCGCTGTGTAGCACATTGGGCATGGTTCGGTGCTTGCGTAAAAGTCACAATGAGATGACTTGCCGGTTGTGGGCAGCTTGAGACTACTGTTTACAATGTGCCCAAGATTCAACACCCCGAGTTCCTTGCATGCAGCGCGCACCACAGTCATTTCTGCGTGGGCCGTCGGATCGCTCCATTCGACAACGTGATTATGGTTTCTCCAGTAGCGAATAACCTTCCCAGATTCATCATCCACCTGAACGATTACGGCACCAAAAGGACCGCCACCGGCTTCGACACAACGCCTTGCTTCATCGCATGCCATCTCCGCCCATTTGTTGCCTTGTACCTCGATGCCATCGTACAGTCCGCCACCTTTTATATTGGCCGTTTGGCAGGTCATGCAAGCCGCTTTGGTTTTATCTGCAATGTTTGACTCGGGGCAGAATCCGCTCCATGGTTGAACGTAGCTAAGGTGAGCGTGCTTCGGCTCTGGCAGTGGAACGCCGGAATAGACTTCATCGGAGGGGGTGGCGTTCATCTGGCAGGTCGCAGCGTTATATTGATCGCCAAAGAACGGCTTGCTTGCGTTTTCTGCAGATACTAGTGGTTGGCTGACCAACAGCGGGATGGAAAAAAATCCCAATGTTATTGCCACCAACATCCTGCGGAATGCGAACAGTTGCATTTTGAACCTCTCCTTACCATAAAACCGTATCTTAGACGGGACCCTATTATAAACGATCGGTGCGCAGCAAGATTTCGCAGCAGTCTGCAACGAAGTCTTGGCAATGCAAGTGACAGAGACCTGGCTTTACGCCGAAAAACTCAATGCGGGACATTTAGGGGACAAATGCAGAACAAGCAGGGTACATCGCGGCCTTACTCTTGCAGTGTGAAAAGCAGCTTGAAAGGGCAAGGGCCGCGGGAGCCGAAAGGTAGGGCAACTCGGCATTGCAAGCAATGCACGCGCTGCCCCAGGGACAGCCCCTCCCCTACCAACAGAACACCAGCCAGTCCCGCCAACAGAACACCAGTTAACGACAAATTCAGCGGAAGTAAAAACCATGAGAAGCACTCATCAAAATTCAGCAAGACAAACAAGTGGGAGCATCCTGATTCTTGGAGGCACTCTTTTTGCAGTGTTGTGCGTTGCAATTGTCGTGGCCTATTCCTTCGGCGGTTTGTACTTCACGCACAATCGCTTGCAGTCATCTGCTGATGAAATCGCATTGACCGGCGCCAAGAAATTAAATGAGAATGATCGGCTCGGGCAGATGAACAACATGGTTGCCCGATGCCGGCAGCTTGTTTATTCTTCCCGAGAGGATTACGAACACACAAAGCGTGATTTCCCGGATCTGGAATCCTTTGCCAGCCCACTTCTAAACGAATCAAGGCAATCGGCAACGGATATGGAAACGGAGCGCAAGACTCTTACCGCTCGGGTGCAAGCTGAAGCAGAAGCTGCAATGCAGCACAAGTTCAACGAGATTAAAGCTGGTTATGCGCTGACCTTGCCCTGGTTGTCCATACATTCACCGCAGTTGAAGATGACTGCATTTGGTAAGGTCGATGGCGTGGAAAGCAATGTAACTGAATTCACTCAGTTAGAGGAACTCGCTAAGGGCGATCGCGTTCGTAACCTTGTGGCAACGTATCCCTCGATGAACCTGTACAAAGCCGAGAGCAATTACGCCTTAGCCGGACCGGACGCAAACTTGAGCTTCAATCTATCAAGCCTACCTGCGCCGGTGGAAAGGCAAGTTGCGCCGGCAAGAATCATTTTGGAAAAGAACTACAAGCAAACGTCACCAGGCTATGCGCCATCGGCAGCTCAAGTGGTGCTCAGTCTGAAGGTGGATACCAAGATTGGTTTTAGCAGCAGCTCTGTGATGAAGGCAACGGGAATATCCTGCACGACGGGCGCTGCCATTCAGCTTTGAAGATGCGTACACACCAAGACCATTAAGGAGTTAGTGAGATGAAAAGGCACCAAGGACGATCGACAAGTGGCTCAATCACCGAATTTGGTGCGGCACTTGTGATTCTCATCTGTTTTGTTCTGGTTCCTCTAGTAAATGTAAGTTTTATCTCGGCCCGCTATATGCTGTGTCAGGGTGTGCTTTCCGAATTAACCAGTCGTCTGTCGCATTGCGAGAAGCCGTCCGATGCCTATACGACCGCCAAAGGCGAATCGTGGAAGGCGATCATTGCTAAGTTTGGAGCTGGCGTTTCCGGAGAACGGATTTCAATTCTTGCTGTTGCCGGCGATGGTTCCAGAACAGCTACATTCACGCAAGGCCAAAAGTGGCCTAAGGAATGGTTGCCCGGAGGATCTTACGGTCCTTGTGTGTACTCGCTGGTAGTGACTTGTGACTGCTCCATAACCCCGGTGTACAAGGGCTGCGTCATTCCAGGTTTGGACAAACCAATCACCATCAGTCTTAAAAGTAATTCTCAGTGGGAGAATCTCTCACGCGACCCCAAGAGCAATTCGCTCGCTTATTTCATCGAGGAGTAAAACCATGTTTTATAAATTACCTGTGTCAAAATTGCTTGTCGCGATATCTATTGCATGTTTTTTGCTGGCTGTTCCAGCCAGTCTTGCGCAAACAGCTCAATTATCTCAACCTGCTGCATGGGTTCTGGCAGCTGAAATTGTTGGCAGTTCACCTGAGAACAGTTTGCAAGTGAGCTCAAAGCGCAAAGTTGCGGTGACTTTTTACAAGAGCGGCGAAGAGCAGAAAAAGTCTCCGTTTGAAATTCTCTGGTACTCCAGCGGAAAGCCAGTTGGCATCGAGAAGCAGGCGATTTTGAATGTGCCGATTAATCAGCGCGTCAATATCAAAATTGCGGCAAGTTCCGTAGAAGCTCCCCTGGAAGTTAAAACCGCAACTGATACCATCTTACGACTGGTGCTAAAAGTCCTTTTAAACCATGACACCGTAGGTGCGGTGACTGTGCCTACTTCTTCGTTTGGTTCTATTGTGCAAGAACTCGGATATCGCAATGCCAGAGTTGCCTCGCCAGGACAACAACTACCTTCTGAAGCGAAGGTATCGTTTGCCGTAGAGTCGGAGTCTGGGCTGCAGCAAACGGTCTACTTCATGTAGGTCTGCGGTTGCCTATGGTCAATTGACATATTTGTCAATTGACCATAGGCCGGGCTGATGTTGTGTTTGCTCCGGACCAATGGCGTCAGCCTGTCGCTACAGTTAATCATTTCATCTTGGCGGGTTTGTATAATCTCCAGTAGATGGATTTGCACGGCACCCTTACTAAAGAGCGCGTAGGCGCTTATGAACGAGTCTTTGCAGGAAAGCCTACAGCGGCGTTCCCCTATACGTCGTTGTCATCGGACCCCAAGCACAGTGGCGTGTGCATTGATGTTTTCGTCTATACGCTGCACGTCAAATGCGAGCATGTGTATGTGCTTGTGACAAATGGCATGTCGGACCAGCGGCTTTCGGATGGTGAAACCGCGCCGGTTTCACAACGCTTTGAATTGCTCCAATATGTCCGCAACTATTCCCTGGCGCACGCCGTGCGTCTCTTTGAAATGGCGTGGCTGCCACATTTTGACAAGTTTGTCTTGGATGCCGGCGATACCATTGAGTGGCCGTTTCCCGGAGTATCTGAGTCGCGTTGGCAGCATGGATTTTTTCTGCAGCCATTTTTGGCCCAACACCGTGACTGTGAGATGACTCTGGAAGGCGATGAGGTATCTTTTCTCTGGTATATCCCGGTATCGGATGACGAGTTGACCTTCAAGCGGGAAGAGGGCCTCGATACCTTTCTTGTCTTGCTTGACGAAAGTGAACTGCCTTGGATCTTCGATGAGTCCAGCCGCATTTCGATGATTTGACGTCTGTTGGTCGAATCAAACTCCGGGCGGCCCATAAGCCGCCCCTTGACACTAATCTAGCGGTGCTTTATCCATTAGTCCTATTGAGGACAGAATGCGGCAGCCGCGGAACTGCGCGTGTGCAGTATTAGCAGCGGAAAGGTCGCAGAAAAACAAAGAAGATTTCCAAAGGTTGCAATGCCGCATGTTAGCTCCGGTAAGGTCTGCCAGCCAGAGCGTCGCTGCGTGAAGCGTAGCAAAGGAGAGATTGGCTCCACGAAGATTCGTGCTCCACATTTGGGCGCCCGACAGGTCCGCGCCTTCTAAATTCGTGTCGGTAAGGTCTGCACCCGATAAGTCGCAACCGGACATATCTAGACCACGCAGGTCTAATCCGCGTAAGTTTCGTCCCGATAGGTCAGCGCCCGGGAAAATATTTAGTGGTTCGGCAATAGTGAGAATCGGATCTCGTTTACTTTGAATCGTCAGCAATGTTTGTTTTAGTGCAGGACGAGCATTTGAAGTCATATTTACCTCAATTAGTCACAGTACGGCACCCAAGCGTTCTGGCTGTCGTAGTCAAGTGGAGCGAAGTCGATTATATGAGCGCTATAGATTTTCACCATGGGGATTCTCCCACCCTGCATGGTTCTGCAATGTAAGTTCACCGGTCGTCATAAAGGGAAAGGACTGCCTTGAGCGCGGGCACTACATGTGGTGCGTCAATCGCCAGTGCTTTCGAAACGATCAGCCAAAGTTAAACGTAATACAGGATTGTCCGCGCCTTTTGCTTCGTGATACGCAATTGCGATCGGCTGGACACGCTCTGGATATGCAGGTGATCGCTATTGTGTATAAAATTCGCGTAAGTGCCGGACCTGTCGTGCCGGCGGATTGATCGGGCGCCTGACAAATATGTTGTCGGTGCTTTGCCCGCCGCAAATCAATATGTCGGAGAGATCAAGTGATCGCACCAAAAGATATTTTGGGGTAGTTCCAGACGTCATAGATCGCTGGTACAGTTATCTGCATAAACCGGTGAGCGACTAACGCAAAGTAATCGCTACGAGCC
>JADYXS010000599.1 GCA_021772155.1 Candidatus Obscuribacter sp.
ACAGTCGGCTCTGTGGATGTGCCACAAGATGCCGTGGCTCTTGCTGTCTCGGTAAAGACCGCGGTCGTTATTGGGCGCAGCCCGGAAGGCAAGGACATCGTGTCCTTTGTTGACCTTTCCAACCCGGTTGGACCGCGTGTATTGTCATCCTATCCTGTACTTGAAGCGGCCGCTGCTGTTGCAATTAAGGATCAAATTGCTCTGGTTGGCGGACGCGGACTTGAAATCCTTTCGTTGGCGTAGGCTATCGATACAGCTCACTTTCCATTTTTACCCAACACCTTTTTGCGATTCTAGGGTTTGGAGGTGAGTAATCAGCCTGTCAATGGTGGTAGAAAGGAGAGTGAACACTTATTAGTTTTTGGAGGCGGCATGAGCACAGTTCAAGAGACAACTCGCAGGCGATTTCCACGTCTTTCGTCTAATGCCTTTGAACACCCTCTTGATGAGGCCGCGCTGGAAGTAGTCAGAAAGATTCCTTTCATCGATAAGATCATCAAGAAACTCATCGAACTCGGCTTCGAACGTCGTCTTCGTGTCGAACTGCTTGGCCAGGCCGTGCATGTAACACCCAATCAATGTGGTCGGGTTTATGAAATGCTTCGCGAAGCTTGCGACATTCTCGATATGCACGAGCCCGATTTATTTATCATCAGCCATTTCACTGTCAACGCCTGGACCTTCGGCGCAGAAAGACCGTTTATCGTTTTGCATTCGGAATTGATCGATTTGCTGGACGATGATCAGTTGCTCGGCGTTATCGGGCATGAGCTTGGCCACGTGAAGGCCAATCATGTTTTGTACCGCACGATAGTTTTTGTTTTGATGGAGTTGTTGGGCTTATTCAAAGCTATGTCCAATCCGCTAGCGCGTGTGGGCATCATGGCAGCACTCTTTGACTGGGCAAGAAAGTCGGAACTTACCGCTGACCGCGCGGAATTGCTCGTTACCCAGGACGTGAGAGTCTGTATCGCCACGCATATGAAGATGGCTTCCGGTTCAAAGCGCGTTTTCGATCAATTGAGTGTGGAAGAGTTCCTCAAACAAGGAGCTAAGTACGAGGACCTCGATTACGACTTGCTGAACAAGTTCTACAAGTTCTTCTTTGAGCTATGGATGTCGCATCCACTGCCGGTCTACAGAGCAAAGGAACTTAAGGACTGGTCCGAGTCCAAACAGTTTAAAGAGATCATTGCCGGTCGTTATCCAACTAAAGATGATGACCTGGGAATTCGCGACTGCCCGCACTGTGGTGCGAAAGTCAGCCCGACCTTCTTCTTCTGTCCGGATTGCGGCAAGAACGCCAGGATGTAGAGAACGGAAAAATCTGAGCCACCGTATTTGGTGGCAGGCGAAGGGGCGACCATGGTCGTCTCTTTTGCTCTTGAGGTGGCGGTTGCGCGGGCGCGCCGTAATAGCCGGCGGGTGGTTGTCGTTGGCGCCTGCATGATGCCGAAGATAGCCGCAAGCGCCATTGTGCCGACCTTTCGGTGAAAATCGAAGTGTCGACCTATTTTTAGCTTGGTAACTGTAGACCGATGGCTTACTTTGCTACTCTGTGGGTAAATTACACTCATCAGCGTTTGGCTGAGTTGGTGTGGATGGCTGAATCCTTTAATTTACCGCTGCTTCGAGCTTGGTGCCGTAAGAACGACGCCTGGCTTTCGTTTCGCACCCGTAGGCAGGACCGCTACTTCATCAACCCCTATGGCTACTTCGTCGAACTACCGGATGAGCAACTGGCCCAAGTCACAGTCAGGGTGGCATTTCCGCTAGTCAATTGTTACCCTTCGATAGACCTTTCAGACTTGGAAGTCCAATCCGGTTTCGGTTCTGCCTCTTACTTTGTCTATGCCTTGCGGCAAGACGACATGATCGGCCAGCCTGTTGAAATCAAACTTTCGCAGCTGCGCGCTGAGCTTGAGGAAATATTGCCGGCAGCGGCATCTGTAAGTCCGCCTGAGCGCTATCTGGCGCTGCGGATTTTGGAGACTGGGCTTTTGAGCAAGGATATCTTGGAAAGTATTATTCGCCGGCTGCCATCCGGGCGTACTCTCGGGCAGGAGCTCGTAACTGGCGGGCTTTGCAGTTGGGAGGTAATGGTGGGCGCTTGCTTGGATACTCGAACACCAGCGCGCTTTGACCCCCCGGGATTGCAGAAAAAAAGTTTTCTCCGCGAATGGGAGTTGGCAGGAGAAATCCTGATAGCGATGAACAAGATCAGTCGTTCGAAGCTCGAGTATGCCTTGAGAGTAAAACGCGAAGGGCAGCGCACGATCGGTGAAATCCTCACGGCAATCGGTGCTTGCTCGCAAGACGACATCGAAAAGTGTCTGATAATTCAGAATGCCGTGCGTGAGTCTGCTGGTGCCGGAGTTGGCTTGATTGGTGATCTTTTAGTGCGCCGCGGAGTTTTGACGCAGGAGCAACTGCAGGAGGCTTTGCATCGTCAGCGGATTTCGTCCCAACCACTTTCGGAAGTCTTGCTCACGCTCGGTTATTGTCTTCCGGAAGACATCCAGCAATACAAATCAGAAAACGGCTGGCATGCTTTCCAGGACGAACTTGAAGATAACAATCTATCAAGTTGGTTGCTGACGCGCGGAAAGATCACCGAAGAGCATTTGCAACATGCCGTTTCCGTGAAGGGGCAAGGGCGGCAGGTGCTGGGCGAGATCGTTATGGCGATGGGACTGTGCGGCAATCGGGAGATTGAAGAGACGCTGCGCATGCAGCAGGATACGCGCATGCTCTCCCGCTCTGGAATTGAAAAGCTTGGCAGCATTCTGATGGCTAAAGGCAAGATTGACGCGCGCCAGCTGGAGCACGCAATTCTCATGCAATCAGACGGACGCCGCGCCTTAGGCGAAATACTGATGGTGATCGGTGGTTGCTCGGAAAAATCAGTGAAACTTGCTGTTGAGATACAGCACAAATGGCGCGAGCGGATGGAGAAGGAAGACGACCGTTTGGGTGAAGTACTTGAACGGCGCGGCTTCATTTCTCCGGAGGTACTGAACCAAGCGATGTATGTGCAGGCGGAAGTGAACAAGCCTTTAGGGCGTATTCTGGTAGAGCGCGGCTGGTGTACGCCTGAGGAGATAGTGGCCACGTTGCTCATGCGTGATTACAAGCGGCAGTGCGATTTGCACTCGTTTATTAAGCTTCAAATCGCACAAACGCCGTCGTTGGACGACGACGGCGAGAATACTGAGCGATTTTCCGCCTCGTTATTCGAGGGAAAAACGAACGCTTAATCTGTTTGTGTGCCTTCTGTGCTTCCGGGATTGAAATTCTGCGTCGATGCGCCGTTCGGCGGCGGTGTCCCTTCTTTGGTCTCTTTCAGTGCGCCGCCACAGGCTACACAATAGAACTTACTTGAATTGGCCGGTGCGCCACAGCTCGGGCAAGTAAAGCCTGGGGTTGGTTTGTAGCCGGCACTGTGAGCGGCTTTTTGAGCCCTTGGTGCATCGGTATCAACCTTGACAGTAGCAAGCTCCTGACGAGCAATTTCGATGTCTCGTTCTAGGCCGGCTAGCTCTTTCACTTTTTCACGAAGTAGGTCTTCGGAGACTTCGTCGCCTTTTTCATATTTGTCGTAAACAAGTTGTCCGATATTCACGAGCAGCTGCTGTTTCCGTTCTTCCAGGCTGCGAATCCGTGCGTTGATGCTCACTTGCTGCATCACATCTTGGGATTTATTTTGAATATCATTGATACCTTGATTGATGTTTTTCATCACATCGTCGATAAATCCCATGGTGTATCTCCTTCGTTTTCCTTCTCACCATTTGAGCATAAAATTTGAACGTTTTGTCCGGGGTTAACGGAAACTTTCGTCTAGAGTCGGCCGTTTTCGGCCCGACCAACTTACATTAATGTGCCGCGTGTGACGCTGCGCAAACCTTATTTCTTCCGCTGTGCTTGGCTGCATATAACGCCTGGTCAGCGGCCTCAAATAGCTCATCTTGTTCGTTGGCATGCTGCGGATAGGTGGCCACGCCCACTGATGCTGAGATATTGCCGGGCCCTTCAATATGGGTTTCATAAATCAAATTGCGTACTCGCTCGGCAAGATTTAACGCATCTTCCTCATCTGTGTCCGGCAATAACAAGCAAAACTCTTCGCCGCCGAACCTGGCTGCTACGTCGACTGCTCTGCAGGAGTTGCTAAGCACACGTCCTATCGCTTTGATGGCTTCGTCGCCAACATTGTGCCCGTAAGTGTCATTTATTTTTTTCAGGAAATCGAGATCGAAAACTGCCAGTGAAAGGCAGTTGCCATAACGTTTCGCGCGCTCAAATTCCTTTGTGAAAGATTCGTTGAAGTGCCGCCTGTTGGCAATCCCGGTCAGACCATCGGTGACAGCTTGCTGCTTCTTCTCTTCATGCAAGTTTGCATGTTCGATGGCAACTGTGATCAAATCCGCTAGAGAGCCAATGAGAGCTGTGTTGTCGATGCTCCATTCGCGATCTGTTGTGCAATCTTGCAAAAATAGGCTGCCGATGTTGCGGTCGTGATAAATGAGCGGCACGAGCATTCCGGAGAGAAATCCGAACTGGCTAAGGAAGTCTTTGTTGAATGTATCTTGTTCCGCGCTAAAGTTGTGCGGAGCGCTCTTGGAATGCGCAACACGCACAAACGCGTGACCGTCATCGCTAAAGAACAATTGCTTGCCGGGAGTAATTGCTTCATCGGAATATTCATAGACGGTGTATTCATGGGAATCGGGCATCGGCCAAATTACCAAGCAGCGACTGAGATGAAATGCCTCACCGATCTTAATTACTGCAGTGTGCAGCACGTCCTGAATGTCGAGTGAGCTGCGGACGGCGTTGCTAATTTCGTAAACCAGGCGTTCTTTATCGTGCTGTTCGACTTTAAAGGATGAGTGTTGTTTTCCGGTCGTGCTATTAAGCCGCTTCTCTTCCTGATAGTCCGTTTCCAATAGCTCGTATTGGACTCGTACCCGATTAGCTTCGCGACGCAGCTCAGCGACCTCGTATCCATTGCTGAGGGCGTGATGGAGCGGATAAAGGTTGAGGCTGTCTGCCAGATCCTTGGCAGTTAAGCCGGCATCTCCTGCAACCAAAACCATTCCCACTCTGTTACCGCTCTTTTCAATTTTGTAGCAGAGCAAAGAATTGAGTGCTTCGGACAGCGGTTCCGCTTTCGTGGGATTTTTCATTACAACGGCGTTTGTTGGACCGAAGTCCCAGTCGATTTCGACACTGGCGAAGGACGTCATGAACTCCGTCATCACATCCGAATGATGCCCGAAACTAAATCTATATTCCTCACTGAAGCTCTCGAAATCTTGGTCCCAGAGCAGCACGCCGACTGCCTTCGGTTTAAACTCGCTCGTCAAGATGCTGCTGATTGTTTGGCACATCTCTGAAAGCTCCAATGTCTTGAGGAGCTCGATTTGCTTTTCTGTAATGTCGAGAGCGGACTGCATACCGCCATTTTTCCCCGGCCAGGCTTAGCTCAATCAGTTAGAATCGTCCTTCAACTAAAATGGGAGAACAGCCGTGATTCAGGCACCGCGTGGCACGGTCGATATATTGCCCGGCGAGACGGAAAAGTGGCAACTGCTTGAGAGCCGGTTACGTTCCGTTCTCAGCCGCTCGAATTACCGTGAAATTCGGCTGCCAGTCTTTGAGCACACCGAATTGTTCAAGCGTGGCGTTGGTGAAACGACGGACATCGTGAACAAGGAGATGTATACCTTTAACGATAAGTCCGACAGATCACTTACTTTACGCCCAGAGGGCACGGCCGGCGTGGTGCGGGCCTATTTGTCCCATGGTTTCAGCCGCCTGTCCCCGCCTGTGAAATTATGGTATTGCGGCCCGATGTTCCGTTATGAACGCCCGCAAACCGGCAGGCAGCGGCAATTTCATCAAACCGGCGTGGAAGCATTTGGTTCAGACGGGCCCGCAATTGATGTTGAAGTGATAGTTCTGGCGGTCGATTGCATGCACGCTCTGGGAATTGAGAAGTTTGACGTTCACCTTAACTCAATTGGCTGCAATGTCTGCAGACCGGTTTTTAAGGAAAAGTTGAAGGAAGCACTTCGCCAGCACCTGCCGAATTTATGTACGGACTGTCAAGACCGATTCGAACGCAACCCGCTGCGGATGCTGGATTGTAAGAACGGAAGCTGCCAACAGTACTTTACTGATTTGCCCTCCAGTCTTAGCAGCCTTTGCCAGGACTGTCGCCAACACTTCGATGAGCTTCTGCGCCTGTTGACTCTAGTTGGAGTGCCGCCGGTGGTAAATGAACGCCTGGTCCGCGGTTTGGACTATTACGGACGCACTGTCTTCGAACTGATCAGCGATGATCCGCGATTAGGGGCCCAGTCTACGATTTGCGCCGGTGGTCGCTATGACTATCTGATGGAAACTATTGATGGGCCGCACACCCCGGCTATTGGCTGGGCACTGGGAATGGAGCGAATTAGCCTTTTACTTGATGAGTCAAGCAACACTTCCCCGCTGGCTTTCGTGGTGTCCACCGTTTCCGATGTAGCGGTAGAGCTGGTAACTAAGATACGCCGCGCCGGGGTTGCTTGCGATATGGACTACCCGCCTACTGGCACGACTGCCCGACCTTTCAAGCGTCAGTTGCAACAAGCCGACAAATCTGGGGCCAGTTGGACGATTATTCGCGGCGAAGACGAGATTGCCGCCGGTGAAGTAACACTAAAGAACATGGCTGACGGCTCACAGACGAAGGTTTCTGTGGAAAAGCTAATTGGCTTCTTGCAAGAGAGCGCCGGAAAAAGTGTATAACACTGTATAGACATACTATTTCCGACGTTTTGCCCCGATAAGCGCGTCATAGCGAGGTGACAACATGCCCTGGCGATCTCAGAGTGAGCCATCCAAAATGGAAAAGGCGGCTGCTGGACTCTCGTATTTCACCTTTGGCATGACCGGGCTTTTGTACATGCTTTTAAGTAAGGGTGGGAACCAGTCTCAGCTGTTTCGTTTTCACATGTATCAGGCAGTTCTGCTGTCGATTCTGGCCATGCTGGTGAATTGGGCTTTGCGGCCGTTGCTGAGTATCGGTTTCCAGATTATGGGTGCTGTGGCCCCGGCGGTGGTCCCGGTTGCAGAGCTAACGATAGGCTGGATCAACTTAGTCCTTACAAATACCTTCTATTTGCTACTTCTTTATGGCGCAGTCTGGGCATTTCTGGGAAAATTCGCAGAAGTTCCGTTGATTTCAAATGTAGTTCGGCAAAATATGCGCTAGTAGGCAGGGATGCAGAAACCAGTGAGAAATAAAAGCAACATCATCTGTATCGCTAATCAGAAGGGTGGGGTTGCTAAGACCACATCGACTGCTTACCTCGGTGCGGCGCTGGCTCGGTTAAATCGACGTGTTTTATTGATTGACTCGGATCCGCAGTGCAACCTCAGCTATAGCATGGAGTTGGATGAGGAGCAGCAAGAGTTTGTCCTGGAAAACAACCTGGCTGCTATGTACGAATCCGGTCAAGATGCCGACGCTTGCACGCTGAGATTGAGAGACAATTTGTCGATCATTGCCGCCTCTCCAGATCTTGTGATGACCGAGGTGACGCTTGATAGCAGCCCGGAAACTTTGGCCGACGAGCCGGAAAGAATTTTGCGCAACAGGCTGGAGCCGGTCAAAAGCAAATACGATTATGTGTTGATTGATTGTCCACCAAGCCAGGGCATGTTGACCTTGAACGGCCTGGTTGCAGCAGATTGGATTGTCATTCCGACTCTTGCCTCGGTAATAAGTTTGACGGGACTGGAGCGCATGATGGAGCAAGTGCACGAAATCGTGCATGGTGATCCGCCTTTCAACGTTGATTTGAAAATCATGGGTGTGCTTCTTACGAAATTCCGTAAAGACCGTGCCGTGGAAGTCGAGCTAGAGTCGCGCCTGCGTGGCTGCCCTGAAGAGTTTTTTGTTTTCAAAACGGTGATCCCCGATCGCAGTCAGTTTGGTCTATTGGGTGAACTGAGGACGCAGACGGGCCGCAGTTTGCTGGATCTTTCGATGGTCAGCTACTCCTTGCTGCCGTACCTGACATTGGCGATGGAAATCGAAAAGATTTTGATGCCTAAACCCGTTCGTCAGGCATAGACCTGTGTTCAACGTTTGTCCTGGATGCGGAATCTATCGCGTGGACAAGCTGGTGCAACCTGAACGTGCGGTGGCGATCTGCGCGGAGTGCCGTCTGGAGTTCGCGTTTAAGAGATTGCCGATGTTTGTCATCACCGGAGCAAGTGGCTGCGGCAAGAGCACCGTGCTGTTGCATTTGAGCGGAAATACTGACGGTATCATCTGTCTTGATAGCGACATTCTTTGGCGCGATGAGTTTAACAGCCCGGAAGATGACTACGCCGAGTATCGCAACCTCTGGTTGCGTATGGTAAAAAACATCGCCCAATCCGGACTACCGGTGGCGCTTTTCGGCTCGGCTACACCGGGACAATTCGATAAATGCGTTGAGCGTCGATATATTGGCGACATACACTACCTGGCTCTGACTTGCGATGACGAGGAGTTAGAACGCCGGTTGAAGAGCCGCCCAAGCTGGCGTGGATCCGGTAGCGAAGATGTGATATTTGGGATGAAGTGTTTTAATCGATGGCTGGTTGACAATGCTGCAGAGCAGCGCATGGACACTATTGACACAACGAAGATGACCCTTGCGGAAAGCGCTGCCGCGACATTGGCTTGGATGACTGCTCGCCTGTCGGCATCGGTTTAATTACACAAAACAACCTAGAATATTTGCACGAACTTGGGAGACATGGAATGGCGGTGGCGAAGTCAGAAATTGACGCAATCATGGTTTCACTCGAGGTGGAGGAAGAGACCAGCTTATTTCTCCTTCTGGGCAAAGATGGTGGAATAAATCGTATGGGCAGTGGCGCTGTCGATAATCAGGAGCGCAGTTTCTTTATCGGCATTCTTCAAGAACCGCTATTCGAGCAGTTTCTCAAGGACATTCCTGATGAGGTGTGGGAGAACCTTGGCAGTGTGTTCGGCTCTCCTGGAGACCATACAGGCAAATCATGCGTTCTGAAACTTGCCTTTCGACGCGGTGAAAAAGAAGATGGGATTGCCTTTGTTTATGGCTCTGAATCTGCCGGTCCGCCTGAGTTGATTCTCGAATGCGTGCTCCGTTTTGTGGCATTGACACAACCTTGGTACGAGGCGCAAAAAGAAATGATTTTGAGCAGCCAGCCGGGAGACTAACGATGTTACGGTACTGTTGCTTTCAGATTTGAATTAGCCTCGTCCGGGAAGGAAATAACTGATCTCCAGTTTTGCTAAGGATGGTTGCCATGTCTTGCAATAAGTTCATTCTTTTGAGTCTGTCATTGACTCTTGCGCTAGGGCAATCGGTTACGCAGGCACGTGCTCAATATGCAGGACTGCAACAAGCTCGCGATATGATTATTGAAGCGCAGAAGAAGGCCGAGGCCGAAAAAGCCAAACAGGAAAAAGAGTCGGCCGCAGACTCGGCAGGCGGTACTACACCTACGATTGCTCCGACAACGTCTGGATCTGATACTGCTGGTTCGCCGACCGATGAAGTGAAGAAAGCGGACGCTGACAAGCCTGCCGACGCTGAGAAGAAAGCGGACGCTGAAAAGCCTGCTGACGCTGAGAAGAAAGCGGACGCTGAAAAGCCTGCTGACGGTGAGAAGAAAGCGGACGCTGAAAAGCCTGCTGACGCTGAGAAGAAAGCTGAGGCTGAGAAGAAGGCTGAGGACGAAAAGAAAGCCGAGGCCGAAAAGAAAGCTGAGCACAAACCAGAAGTTAAGATGGCATACGATCCACTGAAGGACGCAATGTTCGCCATCAACGTCGGTAAATATAACGACAGCGTAAATCTGCTAAACCAGGTCTTGAGCAAGGATGCCAACAACGCGCAAGCTAGGTATCTGCTCGCTTTTAGTTACGTCATGCAGCGCAAGTATATGGAAGCTGCCGAGCAATACCGCAAGGTTGTGAAGCTTGCACCAAATTCGCCAATTGGGAAATTGGCCGCCGATGGTTTAAGTAAGATCGCTAAGTAACCTCTTGGCTCAAGTCTGCCGGACGTTTGTAAGAGGGGAGGGGCTTGTCCCCTTTCGATTTGCGAGACCGCCGGACTGATTCGATTGATCGATCAAGGGTCGAAGCGTCGAGCGTTGCTTTGGCTCAGCGGGAGGGGGCAAGCCCCTCCCCTACGATTCTGGGGGCAAGCCCCTCCCCTCTTACGATTCTGTCGGCAAGCCCCTCCCCTCGATTCTGTCGGCAAGCCTCTCCCTACAACTGAGCTGCGATGTCAGCCAGATATTGTTTCAAGGCCTCGGGATCATCTGTCACGATTCCATCTACGCCCATGCGGATACACTGGCGCCATTCTTTTGGTGTATTGCAGGTCCAGACATTGACTTGTAATCCATCTGCGTGAGCTTCTTCTACAATATCCGGTCGCAGGCAGTCGTAACACGGATGGAAGTAGGTGGCACCAATTGCGGTGGCAGTCGCTTTGAGGTCCTGGAAGATGGCCGCAGCCAGTAATGCGATTTTGAGTTCTGGTGCCTTACTGTGAAGTTTGAACATTAGCTTGTGATCAAATGAGCTGATAATCAGAGATTCAACAGGATAGCCGGAGATGACTTCGAGTAATTCGTCTTCCATATCAGGGTACTCGATCGGCGAATTCTTCAGTTCGATGTTTAGCACGATCTTGCCTTGAAGGAGATCGAGCACCTCTGTCAATAGCGGGATGCGCTCATTGCTGAATCGTTCTTCGTACCAATCGCCAGCACTGAGTCTTTTTAACTCGTCCAAGGAGCAGTCGCGAATCAGTCCAACACCATCTGTGGTGCGCTTCAGATCCTCGTCATGAAAAACTACCAGTTCACCGCTTGCGCATCTTTGAACATCTAATTCAATGCCATCCGCTTCCAGCTCAAGGCTGCGCCTAAATCCAGATAGCGTATTTTCCGGAGCCCAAGCGCGTCCACCGCGGTGGGCGATTATCTGGGGAATTTTCAAATCCTGGCGATTCCTTACGCGATGTCAATGATGCGCTGTGGGCGCAGCAGCCCAAGGCGCAATGTTACCTCAAGCTTGGGAGGATTTACGATGATCTTGTCGAGCGGAATTTCGATACCATGTTCAACGGCAATCAGACCGGCGATGTCCTTAAGCACCAGCTTTCCGCGTTCCATGGCAACTTCAAACTTTATGTTGTCGGCTTGTTTTATCAAGTAATTGCCCCACTTTTCGGCGGCGGGGTGCTCTTTGAGAATGTCGATGACATTGCGATGTCTGCTGATTGAACGGACGTGTCCGGCAAGAATTCTTACCAGACCCGGAATGCATTCTTGGGACTCGAATGCCTCAAGCAAAACTCGATCAATTACATAGCCGGGCAACGAGATGTTTTCCGGACGTTCATGGAGGAAGCGTACGACGGCAGAAATTGGGTCGCTAGCAGTCCGCACCATGCGTCGCGCGATATCGATAAGCTCAACGTCCGGTTTGTGTTTTGCCGGGTCGTCTTTTGAACAGCAGTTACAATCCACGTCCGCTACCTCTATCTAGTGACTTCTGTTAGAACAACTGCCCGTTCAAGGGAATTAGAGGGTACTACAGCAGCGCACGTAAAAAACCCATAAAATGTTCATTGAACACATAGGTATATAACTGTTATCGCCGATTGCCCCTTTCTTGGCAACCCCCGGATCGACGTTTTGCTGGCTCTGGGGTTCCATTTTTCCGCCCAGGCCGGACTTTTAATTAATGCCGCTTAATGCAGCGCTTGGCAAGCGGGTGGAAACTCTACTGGTTGACCGTTAGGAGCCATATGAAAACCGTTGCCATCATCCCTGCCCGTTATGCTTCAACGCGGTTTCCAGGCAAGCCGCTGACCAGAATTGGCGGGCTGACCATGATTGAGCGTGTTTATCGCCAGGTTTCGCTTTCGCAAAACCTCAGTGGTGTGATCGTGGCGACAGATGACCAGCGCATTGCAGATGTAGTGATCGCTTTTGGCGGCACTGTGGTTATGACGCGTGATGACCACAGGTCCGG
Source organism: Candidatus Obscuribacter sp. (assembly GCA_021772155.1). GTDB lineage: Bacteria > Cyanobacteriota > Vampirovibrionia > Obscuribacterales > Obscuribacteraceae > JADYXS01. The sequence goes on from JADYXS010000599.1 coordinate 12,089, forward strand.
TACCGACAGATTAGCTGAGGTGGCACAGCGATTTCCGGATATCGACGTGGTTGTGAATGTCCAAGGCGATGAGCCGCTTATCGATCCCCATACCATAGATAGGGCTATAGAACCGCTGCAAGAGGATCCCAGCATCCTGATGTCGACCATCGCTGCACCGATAACCGATCCGGCAGAGGTGAGTTCCCCGGACGTCGTTAAAGTAGTTCTAGATGCGGAAAACTTCGCTCTTTATTTTTCTCGTTCTCCGATTCCTCATTATAGGGATGCCCCGCAGGCTCAGCAGACCTTTCTGGCCCACGTCGGGCTCTATGTTTATCGTAGGCAGTGCCTACTGCAACTAGCCAGCCTCAGTCCCACTCCATTGGAGCAGGCTGAATCACTGGAGCAGCTTCGCGCTTTAGAAAACGGAATACGAATCAAGGTCGTAACTGGAAGTTATCGCTCTGTTGCCGTAGACCGGCCCGCAGATGTGGTGACCGTTGAGCGGGCATTGAGCAAGAATTCGACGCTTTAGTTGGCGGGCAAGATGACCGCTGAATGCGGCGCTTACTGGACTAACTGAGGTACAATCCGAACGTCTGGTCTTGCTACGGTTGTAATGAGATGAACAAGAACACCGTCGTTTTATCTGCTGCCTTGCTGTCCTTGTTGGTAACGCAAGCTTCGTTTGCGGCCAGCCATGATTCGCGGGCGCCTCGCAACACTGCAGGCTTTGCACCATATGCGGTGCCAACGCGTCCGATGGATCCCAAGAACGTTCCGGATTTTGCCACAGGCAATCCGACGGCCGATCAAGGGGATTCAACGAGCAGTGGCACATTGCTTCGTAGCGATTTACAGTCCGCTACCTTACCTGTCCAAACAAGACTGACACTGGTTGTTGAATATCCAATCGACGCAAAAACCAGCAAGCCTGGTGACATCTTTGAAGCACATGTCAAAGATGATTTATACATCGGGCGCGCTCTGATACTGCCTCGCGGCAGCCTTGTCCGTGGTAGAGCTGTAGAAATCACCAAGCCACGTTTGATCAGCCGTGCCGCTAAAATTGGTTTGAAGTTGGAGCAAATTGTCACGCCTACGGGCGATGTGATACCACTTGATGCTGCTCTTGAATTTTCTAAAGGACTGACCAACAAGCAAGGTCAGTTGGATCCCGGCACCAACCTCGGAACGCGGGTAGAAAGCAGCGTCCGCACGGTCACAGGGCTGAGCGATAAACAAAGTGGTGCTACGAAAGGTGCGCTACTTGCTGCCAACGTGGCAACATTGGGAGCACCGGCAATTGCCACGGCTATCGGCAGTTCAGCAATTGCCCTCTTTCGCTCTGGGGACAACATCAGTCTTCAGCCCGGGCAAGAACTGGAAATTTTGTTGACGAACGATCTTGGTTTGCAGATAAACTAGCGAACACCGGCTCTCATGCATTGTGATAGCGACTGTTCAAGTCCCTGACGCAGTGTTTCGATTTCCTTGATGCTTGCAGAGCCAAGTGCGGATTTGAGTGATTGCACGGAGCCACGCAGCCTTTCCAGATGCTCGTTCGTCGGTTGTCCGGCCAGTTTGGCGATCAATCGCTCACCGTCGGAGATGCTCGATTCGGCCATCACAGAGGAAGCAATTCTGTTTGCTTCCTCCTGTTCTTGATCTGCCAGCTTTTGTTCGTCGCGTTTCAAGATTTCCAGTTGATCCTGATTGTATCCGAAGGTGCGCTTCAGAATTACGCGCTCCATCGAACCGCCTGCATGTTTTACACTGCATTGGAAGATTCCGTCAGCGTCTATGTTGAAGCTGACATCGACACTCTGCGCGCCTGCTATACCTGATGGAATGCCGTCCACATCGAACCGAGCCAGCGACGCGTTTTCGGCCACGGTATCGCTTTCCCCCTGAAGGACATGCACGTGCAAAGAGGTCTGTCCGTCTCGTGTGGTTTTGAAGGTGTGGGTTCTGGAAATCGGAACAGTGGTGTTGCGCTCTACTACCCGTTTGAATACACCGTTGTCTTCAAATCCCAAAGTCAACGGAATAACGTCCAGCAGAAAAACATCCTGTATCTCGCCACAAAGGATTCCACCTTGAATGGCGGCACCAAGAGCCACAGCTTCATCCGGATTGACTGACTTGATCGGTTCTTTGTTGAAGAATGATCGTATGTACTGTTGGACCGACGGAATGCGTGTTGTGCCACCAACCAGCACCACGTGATCGATTTGGTCGGCAGTTAGTTTGGCGTCGCGAAGCGCATTGCGAATCGGAATGGTAGTGGACTGAACAAGATCTGTCGTTATCTGCTCGAACAACTGCTGAGTCAAAATTATTTCGACGTTAATTGAATCGCCGGCAATGTGCGCTAGGAAAGGCAGAGAAATGACAGTAGCGTGCATTCCGGACAGTTCGATTTTCGCCTTTTCGGCGGCTTCTTTCAGCCGTTGACGAACGACCACGTCCTCGGACAGATCGATGTTGTTAGCCGTTTTAACCTGGTCTAGAATATATTGGGCAATGCGATCATCGAAATCATCGCCACCCAATTTGTTGTGACCGTTGGTACTCTTTACCTGTAAGACGCCTTCTGAAAGTTGCAGTATGGTGACGTCAAACGTGCCACCACCAAAGTCGAATATTACAATGTTGGCCTCTTGACCCATACGATTGAAACCGTAGGCAAGCGCTGAAGCAGTGGGCTCGTTCATTACTCTCAATACTTCTAACCCGGCAATTTCACCGGCGTGCCTTGTGGCAAGTCGTTGCGAATCGTCGAAGTATGCCGGAACAGTGATAATGGCTTTGGTGACACGTTCACCCAAGTACGTTTGTGCCTGCGCTTTCAATTTTTGCAGAATGCATGCGGAAATCTGTTCGGGGGAAAATTCCATGTGATCGACATGGACCCGGTAGTTGGTGCCCATGTAGCGTTTGATGGACTGGATGGTGCGATCGGGATGCTTGATGGCTTGCCGCTTTGCCGGCAGTCCGATCAGTCTTCCGCAGTTCTGGTCGAATGACACGATTGAAGGTGTGGTTCGAAATCCTTCCGAATTCGCGATGACTGTCGGCTTGCCGCCTTCAATTACGGCCACGCAGGAATTGGTAGTACCGAGATCGATACCAATAATTTTGTTGCCCACCATTGTTTTTCACCAAGTAGTAAAAAAGTGTAGCTTAGGTCGTAAGTTGCCTGCAGGGGCAGCAACCGAAGGAGTTAAACGCACTTTCCCATCATTCCAATGGACAGGCAGCTTGTCAAGCGTAAGCGACTTGGGTTTACCTTTGTTGGGTTTTAGTGATGGGCAAATTGGCTGAATTCGACCGTTAGATGAGGGCACGAATTTTGCCGTGGTTACATCGTATTGGGCTTCTTGCTGGTCTTCTGACCGATCTTGTTATGGACATTGTTAAGATTGTCGGCAAACATCTTATTTCCAGAATCCAGTCCTGATGCCTTACGGAACTCATCTGCGGCTTCCTCGAGATAATTTCTATGAAGGAAGATCACGCCCAGATTGTTGTGGACTAGAGCGTTGTTTGGCTGCAGTTTGAGGCACACTTTGTACTCTTTAAGAGCGTGCTCGAGCTTTTTCTGGTCCATATACAGGTTTGCCAGATTGAAGTGGGCGGGAAAACTGTGGTACTGGTGTCCGATAGCGGCTTCGTACTCTTTTTCCGCCAAATCGAAATCGCCATGCTTGCGATAAAGAATGCCCATTCCGATACGCGCCTCAATCATGTCTGGTCGGCGCGCGATAATTTGAAGATAGCGGCGAGCGGCAGCCGCATCGTATCCTGCCAGTTGGTACACAAGCGCCTTCTGGTACCATGCCTGCCAGTTCTGCGGCTGCAGTTCAAGGGCTTTATCGGCATAGTTCAATGCGGATTGAAATTCTTTCTTGTTGGCATAAGACTGCGAACGTTTGATGAAATAGCCAGCGTCTTCAACGTCTTCTGTCGGCTGAGCGCCGGGAAGTTTGCGCTTTTTCGGCTTCTCTTCGCCGTCGGTTTCTTCAGGCTTGTCTTCCATGTCCGATGAATCGCTATCTTGCAGTTCCCGCGCAGGTGCAGTGCCTGGCTCATCTGTTAACGGTTCTTCGCTCGCAGTTTTTTTCAGCCGGGGAATAGAGGGCGGATTCGACATACTTTCCAGTGGCAGATCCGGTTTGGTTGCGGCCGTCTCTGCCGTAGGGAGCTTTTTGCCGTACCAGGTTCTCTTTTTCCGTTTCTTTTCGGCTTCTCTTTCAGCGGCCGCTTCGTCGTCCATCTGTTTGCGGAACTTGTGGAAGTGATGCAGTTCAGGGCTGGCTTCAGTTGAGCCTATCTCTTTGGCGGCATCTGCCTGCAAAGGGCTCCATTCAGCAAAAGACATTGGGCACATCGTCCCTGAAGCCAGAGACGAAAGAAGGATTGCCAAGAGAAAGCGTGACTGCATATTCCACCGGGGTCAGTATGACAACGGCTTAGTTTAAGGCACGCGGGGTGATTCTTTGGTCAGAATTATGATGGATTGGCAATATATAATAAGGCTCCGCTCTGGCGAATGGGCGCAGAGTAGGTCCAATGCGGCGATGTCTTGATCGCGGAGAGCACGGATGCGCCTTAATCAAAAACATAATTTCCCCGGCAAACTCATAGTTGTCGAAGGCGTCGATGGATCCGGAAAATCCACTCAATTAAACTTGCTGCGCAATTGGCTGGAAGCCAAAGGTCACAGCGTCGTATTTACGGAGTGGAATTCCTCCAAGCTAATTTCAAAGACGATCAAAGAAGCTAAGCGAAATAACAGTTTGATTCCTGTCACTTTCAGTATTTTGCACGCTACCGATTTTGCCGATCGCCTTGAAAATATCATTATTCCGGCGCTCAAGGCTGGACTGGTCGTGTTGGCGGATCGCTATTGCTTCACTGCTTTTGCCCGTGACGTTGCCCGCGGCGTCGATCACGAATGGGTTCGCAATCTATATGGATTCTCTGTGCGACCGGACGGAGCATTCTACTTTCAGGTACCGGTGGATATTTCTTTGCAGCGAATTGCAAATAGCCGCCTGCCCGGGTTTTATGAATCGGGCATGGATATGGGGCTATCGACAGACCCGAAGGAGTCCTTTCAAATTTTCCAGTCGATGATCATCAATGAATACGACAAGATGATCGCTGAGTACGGTTTAAACGTAATGCCGGCTACCCATCCGATCCATGAACAGCAGCTGATCTTCAGAGAAAAAGCTGCGAAGCTGTTGGGAATCTAGCTATAGGAGTGCTCAAATTGCCGCATCCATATCCTGGCAAATTGGTAGTTATCGAAGGCACTGATGGCGTCGGTAGAACTACCCATGCCGCCCTCTTGCAGCATTGGCTGGAAGTCGAGGGATACGGAGTTGTGCTGACAGAATGGAAGTCGTCTCAGCTAATCTCGCGAGTGATAGACAAAGCCAAATCCAAGAATGCGCTGAACACGACGACGTTTTCTCTGTTGTACGCCACTGATCTTGCAGATAGGCTCAACAACATAATCTTGCCAGCATTGAAGGCCGGGTTGACTGTGATTACGGATCGCTATTATTACACTGCTTTTGCAAGAGACGTCGTGCGAGGCGCGGACCCTGCTTGGGTGCGCAAAGTGTATGGCTTTGCCGTTGAGCCGGATTTGGTTGTTTATCTAAAAATGCCGCTGGATGCCCTTTTGCGCCGTATCATCACCAACACCGGTGGCCTGGACTTTTACGAGTCCGGCAGAGACATAGGCATCTCTACGGACCTGTACCAGTCATTCAAGCTCTATCAGTCAAAGATTTTGCAAGAGTACGAACGCATGATTGAAGAGTATGGATTCAAGGTTCTTGGTGGCGATGACTCCATCGATCACGTGCAAAAGGAAATGCGCAGAATGCTAAGTCAGCTGGTCGCTGAGCCCGCGCACGATCTTGGCGCACTCAAACTGGTTAATGGGCAAACTGCAGTCAACTAGCTTTCGGATTGTTCAGCGGCTTTATTGGCTTGATATTGATGCTCAAGAATCAACGTAACAGGTCCATCGTTAAGCAGCGAGACTTGCATGTCTGCTCCAAAAATACCTGTTTCCACAGGCACGTCTAGCTGTCTCAGTTCTTGCGCAAAGTGTTCATATAGGCGCTGACCTTCTTTCGCGTCTGATGCGCGAATGAAGCTTGGGCGTCGCCCTTTGCGCCAGTCTGCAATCAATGTGAACTGTGAAACTACAAGGATACTGCCGCCTACATCCTGGACAGATCTGTTCATCTTTCCGTTTTCGTCGCTGAAGATACGCAGCTCCACAGACTTGCGGGCAAGAAAGCTGCTGTCGCGCTCGTCGTCGCCTTGTTCAACACCAAGCAGTATGAGCAACCCATGAGCGATTGCGCCAACTTCCTTGCCGGCCACGACGACATCTGCTTTTAACACCCTTTGTAATACTGCCTTCATTGCGATTCCCGGACCAGCAGCACCATTGTCCCACTGTTGAGCCACAATTTATATTGATGGAGTGAATCGCAGGCGAACTATGCTAACATTCAATCTTGGTGATGCCGCAACACCGATGAAATCGCCTTTTACGCCGCGGGGTGGAGCAGTCCGGTAGCTCGTTGGGCTCATAACCCAAAGGTCGTAAGTTCAAATCTTACCCCCGCAACCAAT
>JADYXS010000600.1 GCA_021772155.1 Candidatus Obscuribacter sp.
ATGCAACAGGAGCCCTGTTGTGCAAGCTTTCCAATCAAACCTTTCAAAGCGGTATATGAATACAAAGCTGGCGATTCACCAGCAACCAAACAGACATGGTTTTCTGACGGCAAAGGCAAAGTGGTAACGAGCGAAGGCGCAAGCGACTCTTCCGGCGTTTCAACCCTGGTTGACTACGCTACAAATGAGTCGACCGTACTGGACTCGAAGAATAAGACTGCCCAGGCTGTCAAACTCGCGACACCCTGGATCAGCAATGGCACCTGCGAAGAAACGAATGCCACCATTCTTGGTGCCAAGACCATCGATGGACATCCATGCAAAGGGTGGAAACTGACCGGCACCAATGGCGATTCAGAATACTGGCTGGGCGAAGACACTGGCTGCTACGTGCTGATCAGCTCCGCGCTCCCGGATAATAAGACGGCAGTCCTCAAACTGATAGATTACCAAAGTGCACCAGCCGAGCACCCAAATTTCGACCTCCCAAAAGACTACAAAACAAAATAGCCTCAGCTAATCTCGCAAATTACGGCGCAGATACCGTCGCCTTCGCTCTGACGGCATTCGCGCCATCAAATCGCTCGCAAATTACGGCGCAGATACCGTCACCTTCGCTCTGACGGCATTCGCGCCATCAAATCGCTCGCAAATTACGGCGCAGATACCGTCAGTCCGCCTTTCCGCGGACCACGGACGACGGATTGGTTGGTTGGTCGGCGAATTTGCTGTCGACCAGCTGTTCCACCGCGGGAAGGCAGTGCCAGGGAATTAAGACCAATTTCATCCCCAAGCAATCGCCAATTCTGTTGAGCGTACTAATCTTGGGATCACGTCTGCCTATTTCTATGTCCGAGATACTTTTCTGATGAACCTGTACCTGGCTGCCCAACGCTCTTTGAGATAATCCAAGCAACTTTCGCCGTTTGGCTACATAGTGCCCCATCAATTCCGAATCCGTCAAATTCCGCCGATGTGTCTTTAGTTCCGAGCAGGCGCTACAGGAGCCAAGTTTGTGCTGCGCAATGACCTGCTGGACCTTTGCCTGACCAACCCATCGAGTCATACGCTCAGAAGTGTCGTAGTGACTGAGGATATTCAGGCTTCCATCCCAGCAAATTCTGTCATCCACGACCGCCAGCTTTTCGTGAATTCGCTTTCGTAAATTGACATGCACGCCCAGCGATTCTAATTCTTGGATAGCTTGCTTCATCTGCTGAATTTGTGAACTGCATTCCTGTTCGCGATTACGCCACCCTCGTGGTTCCTGAATGAAGGTGCAGATTCTGACGCCGCGTTCAACACATTCGGACAGGATGGAACTAAGAATGTGAACTCGTCTAGACGAGATGAATGGGCTTTGAATCAGGATTAGAGCCCGTGCGTACCTCAAGTCCAGCTCAAATTTAGGATCAAAACTATCCTGATTGAACACTTCATGCAAGTAATTATCCATGAATGGTGCCTCGTCGTTGTGTCCGATGTTGAATAACATAACTATCTGGCTAAATTTTGGCAAAACTTACGAGGCGAAATTTAGCCTAATTGTCCGAAGGTTGCTATCAATAGTCACAACGGGGTTTGTCCTCATAAAATATCGCTACAGCTATGGAATAATGACCACCGACACGATGTTTGGAAGCAAGAGGTTAAAAGGGGCATGCACCGTATTGAAATATCAACAAAAACAGCTGCTTCCTCTGATCGCGATACCGCCGGAGGAGCAGCCCATTTGCCACAACTGGACGCTTATCCAATTTGTCGAAAATGTGGAGCCACAATGGCATTGTTCCTGCAGTTAGACATTCAGGAAGAGTTCGATATTCCGTTTCAAACCGGAAGCCACTTACTTGTTTTCATGTGTCCAACTCATAATGATATTCCAGACACTCCGGTACACTATGGTCACACCGTCCTTTCAGAACAATTTTGGAACGAGGATGGCGGACATTTTGCACTGATTCTTGTCCCACCTGACACATCTAGCACCATTTGCAATTCAGATCCGTTCATTGCCTCAAAACAACTTGTTTTTCATGCCGAAGACGAAGAAGTCACATTCAATCAGTCCGACGATTTTTCGTGTGGCAGCAACGATTTCAAGATAGGCGGTGTGCCTGGTTGGATAAATTATGCAGTCAACGATGCATGGTGTCCTTGCGGCGGAAAAATGTCTTTCGTTTGCCAGATACCTGATGGATTTGGCTTTGAACAAACGGATAATGCACCAGAACAACCGGACTCTTTCTCAAGTACAGAATATTGCTTGTTTCTCGGAAACCAAGTCTACATTTTGGCGTGTGAGAAGCAGTGCCACCCAAACGCCCTGGTTGCCGTTTGCGACAACTGATCCGCTGGACATGGGGAAAAGCGGTGAGGGTTAGGTTCAGCGAACTGGAGTGGCTTTGACGGCTTGGAAGCCACGGCTTTCGTTGACGAGCCAGCTTGGCGATGATTCGAGGCCTTTCAATGTGATGCGATCGCCATTTTCCCATTGAAAGAAGCTATCGGCAGCTTCAGCTGGCCACAATTCCCAGGTGGTGCCATCTTCGAGACTAACCAGCCTGCCGTCGGAAGAAACGAAACCAATTACGCTGTTGTTTTTTGGAGCAACGGGCGTTTTTGGGCGTTCGACCTTGGCTGGTCCCTGAGTCTTGTCGCTGGACTCCACCTGGGGCTTTTGAGACGTCGTCCCCAATCCGAAGCGAGATGGTCGAATCGCGACCTTGAACGGGGAATTCAACGAATCATGGTCACTGGAGCTGATTGAGCCCATTCGCGCGGAGTTAATGTATGCAGTTTCGGACGGAGGGACTTCCACAGGACGCCTGATGCGAATACCATGATTAATCTGAATCACAGACCAGCCTACGAACAGCATTGCCACTGTGATTAATGCCGTTATAGTCGCCCCGACCGGTTGCCGGCGAGCAGCCTTCCAAACGGCCCCTGCAAAGCGCGACGACTTGGAACTGGTTTGCCGCTCTGCGTCCTGACTTGTCGCAGAAGATCGGCGCGCTGGTCCATTCGTACCGAACTGGTCGGCAGTGGATTCGCTTATCGTGCACTCACAGCCCGTAGAAAGATGCTGCCCGTCGCTAAAGTGCTTAGCCAGTAAATCCCGAGCACCGTTAATCTTCTTTAGCTCAACCTCGGCAACCAAGCGTTCGTGCTCTGATCCAGCTCTATCCGGGTGCCACATACGCGCAACTGTGCGCCACCGGTCAAGAACATCGTCTAAATGCGAGCCCGGCTGTAGTCCAAGATCAATGTAAGCCTGATGGAGTTTGTTCACTCTCGACCATCGACGCCTTTACCAATCTTCTAATATACAGCCATAGTCAAGACATTGCCGAAAAATTCGCCTGTTGCCCAGTCAGAGCCGGCTGTCAGATTTGACCGAACTTACCTTCGTTGAAATCATCGATAGCCTGCATGATCTCGCTTTTGGTATTCATGACGAATGGACCATAGCGGGAAACCGGCTCATTGAGCGGTTCACCAGCCACCAGAAGAAAGTCAGCGCCTGTGGATGCGGTCGAAACGCTGACCTTATCTCCGTCCTGATTAAATAGCATCAACTGGTCCGAGGACGCCGTTTGCCCACCACTCGTAACTTGCCCTGACAGAACAAATATAAAGGCATTGAAACTGGCAGGTATTGGCTGTTCGAAAGCAGCATCGGCCATCATTTTTACATGCAAATAAATGATTGGAGTGCGAGTTTGGATGACAGCGCTTTGCCCGAGGCTCTCACCTGCGATCACTTTGACCTTCACCGATTTGTCAGGTGAATCCGCAACTGGAATGCTTTCCGCTAGAGTGTCCTGATAGCGAGGGGCCATCATCTTGTCGCGCTGGGGCAGATTAACCCACAGCTGCAGTCCGTTTAGCCGTCCGCCTTTTCGTTGGATTTCTTCCGAGGGCATTTCGGAATGAATAACTCCACTGCCGGCAGTCATCCACTGGACATCCCCGCTGCTGATTCTGCCTTTGTTTCCAGCAGAATCTTTGTGCACCATAGTGCCTTCGAGCATGTAAGTTACTGTCTCGAAGCCACGATGCGGGTGGTCCGGCGCTCCCTCTGCCTCGCCTGGTCCCAAGTCATTTGGTTCCATATGATCCAGCAGTAAAAACGGATCGATTCGATCCAACTCACGCGTTGGAAACGGTCTACGCACGTAAAAGCCTGCGCCTTCTTTGACCCGAGAGGCAGTGATTACAGAAGCGACTGTTCGCATCCCTTACTCCTACTGTCATAACCATTCGGATGTCACCCTAACAAAAGAATACGACTTTTTTCCAAACTTCGATATATGCGGTCCCGAAAGATACTGCAGCGCCACATTCCAATTGTCAATGCGACTAAATTGCAAACCAGATGCTCTAATCAACGTGCTATGCCTGCAATCGGGAAGAACGAATCCGTAAGTGAGCACTCACCCAAAGAATCGATTTCAATCGGCATGCACAACTAACAGGTAAGGCCTGTACAATTTCGACCTATGGAAGATCGTAATTTACAGCTGGTCGCTCAAGAGCTGAACATCAAAATTGGGCAAGTCAACGCTACGGCGCTGCTTCTGTCGGAAGGCGGAACTGTTCCTTTCATCGCACGATATCGAAAGGAAGCTACCGGGGCGCTTGACGAGGTGGCAATCGCCAACATTCGCGACCGATTAGACGAACTTGAAGAACTCGACAAGCGCCGCGCCAGCATTATCAAATCGATGGAAGAGCGCGATTTGCTTACTCCTGAGTTGAGATCGAAGATTCAGAACGCAACTGCGCTGCCCGAACTCGAAGACATCTATCTGCCATTCAAACCAAAGCGCAGAACTCGCGCCATGGTGGCGCGGGAAAAGGGGCTCGAGCCATTGGCGAATGCCATATTCAGTTTCACCAGCAAGGATCCACTCAAGGACGCGGCGGAATTTGTTGACGTGGAGAAGGGCGTGGCATCGGTTGAAGATGCATTGGCAGGGGCACGAGACATCATTGCAGAAACGATAAATGAAGACGCCCCTGCACGAGCCGAAATGAGATTGCACTGGACACAAAACAGCTTCATTGATTCAGTAGTGAGCAAAGGCAAGGAAATCGAAGGAGCTAAGTTCAGCGACTACTTCGACTGGGAAGAGTCCGTCAAATCGGCACCTTCACACCGTGTCTTGGCTATATTGCGCGGTGAAAACGAGGGAGTTCTCTCGGTAAAAATCGCACCGAATGTGGAACCTGCAGTAGACAAATTGAATCGTAGATTCTTGAAGCAGCGCGGTCCAGCTGCGGATCAAGTGTCACTTGCTATAGCGGACAGCTACAAGCGACTGCTTGGACCATCAATGGAAAGTGAGCTCCGTACGCAATTGAAAGAGCGCGCTGACGCGGAGGCAATCAAAGTATTTACGCAGAATCTTCGCGAGCTGCTCTTTGCACCACCGCTCGGGCGGAAACGCGTTCTGGCCGTAGATCCAGGAATGAGAACGGGCTGCAAGCTTGTTTGTTTAGATGAACAAGGCGCATTGCTTCACAACGACGTGATGTATTTACTTGGCAATGCCCAGGCTGAGGCAGCGCGCAAATTTCTGTCTTTATTCGACAAGTACAAAATGGAAGCAGTTGCCGTCGGCAATGGCACCGGCGGACGCGAAGCTGAGACCTTCGTTCGCGAATTGATATCAGCCAAACAGCTGCCTGCCGGAACGCTGGTCATAATGGTGAATGAAAGCGGAGCTTCCATATATTCCGCATCCGAAGTTGCAAGGGAAGAATTTCCCGATCAGGACATTACCGTGCGTGGTGCAGTATCAATTGGACGGCGTTTGATCGACCCGTTAGCGGAGTTAGTGAAAATTGATCCAAAATCCATCGGAGTTGGACAATATCAGCATGACGTCAACCAACCGGCACTCAAACGAAGCCTTGATGATGTGGTCATGAGCTGCGTCAACAGCGTGGGTGTGGAGCTAAATACAGCAAGCAAACAACTGTTGTCGTACGTCTCCGGTCTTGGGCCGCAGCTGGCAGGAAACATAGTTGCGGCTCGAAACGAGACAGGTCCATTCAAATCCCGAGCCCAGTTGAAGAAAGTACCGCGCCTCGGTGCAAAGGCATTTGAGCAAGCGGCCGGATTCTTGAGAATCCGAGACGCTGCAAATCCTTTGGACAACAGTGCGGTCCACCCGGAAAGCTACAGTGTGGTCGATGCAATCGTGAAGGATCTGGGATGCTCGGTATCCGATCTCATTCAAAGTGGTGACCTGCGTGCAAAGATAAACCCGTCGAAGTACGTAACGGATAAAGTTGGTCTGCCAACCATCAACGATATTATCAAAGAACTCGCCAAACCTGGCCGTGACCCGCGGGAGCCTTTAAATCCGGTCAAGTTTTCGGCAGATATAACGAAGATGGAAGATCTAAGGGAAGGACTAAAGCTCGAAGGCGTTATCACAAACGTCACCGCATTTGGTGCCTTCGTAGACATCGGCGTTCACCAGGATGGGTTGGTTCACATTAGCCAGCTAGCAAACAAATACGTCACGGATCCCCATGAAGTCGTGAAGGTCAACCAGCGTGTAAACGTTCGCGTAGTTAGCGTGGATATTGGCCGCAAACGCATTGCTCTGACCATGCGTGATTGACCCTAGCGGAACTGAAACCGATAGGGGCTCCCGTTGACCAGGAGTTACTGCATGCCTGAGGTGGCATCACCTGGTCCGGCTTGAGCGCGGCGGAGTGGGTTATTGCGATCGGCTGAGGGTTGCATCCCGGACATATAGCCATTTGGCTGGACGAAATTCAAAAATCCTATCGGCTTATTATTTTCTATTAGACTCATGCTGAATTTGTCACCACCGGCGATACTATGAATTTGATAACCGGGTTTCAAATGGATGCGGAGGCTACTTGCAAATGAACCCGGCGAATCATCCAGTTTCGCCGCCAAGTTAAAGACATCAGCTACTTTCGCCGCCAAGTTAGAGACATCCGCTGTATCAGATTGCTTTTTCGGGTTGAAATTTTCCGGAGTAAAGTATTTAGCAGCTTCATCAGCGAGACAACTTTTGATGTCCCGATTTAGGTCGAATTGCTTCCAAGCGTCCAAACGTTCCTGGGAAGTGGCATTTGGCGGAAGACCGAGAAAATGCGTCTCATACTGTCGAGTTTTCTGCTGTTCATCAGTGCTGGATAGCCCCTGACCTGGCAATTTGCCTTGAGACGCGCGCTGTCTCTCTTCAAGAGTCGCATTGGGAGGAACACCAAGCGCCGCAGCTTCAGCTAGCCTGGCCTGATTTGCCTCAGGAGTAACAGCGCGAATTCTTTGTTCCGTCGCTACGGCTTCATCCACGCGCCTGCTCAAGGACACTAGTGGCGAATCTTGCTGTTTCTGGTCCAAAGTCGCTTTCTTCAACACCTGTTCAGGAGCGTCTTTCGATTCTTGCTCGACTCCCATGTCGATAGAGCATGACCCGAATTCTTGAGGCACTTCTTGAGGCGTCACAGCCTTATCAGACGCACCAGCCTGCAGCACGGGGGCCAAGGCGACCCAACTGTCTGCTTTCGTTGAATCTGCTCCCCTTAGAGCCTCTGCCCCTGCACTTGCGTCACCAGTGCCAATATCTTCTGCCGTACTTACCATAAGAAATAGCCCTCGCCCATAGTCCGCCCCCGGACAAGCTGAGTTTCTCATTTTGACTGTGACAGTTTTGTACCAGACCTATCTGATCGCCCGAATGCCCTGCAGGTTAGGCTTTAAGCCATATCGGGCAAAAACCGTGTGAAATTCTTGTGGAATTGACTCTCAGGCCGAGCAGTCACTCGATACAGTACCCGGAACCATGCACATTCTTTATCACCGACGGCTCACCTTTACTGTCAATTCTTTCGCGCAGCCTCTTAATGCATGTGCGGACCGTATCCGGTGTGCGCTCAGAATCAGCAGGCCAAACCGCATTTAGGAGTGACTCACCGCTGTATACCTTGCCTCGGTTGCGCAATAGAAATTCGAGCACCGCAAACTCGATAGGCGAAAGCTTGATCTGCATTCCGCCCTTAAATACTCGCTTCTTTTCCGGTTCAAGTTCCAGATCGCAAGCTTTCAAAATGCTTCCAGACATATTCGATGCCCGATTCAAAAGAGCCTTTATCCGAAGTATCAGTTCTTCCATGAGAAAAGGCTTGGTCAAATAATCGTCCGCGCCGGCTTGAAAGCCCGATGATTTGTCAGCCATCGTGCTCCTGCCAGTCAGCATAATAACGGGCGTTTTGCCCTCACGGGCGCGGAATCTACGGCAGATTTCGATGCCGCTCATCCGAGGAAGATCGACATCAAGGATAATTAGGTCATAATCAAAGGTTTCAAGATAACGGGAAGCTTCTTCACCGTCAGCGAGTGATTCAACTCGGAAGTTCTCCCACTCCAAGACATCCGCAACGGTCAACGCCAAATCAGCATCATCTTCGACAAGCAGGATCTTGGCCACGATTCCAGTCCCAATAAAGCGAATCCTTCACCGCTACAGAATACCTTGAACTTCTATCTTAACTCACTGAATATTAGACAAAAAGGTTTGATCGTTGTTGCGATCCCGCTGTTTTTCCAACTTCTGTTTGCATCCTCTCCCTTGTTCCTGTAGATGCAGGCGAAAGGTGAGCTAGATGCAGAATCTCGAGCTCGCGACCTGATTGCCAGAATCTATCAATTGACAAGACTTTCCAGCACGGTTATTACAACGGCGGCGGTATTCAGCAAGGTGCTAGCGTTTCAATCGAACTTCCGCTAGCTCATTCCAGTTCGGAGGCGTTTTGTCAGCCCCAGTCTTCATCCGAAAAATGATCCAGTTGCTTTGCCTGTAAGTAAGCGACCGATCGTTTCCAATAACTTTCACCTTGCCTGTACCAGAATTTCGGTACCATCCTTCATCCCAGGCACCCATATCGAGGTACAAAGCATTTCTGACTCCAAGGCAAACCAGATCTGCGATGAACGTGCTGAAGGTGATGGGAGTCGTGCTTTCGACGATACCAAACCTGCCGTCGCAAAACTCTAAGATCGCTCGCCGCTGGAACTTGCTCTTGTCTTTAAACGATGCCGGCCTTGAATTGGCAACAATCAAAAACTGTTGGAACAAAGAGCCGTTGGACTGCTGAACGGATTGCAACAGGGACGGCGTAAGCAAAGAACCAGATGCCGTAGCAAACATTTTGCATTCGCCGTTTTTAATGACGATTGCACCACCAAGGTCTTTGTTGATGGAATCTTGTCGGTAAATTTTGCCTGAGTGAACATAAACGCCGTCGACTCGATTGTCGTGAGTTGTAAATGCGGCGGGAATGGACAGAACCACATTCAGTCGCTTCTGCGACGGACGTTGAAGCGCAAAGTCCATCGCAAAGTCATTCTTTGCAAACAGAGAATACAATTCGCCACTTTTCGCTTTTACCCATTCAGGCGAAATTCCATTTGCTGCGCGACATGGATGCTGATGACTAACTGCACCAATCACGGCTAGCAGCATAAGGGCAATAATATGGCGTTTCATCGCAGTCATGTTGTTTTCCGCGCACAGTTCAATATCATAAGAACGATCAAGAAATAGTTTGCTTCATCCGAGGCACCACTTCGGAATACCAAACCGGTTCGGAAACGTGCAACAGAAACGAGACATTGGATATGACACCGCCTTCCGGATCAGACTTTACGTCCGTAGGAATGAGCGTCCTCAGATCCACAGTATCCTGATAGGCCTTCGGAATTGCCAAACTGTACTGGATGCCGTGGAAAGCGGCAATTGGTCCCAGCGACTTCCTGATCACCCAGATTTTGCAACCGGGCATCTGTTCTAGCAATGCGTTCAATGTTCCAGGGTCATATAGATCTTTGTCTGCCACATCTACAAGCACCACTCCCGGTGTGACGATGGTGGCTGTTTTCGCCAGCGCGTTCGAGACCTGGACGGCTCTGTCGTATTCTGCAACCCGCTCTTCTAAGCGACTCGTGGCAGTCTTATCGCCTTGTACGGCTTTCAGCCAATCGGCGAAAAGCCTCTGAGTAGCAATTTCACGATCTTTCGGACGGCTTGCATCATATGACGGAATTACAGCGACGCCCTTGGCCAACAGCTGACTAATAGGGCTTCCTGTAACCTGCAGCTGAGGTGCACCGTCGAGAATTGCAGCATCTCGATCTAGTTCATCATACACAACGCCAGCCGATTTCATTGCAGCAGTCAGTCCGTCGGGGTCAGGATCGGCAATGATTGCCACGGCGTCTTTAAACTCGCCGGGACTCACAAGTGTACTGCATGCCGGATGCAATCTTCGCACGGTTATTTTGCAGTCTTGTCCAAGCAGCTGATGAAGCTTGGCCGTGGCTGAGACAACTTTTTGCTCACGATCATTTGTCGGTTCGCCGTCAATTCCGTGGTGATCACGGAAAGCCACGCGAAATCCCTCGTCCTTCAACTTTTCAACAGCTTCCACGGTGGCACCGGTAATGGGAGTGTCAATGAAGAGAACAGTATTTTCGGAACCTGCATAAAAGCTTGCAGCCTCGCGCACGAACTCCACGATAGTCCGCACGTCCTGTCCGTTAAAAGCCTTGATGAACAAAGTTGGGACGCTGTTGATTTTCAGTGTGATCATGTCGTTGTCAGGAACCGCCTAGAGTGATTCATGCATTCTATCCCGGCAAAGAGTGCCAAGCAGCTGAATAAATCGGCACGTAACGCGGCAGGCGCGCAACTGCACTCAACGGTCGGCTGTCACTGCTGCAACGGGTCTGCGGAAAAAGTAACGACCGCACCGTCCTCGGCACCGTAAGAAATTGAAATCGGGTTGCAACAGATTTCGCAGTCCTCGACGTAGGCTTGTCCGCCTGCGCTGACATCAAGGAGCATGCTGATTTGCTCCCAGCAATAAGGACAATCGAAAAAGTACTCTTCTAACATTCCACGCTCTACGAGCG